>JAFMNH010000172.1 GCA_017859335.1 Rhodothermales bacterium | reverse complement strand
TGGTAGTGGCTCCGGAATGATTGAGATAATCGCCGGCGGTGGGAAAGCCGCTGCTCCGGGGCCGCTCGTCAATCCGGTCTCCTGTGAATCCCTGGTTGCGGATGACCAGCTCGTGCTCGGGCCAGGCCAGTTGGAGCTGCGACTCCAGCCACCCGTCATGCTGCATGCGGTCAGCCAAGGAGTTGCCAATCAGGACGATCGTTTCACCTTTTTCAGGGGAAAAGACACCGGTTCGGGTGCAGCCGGAGACCAGGAGGAGAGCGAGAAGAAGAGGAAAATAGCGGCGGGGCATGGCGAATGGGGTCATAGGGTGGAGCGGTGGGCAGTCACGGCGTAATAGCGGGGCCAGAAGCGACGTAGCAGGGGACGGACTCCGATATCCTTCGTCGGCGATGTCCATTTTTCGCGATGAACAATTGACCAACCGGATTTTTCCAGAAGCCAGTCGAATTGCCAGTCTTCGAACTCATGGTAGTGCCGATCCCACACATCCGACGGGTTGCGATAGGCATCGGAAAACCAAAGATTGAGCGGCACCGTGGCAAACAAGGGCACATCGGGCAGTTCGCGCAACACGTTGAACGGAGCCACCAGATGCTCGAACAATTCGAAGGAGGTCACGCAGTTGACATCATGCCCCCGAACTATTTCCGGTTCGAGGTCGAGGTCTACGGTCCCTGTATTGATGACCTCAAAGCCCTCATGACGCAGAATCTGCGCAAACGTGTTATCGGGCCCCAAGTCCAAGATGCGTCCCGATTCGAAACCGGCTGCGCGCATGAACGCCAGCGTGCGGTCGAAGCGGAGCTTCAGGCCGGGACCAATATCATCGAGGAGAACAGTGGCAGAGGACATGGGGGGAAGGAGTGGGCGGTCCGTTGGTGTCGTCAGATGCGGATATCGAGGAGCGTCTGAAAGGCGATCAATTGGCTTCCTCGGGCGCCGTCGTCGGCTTGGTTGGGTCCATGATCGGGGTATCCCAGCCAGCCATGTCGGCGGGTCGGACGCCGATTCGGAACCCATCGAAAGCATACCGGGCCGGGTGATAAGGCCCTACGAAATCGATGGCCAGATCGGGGGTGATGGCGCTCTCCAGTCCGGCTGCCCAGAAGGCGGCGTTGATCATCATGCGGCGGAACCCGTCATTCAGGAAGTCCTCGGAGGCGCCATGGGTGGTCGTGAAGACACGGCCCTCGGTGCCATCGGCCCCGGAATACGCACGCGTCCAGGCAACCGGAGCGCGCTTCTTCTCAGGGTCCGGGGTGGCATCAGGGTCCATACCCGTCAGCACGATGCCGCGGGCCAGGACGGAGTAGGGCTGCAACGGGTCGGCCCAGTATCCACCGGAGACGGCATGCGCAAAGGGCTGCTCACCAGGAAGGCCCGCGGCGTCAAACCCTGCCAGCCCTGACATGATAGCATGTTCTTCGGCGCCCTCTTCCATGACCAACACGGAGGACTGCTCATGGTTTGTGCCGTAGTGCCCTGCCCACGTCTCTCCGAGGACCTGCCGGCCGAAGCCCAGCATGTAGTCTTCGCCCTCGTAGTTCCAATTGTACTTTTCGAACTGGCCCTCGATGCCCGCAAAAGCGTGTGTCGACGTCCGGATGCCAAGCACCGGCCCGCCACGGTCCAGGTAGTCCACGAAGTGCTGCATCTCTTCCTCGGGAAAATCCTGGAAGCGCAGCCCCATGACAACCAGATCGGCGCTTTGCAGAACCTCCAGTCCACGCATGTTCGAACTGCCCGGCTCGATGAAGCCCTCGTCGTTCAACGTAAACAGTGTGGTCGTCCGGAAACCATGGTGCCATGCCATCAAGCGGGCCATGGCTGGGAGGATCTCCTCCGATCGGTATTCGTGATCGCCCGAAAGGAACACAATATGTTTCCCGGCTCCGGGACCCTCTGCGTTCGGTCCATCCGCGCCGTCCCACGTCACGCGATGCGGTACATCGGGCAACTGTATCCCCTGTGAGTCAACGGGTTGTGAATCGGCACATGCTGTCAGAAGCAGTGCGACGACGAGTGGAAGGAGGAGGGGACGAGCAGGCTTCATGACAATCAAAAGGTATACTGGGCGCTGATGGACAGCGTGCGGGGCGCTGATGGAAACAGGAAAATAACCTCTGAGCCCGCAGGATCAGGATAGGCAGTCGTGTCGAACGCAGCATTGAGCGCATTGAAGATATCCACGTCCAAGCGCACATCCTTCATTTCCCAGGAAAGGCGGACGTCAACGGTCGAATAGTCCGGAAGCTCGACCGTGTTGGCATCGTCCACCCACATGCCGCTCAGGCTTTTCAGGATCAGCGAGGCGCCAAAGGGACCGGCCTGTGCTGAGAGACCCGCACTGATACTGTGCAGCGGAATGGCTTTCACCGCGTTGCCCTTGTTCTCGCCCGTCTGCTGCGTCACGTCCTGCAGCGTGTGGTTCGCAAAAATGGTCACGAGCCCTGGCTTACCGAACGTCAGTCCTGACTCTACCCCGCGGTGGCGGCTCTTGCCGATGTTCACATTCGAAAAGGTCTCGAAGGAGAAGTCAATCTCGTTTTCCATGTCCATCGTGTAACCGGACACACTGAGCTGCCCCTGCCATCCATTCTCCAGTGCAAGAATATGGTACACCCCGGCTTCCAGGGCCG
>JAFMNH010000075.1 GCA_017859335.1 Rhodothermales bacterium | reverse complement strand
TGGAGATTCCTATGTTTTTTTCGCCCCCACAACGTTTTCCGGGGCGCCACCCACTGAGATTCAGCAGTTAGAATGGCCCGTATCCTGATCGTTGATGATGAACCCGGCATCCGCCGTACGCTCAAGGACCTGATGCAGATGCAGGGCTATGAGATCATGGAGGCGGCACATGGCGCTGAGGGTCTTGAAGCGTTGGCAGCGGATGCCTTCGACCTGGTGCTCTCTGACATACAGATGCCCGTGATGGACGGCATGGCCTTCCTTAAAAAGGCGAAGGAAGCCTATCCGGAGCTGCCTTTCATCATGCTCACAGCCCACGCCACGATCGAGCGGGCCGTTGAGGCCATCAAGGAAGGCGCGTACGACTTTGTAGCCAAGCCCCCGAACCTGCAGCACTTCCTGGTGGCCGTGCGCAATGCACTGCAGGCGAAGCAGCTCAAGAAAGAGCACACTCGAATGAAGGCGCGCCTCTCCAGGATTGACAGCAACGTGCCGCCGCTACTCGGAGAGAGCGCAGCCATCAAGCGCGTCAAGAAACTCCTTGAGCGCGCCGCCCCGAGTCAGGCGCGTATCATGGTCACGGGCGAGGCGGGATCCGGCAAGGAGCTCATTGCCCAGTGGGTACACCAATTATCGGACCGAAAGGAGGCGCCCTTCATCGCGGTCAACTGTGCAGCCATTCCGTCCGATCTGATCGAGAGCGAATTGTTCGGTCACGAGAAAGGAGCCTTCACAGGGGCACACAAGCAGCACATCGGTTCTTTCGAGCAAGCTGATGGTGGCACCCTGTTTCTGGATGAGGTCGGTGACATGAGCTATGCAGCGCAAGCCAAGGTGCTCAGGGCGCTTCAGGAGAACCAGGTCAGAAGGGTCGGTGGAACAGACGACATTGCGGTGGATGTCCGCGTGGTCTGCGCAACGAACAAGGATCTTGAAGAGGCTATCCAAGCCCGCACTTTCCGCGATGACCTCTACCATCGCCTGGCGGTCATTACCATTGAATCCCCTCCTCTCAGGGAGCGCCCGGATGATATTCCGCTCTTGGCCACCTATTTCTGTGACAAACTGAGCAAGCGCAACGCCCGTCCCGAGAAGCATTTCTCCAAAGAGGCCCTGGCTCTCCTGTCATCCTATTCCTGGCGAGGCAATGTGCGTGAGCTTCACAATGCCGTGGAACGTTTGATCGTCCTCAGTGAGGCTGATGCCATCACGGCGGACGACGTGGACCTGTTCACCAATCCCGGCAGTGCACCGCAGGATTCCATTTCCTACCTGTTCGACCAGCACCCTCGGATAGCAGATTTTCGGGAGGCGGCCGAAGAGCTATTCCTGCGCCACAAGATCCGGGAATTCGACGGAAATATCAGTCGGATCAGTGATGCCATAGACCTGCAGCGCTCAAACATCTACGCCAAGCTCAAGAAGTACGGTATCAAGGACTGATGATGCTGGTTTGCTCGCCGCTTGTACCGCTCCATACCGTTTAACGGCGGGGCAGACTGAATACAAAGCGGGTTCCTTGGGGCGTGTTGTTCTCCACCCAAATCGAACCTCCCTGCACCTGGGCAGCCATACGGCAAAAAGCCAGTCCAAGGCCCACGCCTGCCCGCGGAGCTCCGCTTTCGCGGGAGCGCGCCTGATAGAAACTGTCAAAGATGCGTTCGTGCAGGTGGTCAGGGATTCCTGCACCGTTGTCGGCCACGGCAACCTCGAAGGCGTCATCCGTGGCGGTTACCGAGAGTAGCACGTCGCGCGCTCCATGGGCATACTTGAAGGCGTTGGTCAGCAGGTTGCTCACCATCCGCTCGAGAAGGACCGGGTCCGTTTCAACAAGGCATGAGGAGGGTACGTCCAGGGAAATGACCACCTGGGCATCGGTTGCCATCTGCTCGAAACGGGTATGCAATGCCGTCAGCAACGCGGCCACGTCCACACGCTCTGTGGCAGGTTCGAGCAGCCCGGCTTCCATTTTCGATAGATCCAGGATGCTTCGGATCATGGTGTCCATGGATCCAGAGGCCGCTGAGATGTGGCCTATCCGCTGCATGAGCGCATCGGTGGGGATGTCAGTGCCCGCGGAAGCCGTCATGGCGATCAGCTCCGCGTTCATCTTGATAATGGACAGGGGGTTTCCCAGATCATGCACGATCATGTCGGTCAGGGCCTGCCGCCCATTCTCGGACGCTTGAAGGTCCCGATAGCTCTTTTCCAGTGAGTGCAGCAGCAGCCGCTCCCGGTCCCGCAAGGCTTTGCGCTCCAGGCTGGACGAGAGACGGGCGCGAAGGACAGCCGGATTGAAGGGCTTCGCCATGAAGTCCACAGCACCTGCTTCGAGGGCCTCAGTGACCGTGTTCAGGTCATCCATACCCGAAAGCAGAATGACCGGAATGTGGCGAAGCTCCTCATTCTCAGACAGGGCTTCGAGTACCTGCATACCGTCCATTCCCGGCATCTGCTTATCCAGGAGAATCGTGTCCGGTCTCCATTGTTCGATGATGGCCATGGCATCGATACCGTTTGACGCCTGCCGGCACTCATGACCGAGCAGGTCAACAAAGTCCACGAGCATCTCCCGGTTCGTGGCATTGTCATCCACGACGAGGATTCGTCGGCACGGGTCCTCTTCCTGCAGGTGTGTTTCGGACATGATGGCGCCCTTTGGAGATCGGATGGGACGCGCAATCTAGGGCTACGCCCTTCGCTGTGCCAACACGCATATCCCCCACAGGGGCCCTTTGGCGCATGGGATCATTCCGGATTGCGGTGTGGGTAACGACATGCAGAAGCAACGTGAGTGTTCTGTTACTGAAACACTTGTTGGGTGCGTTGCCGATGCAAACGACCATGCTTCCCAGCACGAATTGAGCTCTAAACGGCTTTCAGGGGTGCTTTCGGGGGTTCGGTGAGGTTTTGCCGGCCCGGTTCCGGCAGTGCGGCACGGGGATTGACATGGAAAGGGTAATCGATGGCGCTCCGCCTCCTGATTCGCCCAGAAACCGATCGGTACCATGTCAGCACCACACAGTTCAGCACCTCGGAAAGCAACCCGTATGACGGCGCCCACCGCGGCGGCTTCCCACAGCGCAGAACGCTCCGCGTTGGCCTACCATGAGGCCCCCTGCCAGGAGCACCGCAACGCTGTTGTGTTTGCGACAGAGCCCATCATCCGCTCCATCATTGCCAAAATATCCCGTCCGGCTGACGTCCTTGCGCAGCCCGATGAGCTCTTCAATGTGGGGGTCATTGCCACACTGCAGGCCCTCGACCAGTTCGACCCCCAAGCAAATTGCCGGTTCATCACGTTTGCCTATCCAAGGATCCGCGGTGAGATCATCGACTTCCTGCGTCGACTCGATCCCCTTTCGCGTCGATGCCGTGCAAAGGTTGCCAAGGAGCGCAGCGTGCGCGATCGCCTGTCCCAGCGCATGGGACACGCTCCGACCGAGCAGGACGTGGCCACCGAGATGCAGGTCAGTGTGGATCAGCTCCACACGATCCGCAGGGATGCGATGCAGCGCTTCCAGGACTCGCTTGACCATGTACAGGATGCAGAGAGTGGACTGCGTCTCGTTGACATCGTCCCGGACGCTGGTGCCACGGTCGCTTTTGACCGCATGGAATGGGAAGACATCCGCAGACATCTCGATGGATGCTGCAGGGCGTTGGATCAGCGCGAGCGCACGATTCTCGAGCTCTATTTCGGGGAGGATATGACGTTGGCCGAGATCGGTGCCCTGCTCGGCGTGTCCGAGGCCCGCATCTCCCAGTTGCGCCGTGCGGCGCTTCAGCGTCTGTCCGCAACCATCGATTCAGACCTGCGTCGCGCAGCCTGAGTTGGTCGGACCGGGTGTCATCAATGGCTGGGCCATACGCACGGCCTTCATTGCAGGCGGACGACGGCGCGGGTGGTTCTGCCGGAAGGGGTCGTAATTCTGACCCAGTACGCTCCCGCAGGCACACCGTCACCCCTCCACGTCAGCTCATGGCGCCCGGCCGACCGTTCTTCGTCGGCCAATACGGCAACGCGCCGTCCTTGCAGATCAAATACCTCTGCACGCATATGACCGGCTGCTGGAAGGCTTACGGCCAACGTGGTCCGTTCGGTAAAGGGGTTGGGCCAGGCAGAAGAGATGGATACTGTTTGGGGCAGGCTTTCATCGCCTTCAATACCTGTCACGACAGCGCCCGTTGGTAGGGTCCAGATGCCGCGCCCGTGTGTGGCCACGACAACTTCATCGTCACGCAGTCTCATTTGCCAGATTGAAACGGCCGGCAGTCCATTTTCGGCCAGCGCCCAGGTGGCACCGTTATCGCGTGATTCCACAATGCCGATTTCCGTAGCGGCCCAGATGACATTCGTTCCGGGAAAATCCAGCACGTCATAGGTAGATACATCGGGAAACCCATTGCTCGAGACGACTCCACGCGGCCCATTCAAGAACCCACTCAGGTCCTCCCAGGTCTGTCCTGCGTCCGTGCTGCGAATGACCTTCGGACGACCCGAAAAGGAGAAGGTGACATAGACCGCGTTGGGATTGTCGTAGCTGCTCGATAGGCCACTCAGGCGCCCCGGTGCCCAGGTGGGGGTAGGCACGGGGCTGAAGGTTCGGCCATCGTCCAAGGAGCGGTGCAGGTGTCCGGCGTTATCTCCTCCCGAGGTGGTAGGATCCATTTCGTAGCCGGCCCACACCACATCCCCATCCGCATTCGATACGTGCACTTTGCCACTGGCGCCGGCATATCCCCAGACCTCGGGAGCAATGGCACGAAGCTCCCATGACTGCGCGAAATCCTGCGAGCGCCAGACCCCATCTTCTCCGAGGGTATATACAATGTCTGAGTTGTCCTCACGGGCCGAGAGGCTGGTAATGAACTGCGAGCCCATGCCCTGCCCACTGTTGGTCAAGCCATTCGTGGCCCCCGAGAAGTTGATGCCGCCATCGACACTGCGCCGGATGGCTGTCCATTGGGAGGTGGTGAGCAGTTTCTTGTCATTCTGCTTGTGCCAGACCACGTCGAACCCATCGCCACCGCCCGCGCCGAACCATACGGACCCCGCATTCGGATTGCCCAGGGAGCGCCAGGAGCCATTGTCCTGCGTGCCACCCAGATAGATGGTTCGTCCGGGCTTCTTGTCCACCCCGTAGAACTGTGTTGTATTGTAGCCTCGGAAGCGACCGTTCCAGTTCGCCCCGCCATCGTTCGAGACGAAGACCCCACCGTCGTTGCCCAGAACCATCCGGAAATCATCGTCTCCTGATCCGGTGCGAACAGAGCGCATCACATGCTGGTCGACATGGACGCCTGAACCTATCTGTGTCAGCACCCGGTTGCCAACCTCTGCCTCCAGCCAGTTCAGACGAAGGGTGGACTCGGGCAACGCCGAGGGGGTCCACTCCGCGCCGTCGGCAAGAATGGGCCAGAAGAAGTAGGCCAGGTCCGTACGCAGTCCGCCATCCTGCGCCAGGGATGCATCCGGCGTATCGCCCGTGTAGGGTCGGGCTGATATCAACACGTACTCCCGATCGAGGTCCTCACCATCGTACGTGCTCAGGTCAAATGCTCCGTTGTCTTCGCGGTCGCGGAAGGAGACGCCCAATTGCAGGTTGTTGGTTATGTCCCACACCTCGAAGGGCACCTCTACGTAATCTGCGTAGGGATAATCGGCAAACGCCACGCCGGATTGGTCGGGAGGTACGAAGCGATGGGCTTTTTGGCTTCTCCCGGGTCCAAAGCGGATTTCAACGGCCACCATCTGCCCCTCTGTAATGGTGCTTTCGTCCTCCTCCGTACCCAGTCTCAGACCACCACCGAGGTGACTGGCGCCAAAGTTGATGAAGGAGAGGAAGCTCTCGGTGTTTTCCTGATCCACCCCATTGAATATGGAGCGCACCGAGGAGCCCCCGCTCTGGCGTTGGCGGTAGAGACCGATGCCTCCCAGAAACACGCGTTCAGGGTCGGCAGGATGGGCATGGACCATCAAATCGTACCATCCCTGCGTCCCGGCAATGTCTGCATCGAGCGAGCCCTCGGCCGGCATGAGCTCCACCCAGCTCTCGGCGCCGTCGGCGGAGACGTAGGTGGGGTCCACCCCGTCGGCGGACTCAACCAGGGCATAGAGGCGCTGTGGGTCGGTGGGGGAAATATCGAGCTCGATACGGGCTCCAGAGCCCGCTTCAACCAATCCCACATTGGCCTTTTGCCAACTCAAACCCGCATCGACCGATTTCCAGACGCCACTGCCATCTTCCACGGCATACTGGGTCGAAAACTGCCCGGGTTCGGCAATGATCTGATAGAACCCCCGGTAGCTTCCGGTCTCGAGCACGCGAGACCACGAGGTACCGCCATCCACACTGCGCCATACGCCCGATTGGGCTGCTGCCAGTACCAAGTCGGCATCCGTCTCCGAGACAAGGACGCGGTTGACGAAGAGAAAATCCGTGCCGCCCTGCGTGGATGGGAGAACCTCCCAGGTGCTGCCACCATCCGTTGATTTTAGGATCCCGTCTCCTATGGCGGCATCGCCGTTGGGAAAACCCTCCCCCGTCCCGGCATACAGGACGTCCGGATTGGCAGCCGATTGCGTGATGGACGTGACTGAGAGGCGGGGCGCATCGTCCGTGAGCGGTGTCCAGCTCGTGCCAGCGTCGGTGCTGCGCCAAATGCCACCCCCAACGGATCCAGCCAGAATGGTTTGCCCCGTCGGGTCGTTCTTGTCGATGACAAGTCCACGCGTACGCCCGCCCACGTTACCCGGACCCCGCTCCACCCAGGGCAGCGGAGTGACCGATCCTTTACGGGCTGCCTGCAGCGTGCGCAGGGCCTGCCTGCGATACCCGGCGCCATACCCGGACCGCTCGGCTCCCTCGGGAACGGTGATCGAGTGGAAGTATTGCGCAAACTCGTCCGGAAAGCCGAATCGAGGGGTATCCTGTGCACCGCTCCACTCCTGGTCGGTGCGAACCATGGACAGGACCAATAAGCAGGCCAGGATACTCGCGGAGAGGCGCAGGGATGTCGTCATTACCATGGATACGGGGGATAGGTAAAACCGGGGTATGATTGCGCAGCATGGTAAGGGCGGCTATGTTGGTGCGGTTACCGTCGTTATCAGACAACTCGTGCCGGCGCCCCGACCCGGGAGTCAATCTAGGCATTCCGTCTGATCTTCTCTCCCTTTTCTGTTACCCTCTCCGCATGCGCGTTCTGTCTTCTCCGGTGCTTTTCGCCCTTTTTATCGCCCTTTTTTCCGGTCTTTTTTTCGGTGCCCAACGGCCCGCCCAAGCCCAGTCCGTCACCACCCCCGCAGCGTACCTGGGCTATGAACTGGGGGAACAGTTTTCACCCCATCATCGGGTCGTGGGGTATTTCGAGCGGGTATCCAAGGAGAGTGACAGGGTTCACCTGATGGTATATGGACGTACGAACGAGGGGCGGCCCTTGGTGGCTGCCGTCGTTTCCTCGCCTGAAAACCTGGCCACTATCCGGACCATACGCGAGGACAACCTACGGCGGGCACATCTGCTTGATGGAGAGCCGACGGGCACGAAAAAAGCCATCGTTTGGCTCTCCTACAACGTACATGGCAACGAGTCGAGCAGCTCCGAAGCGGCCATGGCCACACTCCATCGATTGGCTGATCCCACCGATGACTGGACATCCTCATGGCTCAAGCACACGGTGGTCATCATGGATCCCATGCTCAACCCCGATGGGCGTGACCGATATGTCAACTGGTACAACATGGTGGTGGGACAGGAAATGGATGCCGATCCGATGGCCGTGGAGCATGATGAGCCCTGGCCCGGGGGGCGCACGAACCACTATTACTTTGATCTGAACCGGGACTGGTCCTGGCAGACACAGGTGGAGACGCAGCAGCGCCTGCGGCTATTCAGGGATTGGATGCCGCACGTGCATGTGGATTTTCATGAGCAAGGCGTTGACGCACCTTATTACTTTGCGCCGGCCGCCGAGCCTGTCCACGAGGAGGTCACGCCCTGGCAACGTGAGCTGCAGCAGCTCATGGGCCGCAACCATGCACGCTACTTTGATCGCGCCGGCTGGCTTTATTTCACGAAGGAGTCCTTCGATATCCTTTACCCCGGCTATGGAGACTCCTTTCCCATGTTCAATGGGGCCATCGGGATGACCTATGAGCAAGCCGGTCACAGCCGCGCCGGTCTCGGAATTGAAACCGCGCTCGGGGATACCCTGACCCTGACCGACCGCCTGACGCACCACATGACGGCGGGTTTGTCCACCATTGAAGTCTCTGCATTGCATCACGAACGCATTGTGGATGAGTTTGCCGCCTATTTTGATCGTGCCCTCACAGATCCTCCCGGGGCCTATGCGTCCTACATCGTGCGCGCCTCCTCACCCGGGCGCAGGGAGGCCCGCTTGGCCGAGCATCTCGATCGCTTGGGAATAGAGTATGGCCGCGCGGCATCCGATGCACGCGTCGAGGGAATGGATTATCGCACGGGTCGCAGGGGCCGCCATGCGATTGCCGCTGGCGACATGGTCATCCCGGCCGCGCAACCACGGGCGGTGCTCACACGGGTGCTCTTCGATCCGGAGGTGGTTCTCTCCGATACGCTGACCTATGACATTACCGGATGGGCCCTTCCTTTTGCCTATGATGTGGATGCGGTGGCGGTCAGTGCGCCGGTTGACATGGTGCCGTGGAGTGAATCGCGCCGCTCTCTTACGGATTTCGAAGGGCAGCCCTACGCGTGGGTAACCTCTTGGGATGATGCCGGCGATGCGGCCTATCTGGCCGCGCTCATGAAAGAGGGCCTCGTCGTGCGCCGCAATGATAATCCGTTTTCCGTTGGCGCGACCTCCTTCGACAGGGGCGCCGTCATCGTTACGCGCAGGAACAACGAGCACCTCGGGGACGGATTGGCCAGCCTGCTTGAGCGCCTGGCGGCAGCCCATGATCAAGTCCTGACCCCGATCCCGACAGGGTTTGTGGACACGGGGAACGACCTGGGCTCATCCCGCGTGCGCGCCACGCAACCGCTGCGTATCGGTATGCCGTACGGCTCTCCGCTTGGATCGGCCAGCATCGGAGAGGTCTGGCATTGGTTCGATCAGGTGATCGACTATCCATTGACGCGATTTCCCGCGGATCGGTTTGCCTCCATGGATCTGGACGCCTTTGATGTCATCATCCTGCCGTCCTCCTCATACGGATCGGTGCTTGGAGAGGCCGGGTTCGAGCACCTCAGGGACTGGGTGCGATCCGGAGGGCGGGTCGTTGCCATCGAACGAGCCGCCACATGGCTGGCCGGAAAGGGGGGGATGGCGCTTTCCATGAAGCAGCGAGACCCTGAACCCGACAGCGTCCGTACCGAGCGGGCCCGCTACCAGCGCTATGCTGATCGCAATCGCGCGCGTGCTCCCGAGAGCAATCCAGGCGCGGTGTACCGCGTAGACGTGGATGCGACGCATCCCTTGGCATTCGGCTTCGGGCAGCAGACGTTCGTGCTTCGCGACCGTTCGGATCACCCGGCGCTCATGACGGCCGATGGCAGTTGGAACGTGGGTGTCATCCAGGAAGAGGGCCGGGTGTCGGGGCACACGGGCTACCGGGCCGAAGAGCGGCTCGAGGGGTCCTTGGCCTTCGGTGTGCAGTCGGACGGATCGGGTGATTGGGTCTTCCTGATGGACAATCCGCTCTTCCGTGGATTCTGGCAGTCCGGATTACAGCTTTTCGCCAACGCCGTCTTCATGGCGGGGCAGTAAACAGGGATCTCATCCGATGCCCGCGGGGCACAAGAACCGGCTCTGATTACGGCGCAGCAGCCATCAACAGGGCATAGGCCATGGCCAGCATGTCGGCCATGATCAACAGGAAGAGGATGATGACCTCGAGGATGGAGAAATGGCGTCGGGCCTCGTAGGCGCGGCGCATTTCTCGTGAGCGGATGAATCCGCGGCCATCGTTGATGCGCAGGATGATGATCTGCAGGAGGATAGCGGATGCTGTCATCCATACCCATCCCACATCTTGGATAACGGGCATGACGATGCCGGCCGCGCCGACCGGAGCCACCAGCCAGAACACGACGGGGGCCGGCAGGCCAATCTTGCGGCCGCTGCGGCGTTTGCGCTTTTTACCGCTCCGGGCGGCGCGGCGGGCCAATTTGCTGTCCAGATCAGTTGCTGCCGTTTCCATCAAAGGGGTGTAGAAGTGATAAACAAGTATTGGATGGCGCTTACTCCGTGCAATATAGAAAAAGGTCACGGATGGGTGACTACCAGTTTGTGTTCCACCCGGGCCAGCAGCCGGGCCAGGTTGTCGTATCCCAGGATCCGCTTTGCTTTGCGCAGACTCCTCCACCGTACTTTCGTGATCTTTTCGGAGGTCTGCGGAATGAAGGACGTGGCCTCTGTGGTCATATGGTACCAGTGGGTGGTCTTGACAATGAATCGCCCCTTCTCCGGATAGCCATGAATGGTGGTGTCCAGAAAGCTGTGGACATCAACCTGCCTGATGCCGAGCTCTTCCATGACTTCCCGGCGGGCGCAGGCTTCGATGGTTTCTCCTTTGTCGAGTCGCCCCTTGGGCAAATCCCAACGCCCCTTGCGGTAAATGAGCAGCACACTCATCTTTTTCTTGCCCGGGCGGGTCAGAATGCCTCCGCCGGCCGTCATTTCCTTGGGCTTGCGGTAGGGCTTGCGGTTGAGAATGGCCTTCTTCGGAATGCAATCCACCTCCCCACTGAGCATGGCTGGTATCCGCCGTGCATCCACAACATAGATCTGGCCCCGTTTGTCCGCCTTTGCCAGTACCAGGCTGCGATGGAGCCTCGAGGCATCAAAGGCGTCCGAGTCCACCCCACCCTTCATGTCGTCGGGTGGGGCCACATAGAAGTAGAGCATGGGACGTGTCTTGATGACGAACACTCCGAAAGGCGTAGTGGCAAAGGTCAGGCAGTCAGCGGTTTATACCCTCCGCAGGGTGGACCGAATGCGCTGTTGCCTCTATCATGAAGCCATGGTAGGGCGTGGGCGCGACAGGGTCCAGCCTCCGGGCCCACCTGTCATGTCGTGTTCCTCCCACTCCCGTCTCCTTTTTTTGCTCCCCGCAGCGGATGGTGCCCATGAGAACCGATCCTGAAGGCCTTCTTCTCCTTGGTGGCAGCTCTGTCCGTTTTGGCCGCGAGAAGATGAACACGCCCCTGCATGGTGCTCCCCTCTACCATGCCGCCTATCGCGCCATGAGCGGGGTGTGTCGCCACATCCACCTGTCGTTGGCCCATCCGGACGCAGCCTTTGAGGAGCCACCGGATGTGGCCGGCTGCAGCTGGGATACCATCGCTGATCGCTATCCCGGGCAGGGTCCCCTTGGGGGTATCGGTGCCGCCCTTGAGGAGAGGGACCTACTGGTCGTAGCTGGTGACCTGCCTGCGATTCAAGCAGCATCCCTGGAGCAGATCCTGTCCGTTTCGCGGGACTCTCGGGCCTGGCTGGTAGCTGCGCGTGCCGGGTCCTCGGGACGGGAGCAGCCCCTTTGTGGCCTGTGGCGAGCCACCATGCGAGAGGCCCTCGCGACGTACCTCGCATCAGGACGGCGCAGCGTGTTTGGATTCCTGGATCAGGTCCCCATCCAGTGGGTCGATATCGAGGATGGGGAGCTGACGAACATTAATCGCCCGCAGGATCTGGACCTTTTGACCCGGATGTCTTAACCTGTAATTACAAGTGCTTGGACTGCTTCCCATTCGGCTTTCGAAAGCTCATGGGACGATCAGGACGCTTGGGCCTGCCTGCGTGCATGCCGCACCCTTCACGCTTTCCATACTGGTATGAATTACGGTTTCCTGATCAACAACGATGCCTGTATCGGCTGTCATGCCTGCTCCACAGCGTGCAAGAGCGAAAATGAGGTACCTCTGGGTGTGCAGCGCACCTGGGTCAAGAGTGTTGAGACGGGGCAGTATCCGAACGTCACCCGGTCGTTTCAGGTCACGCGCTGCAACCACTGCGCCAATCCGCCCTGTGTACGTATCTGTCCCGTTACGGCCATGTACCAGCGGGACGATGGCATCGTGGAGTTCGACCCCGATGTATGCATCGGATGCAAAGCCTGCATGCAGGCCTGCCCCTACGATGCCATCTACATCGACCCTGATTCAGGAACAGCCGCAAAATGCCATTACTGCGCCCACAAGGTGGACCTCGGTCTCGAGCCCGCCTGCGTGGTGGTCTGCCCCGAACACGCCATTCTGGCTGGGGATCTGGACGATCCGACAACGGAAATAGCCCAGACGGTGGCCAAGAACAAGGTTACGGTGCGCAAGCCCGAGCAGGGCACCGCGCCGAAGCTCTATTACATCGGTGGCGAAGACGTGGCCATGCACCCGACGGCCACGGACCGCACGCCCGAGACCTTTGCCTGGGCCGATGTCCTTCCCCTGCATGAAGGCGATGGGCACGGTGGTGATGGTCATGCCTCCAAACCACCCAAGCCGTCCGTTCGTCGGTCCGATTCGGGCAGCCCGCTTCGCGCGTCCGGTCCCCAGGGCGACCCGATGGGAGGCCCCATCCAGATCGGCGAGGGCCGCATGGCCGAGCAGATGACGCAGGTGGTCTGGAACGCCCAGCACAAGGTGCCTTGGCACTGGCCCGTTCCGGCGTATCTGGTCACGAAGGGCATTGCAGCAGGTCTGTTCCTGATTCTCTCCCTCCTCGGGCCCATTGCCGGCATTGCCATCGAAGG
>JAFMNH010000005.1:39123-47049 GCA_017859335.1 Rhodothermales bacterium | reverse complement strand
CCTCGGCGCTCGAAGAAGGCAAGGCCGACATCCTGGGCCTCTACATGGTGTCAAAACTGATCGAGGAAGGAGAAGAATCGGGCGATCTACGGGATAACATGGTGACCTTTCTGGCGGGCATTTTCCGCAGTGTGCGTTTCGGCGCATCAAGCGCCCACGGACGGGCCAACATGATCCGGTTCAACTTCTTTTCAGAGATGGGCGCCTTTACCCGGGACGAAGCTACGGGCACCTACCGGGCGGACTACGACATGATGATCGAGGCGATGAATGCGCTGACCGGAAAAATCCTGCGCTTCCAGGGCGATGGCGACTACGAGGGCGTCGCGGCCTTTGTCGATGAGTATGCTCGCGTACCCGAGCAGCTACAGGCCGATCTGGACCGCCTGGCGGACGAAGGCATCCCGGTCGACATCGTGTTCGAGCAGGGGTTGGCCGCCGTTGGTCGCTGAGGATGCCTGTGCGCTACGCGGTATTCGTATTGACCCTCGTGCTGATGGCAGGATGTCAGGAACAGACCGCTCCAGGTCCGTCTTCACCAACGCCCGAAGTGTGGACGGACGGGCACGCGGCAGCATGGGACATCATGGCCTCGGCCCGTTTGCTTACGCTCATTACCCTCGATGAGGCGGGTCAACCCCAAGCGCGGATTCTTGAAGCGCTTCCTCCTGATTCGGGGCGCTTCGATGTCTGGATGGGCACCAACGCGCGCAGCGCCAAGGTGCGCGAGATCCGCGCGAATCCGCGCGCCACGGTCTTCTATCAGATACCGGACGGCACGGGATACGTGACGCTCAGGGGACGGGCATTGATTGTTGATGACCATGCCCTCAAGGACCGCTACTGGCAACCGCATTGGACCGCGTTCTACCCGGATCCGGAGCGCATGTACGTCCTGATCCACTTTGTGCCCGAAGATGGGGAGGTCGTCAGCTTCGCGCATGGTCTCGAGGGGGATTCGCTGACCTGGGCCGCGCCGGAGATTGATTTCTGAAAAAGTGCTCCCGGCATGTGCGGAGCCCGTCAATGAGTACCTTGGACCCCATTCCCGATCTCGCATGTTTCGAACCCTTTCAGCCACGTTTCTGACAGCCATCATACTCATGGCAGCCGCTACACCAAGTCAAGCCCAATACCTGGGTCCCGGGGACTTCGACCACCCGGAAATCCCCGAGCAAGAGCGCATTGCCTATGGTTCGGATCCCATGCAGTGGGGCGTGTTGCGCGTACCGCAGACAGAAGGGCCGCATCCGGTCATTGTCATGATGCACGGTGGCTGCTGGGTCGGACTGCATCGTCCCCGCAACGTGGAGCCCCTCATGGCCGCCTTGACCGAGCGGGGATGGGCGACGTGGAGTCTTTCACATCGTCAGGCTGTGGATGAAGGAGGGGCGTGGACGGGTACGTTTGAGGACGTGGGCGCCGGCATCGATTATGTGCGCGCGCTGGCCGAAACGCATGATCTGGATACGACCCGGGTGGTGTCCATGGGCCATTCGGCTGGTGGGCACCTGGCGTTGTGGGCTGCCGGCAGGAGCGGGTACGATGACCGCGATGACCTGTACAGCGCCGCGCCCCTTCGTCTTGCCGGCGCAGTCAGTCTGGATGGTATTCCGGATCTGAAGGCGCATGCAGAGCAGGACCCCAATCCCTGCGGGGATGGGTATGTACAGCTCATGAAAGGCACGCCCGAGGAGCTGCCGGCGCGTTACGGCCAGGCTTCGCCCGCGGCGCGCTTGCCGCTGGGTGTGCCACAGCTCATGCTGCATGGCCGGCACGATTACGTGGTGCCTTGGCAACAGGTCACAACCTATGCCGAAGAGGCTCGAGCGGCGGGGGATGACGTGCGCCTCCACATTGTTGAAGATGCCAGTCATTTTGAAGTCATTGCCCCAGCCTCCAGGGCGTGGCGTGAGCAAATGGCACCTGTGCTCTTCGACTGGCTCAACGCCCTAGTCCCCGCCCGAGCCGAATAGCGCGGTTGGCCGCCGTTTAAGTATTGCAGGTCGCAGCCGATGGACGAGGAAGAGCCGTAATGGAAATACTCTTCACATCCATCAGCAAGTATGAAAAGCAACCGCATGAGCCTGCCCTCTCAACCCTTGATTCAAGGATCGAAGGCGGTCGACGATCGCAGGGACCATCGGCTGGCCCTCAGGAAGGCACGTGCCCGTCTTCGAAGAGTGGCGATGGATCGCGGCGCCGTAGCCCGCCGGCAGCTTCTCTCTTTTCGTATGACGGGGTAGGCTTCCCAGCAGGATCAATGGTGTAGGCTGCCATCCATTGCGCGAGGCGGTATCGATCGCGCGCTCCAGTGGCATGTAGGAGGTGCAACCGGTCAGGACCTCCATTGACGGTCTATTCATGGAACAAACGGCGCTGCGAAGCCAAAAAAGTGGCAGATATCGTTCTATCTCCCACTCATCCTTGCCTTCGCCGCCATGGCTGACGACACGACGACCACGACTGAAGCTACCCAGGCTCCCGAAGTCCACGAGTTCAAAGCCGAGATGAAGCAGCTGCTTCATCTGATCATCCACTCGCTCTACACGCACGAAGAGATCTTCCTGCGTGAGCTGATCTCGAACGCCTCCGACGCGCTCAACAAGATCCGCTTCCGCATGCTGACGGATCGTGATGTCGTGGATGCCGATGCCGAGCAGCGCATCGACATCAAGCTGGACAAGAACGAGAACACGCTGGTGCTGACTGACACCGGTGTCGGGATGACCAAAGAAGATCTCCTGAGGCGCATCGGGACGGTGGCCTCGTCGGGCACGCTTGAGTTCGTGCAGGAGCTCAAGAAGAAGGACGGTCCCATGGATGCCTCCCTGATCGGGCAGTTCGGGGTCGGCTTCTATTCGGCCTTCATGGTGGCGGATACCATCACGATAGACACCCGCCATGCCGACACGGACAGCCACGGCCTGCGCTGGACGAGTGATGGGGGCGGATCGTTCACTATCGAGGAGACGGACCGCACGGAGCGTGGCACAACCATTACGCTGCACCTCAAAGAGGACAAGGGTGAGTTTGCCGAAGAGTGGCGCATCAAGAGCATCATCCGCAAGTACTCGAACTTCGTGGACTTCCCCGTGCATGTCGAGGGCGAGCTGGTCAACACGGTCGATGCCCTTTGGCACAAGCAGAAATCCGACATCACGGACGAGCAGCTGAGTGAGTTCTACACGTTCATTTCGAACGACATGGATGAGCCGCTTGGGCACATTCAGTTGAGCCTCGAAGGCCTGGTCAGCTTCAAGGCGTTGCTCTTCATCCCGAAGAAGGCGCCGCGGGGCATGTTCGCCGATGACTACAAGTACGGCGTGCACCTGTATTCGTCGAAAGTCTTCATACAGGACGATGCCAAGAACCTCTTGCCGGACTGGTGCCGATTCGTCAAAGGCGTTGTTGACACGGAAGACCTGCCGCTGAATGTTTCCCGTGAGGTCACGCAGAACAGCCCGGTACTGGCCAGGATCCGCAAGATCCTGACCGGCAAGATCCTGGGCATGCTGGAGGAATGGGCAGAAAGCGAATCAGAGAAGTTTGCCACGTTCTCCAAAGAATTCGGACCGCTCTTCAAGTCGGGCATCCAGTTCGAGTTCGAGCACCGCGACCAGATGATCGATCTCTTCCGCTTCGAGTCCTCGATCAAGGAGAAGGGCGAATGGACCGGATTCGGTGCGTACGTGGATCGCAAGCCGAGCGATCAGGACACGATCTACTACGTCCTGGCCGATGGACGCGAGGCGGCCTTGCGCAACCCGAACATGGAATACTTCCGGGCCAACGACATCGAAGTGCTCCTGATGACGGAGCCGGTCGATGCGTTCATCATGCCGGGCATTCCGAAGTACAAGGATCACGATCTGGTGTCCATCGAGTCCTCCGACCTGAAGCTGGACAAGAAGAAAAAGGGCGGCCTGAAGAAAGGTGAGACCAAGAAACTGGTCGAGCGCTTCAAGGATGTCCTGGGTGATCGAGTCGAAGACGTGCGCGCCTCGGACCGCCTGGTGGATTCGGCCGTGACGCTGGTTACCGGAAAGGCCGGCATGGACGCGCAGATGGAGCGTGTGATGCGGATGATGGACGAGTCGTTCGAGGGCAGCAAGAAGGTGCTTGAAGTCAATACCGCCCACCCGCTCATCAAGAACCTTTCGGCGCTGCGCGACGTGCCGGGGCAGGAGGAGCGGCTTGGGGAAGCGATCGAGCAGCTCTACGAAGGAGCGCTGCTGCTGGAAGGGTCGCTCAACAACCCGGCCGACTTCGTGCGCCGTATGACGGCGTTCATGGAGCAGTCCACGACTCCTCTCACCGAGGGCGAATAATCCCTTCGCCCGGGCTTCACGGAAAGGATAACACTGGCTTAACGGCGGATAACATTGCCCTAACACCATCGGGCTACCCTTGGGCTACTTGAGCAGCCGAAGCGCGCGCACATCGGATTTCCCCATCCTGCGCAGGTTCGGCATCATCATCCCCCATCCCGAGGAGAGAAGCAGTGACATCCTGTTCTTGCCGGCATGCTTTGATGGCTGCCGTCCTTTTTGTTTTTGGTCTTGTGCCGGCGGCCACCGCCCAGACAGGATCGTTTGCCGGTACCGTCATGGACGGCGACTTTGGTGACCCGTTGACCGGTGCCAATGTCATTCTCAAGGGTACCTTGACCGGTACATCCACCGATCTGGAAGGCCGTTTCCGGATCGATAATGTCCCGGTAGGCACGCAGACCTTCGAAGTCTCCTTCATCGGTTTCCAGACGCTGACCATCGAAGGCGTGGAAATTGTAGAAGGCGAAGTGACGCGATTGGATATTACCCTGTCCAGTGAGGCGTTCGAACTCAAGGGCGAAGTCGTGGTCGAAGCGCGTGCCATCCGCAACAACGAATCGGTCCTGTTGAAAGACCGCCAGAAGGCCGATGGCGTCTCGGATGCCATCTCGGCTGAGGCCATCAGCCGCTCGGGTTCGGGCGATGCTGCTGCAGCCATGTCCAAGGTGACCGGCGCTTCCGTGATGGGAGGCAAGTATGTCTACATCCGCGGCCTTGGCGATCGGTATACCAACACCACGCTGAATGGCTCGACGCTTCCGTCGGCCGATCCGGACCGGAAGGCGTTCCAGTTGGACCTTTTCCCGACCGCTCTGCTCGACAACATCGTCACGCTCAAGACCTTCACACCGGACAAGCCGGGCGATTTCTCGGGCGGTCTGGTGGATGTGGCTACGAAGGCCTTCCCGGACGACTTCACTTTCTCGCTGTCGGCCTCCCTCACGTATGACGACTTGGCTACGGGCAGTACGGACTTCCTGACCTACGCCCGCTCCTCGACCGATTGGATCGGTTGGGATGATGGTCAGCGCGGCTTGCCTTCCATCTTCGATGACAAGGATCCCGAGGCCCGTTCGGTGACCGAGCAAGATCTGCGGGACCTGCGCTCGGGTGTGACCAACGAGATCCGCGCCGCGCGCGCCGACTCGCTGAATGCCTTTGCTCGCGCCTTCAATGGACAAATGGCACCAGTACAGGATTCGGCCCCCATCAACTACAGCTTTTCCACGGCCATCGGCGGTCAATCCAAGTTGAAAGGCATGACAGTGGGCTACACGGGTAGTGTAACCTATGGCCGGACGTACTCGATGTATAACGATGGCGTCTTCAGCCAGTGGAACTTGACGGGTGGCACGGTCGAAGGGGTGGATAATCTGGTATCCAATACCTATTTCGGCGCCAATCCGGATCTGGAACTGATCTCCCGGGCGGATCCCATGGAGACGGCTTCGTTCGTAAATATGCGGGGCAGCGAAGAGGCCAACTGGGGTACGAGCGGCTCGTTCTCGATCAAGCCCTCGAACAATCACGAGATGACGCTAACGGCCCTGCACACGCAGAGTGGCCGGAGTGAGGCAACGCTTCTGGGCGGTTTCCGTGACCAGAATGCAACGTCTACATTCTTTACGCGCGCCCTCGACTACGAAGAACGCTCGCTGACGTCGCTGCAGCTCCGCGGCAAGAGCCTGTTCGGTCCACTGACGGCCGAATGGGCCGTATCGGGCGGCACAAATACGCAGGAAGAGCCTGATCTTCGCTTTTTCTCGTCGGTACAGAACATCTACGAGCGGGCCGCCAGCGTGGATACGACCTACAGCCTGGGTGGTGGTAATGCGCCCCCCCCGCAGCGCTATTTTCGAGACCTGAGCGAGGACACTCAGAGCGCCAAATTGGACCTGACGCTTCCGATTGATCTGGGTGCTGCCCGTCGTCTGGAGTTCAAGGTGGGTGGGGCCATCGATGCCACGGACCGTGCGTTCCGTCAGCGTCGATTTGAATACCGCGAAGGGCGCGAGATCGACTTCCGGGATTTCAACGGCGATATCGCGGCGTACCTTTCGCCCGAGAATTTCGGCGTCCTCGATACGCTCAATGTTGGAGACATTACCGCCTACAACGCCGGGATCTACATCCAGGAGAACTCTCCCAAGCGGGGCAACTACGATGCGGCCCGGGATGTGCAGGCCGGTTATGCCATGGCCAAGATTCCGGTAACCCGTTGGTTCAAGGCCATCGTCGGCGCCCGTGTAGAGAAGACGACCATCCTGACGGAGAGCTACGATGATGCGCTTCCGGATGAACTGCGTTTGGCAGAGCTCGATCAGACGGATGTGCTTCCCTCGGTCAACATCACCTTCGAGTTGTCTGATCGGATGAACCTCAGGGCCGCGGCCACCCGCACGCTTGCCCGACCGACGTTCCGCGAACTGGCACCGTTCCAGAGCTTTGACTTCGTAGGCGGCGACGTGCAGGAGGGCAACCCGCTCCTCAATCGCACGCTTATCACCAACTATGATCTGCGCTGGGAGTGGTTCGTGCGCCCCGGTGAGATCCTGGCTGTCTCCGGTTTCTACAAGGACTTCACCGACCCGATCGAGCGCGTACTGCGCAACGTGGGCGAAGGTCGCTTTGTCGGTTTCCAGAACGTGGAGAAGGCCATGGTTTACGGCGCCGAGTTCGAGGCCCGCAAGCGTCTGGATGCTTTCACGGCCAACCCGATTCTGGGTCGTATTTCCCTGGGTGGCAACTTCTCGCTGGTTCAGTCGGAAGTCGACATTCCGGAAGAAGAAATGACCCTCATTCTGGCTTCTGACCCGGGTGCGGACAACACGCGCCAACTGGTTGGCCAGTCTCCGTATCTGCTGAACCTGAACGCGGTGTATGAAAACATCGAAACAGGTACGGCCGTCGGTCTCTATTACACGGTCTTTGGTGATCGCCTTCTGGCTGTAACCGAGGGCGCTACGCCCGATGTGTTCGAGGAGGCCCGTGCCGATCTCGACCTGACCATTTCCCGCAAGGTTTCTCCGGACTTCCGCATGAAGCTTTCGGCCAAGAATCTGCTGGGTACGGACATGCGCCAGATCCAGTCGTTCAAGGGGACGGATTACGAGTACCTCTCCTACTCCCGCTCTCGCACGTTCTCGCTGGGACTCACGTACGAGATCAACTAAGCCAGCGGGGCACCCTGACATAGAGGTCCGGATCGACCGGGCTTCAGGCCCTGACAGAAGGCAGCCATTTGGCTGCCTTCTGTGGTTTTCGGCCTTCATTAAGAAATCGTTAGCTCACTGTAAGCTGACTGTTACCCACCCCAACACACAACCAGATACCATGCAACGAGCGCTACGAACCCTCTTCGCCATGCTGATCATGGTCGGATTCACGACCAGCACCACGCTGGCCCAATCCGACGATGTAGAAAGCCGTCCCACCGTCACGGTTACCGATGCCGACATCAACGCCGGTGATACGGTGCATTGGACGAACGATAATGTATATGTCCTTAGCGGCTTGGTCATCGTCGAGGACGGTGCCGAGCTGCACATCGAAGCCGGAACGGTGGTCAAGGCCCAGGATGGCCAGAGCGTTG
>JAFMNH010000005.1:0-39023 GCA_017859335.1 Rhodothermales bacterium | reverse complement strand
GAGCTGCACATCGAAGCCGGAACGGTGGTCAAGGCCCAGGATGGCCAGAGCGTTGACGCTTCGGCCCTCATGGTAGCCCGCGGCGGCAAGATCTATGCTGAAGGCACGGCTACGGCCCCCATCATCTTCACCTCGGTGCAGGACAACATCTCTTCGGCTGACCTCCTGACGTACGAAGATCGTGGTCTGTGGGGCGGCATCATCCTCCTGGGCGCGGCCGTCACGAACAACGCCGGCGACGCTTCGGGCGACTGGAAAGAGATCGAAGGCGTGAACGAGATCCTTCCGAGCGGTGACACGCGCGCCCAGTATGGCGGTACGGACGACAACGACTCCTCGGGCATCATGCGCTACGTCTCCATCCGCCACACGGGTATCAACATCGGTGAGTCGGACGGCAACGAGATCCAGGGTCTTACCCTTGGTGGTGTTGGCGCCGGTACGACGCTCGAGTACATCGAGTCCTACTCCTCGGGCGATGACGGCGTCGAGTTCTTCGGCGGCAACGTGAACCTGAAGTACTTCGTCTCGGCCTTCAACTCGGATGACGCTGTGGACTGGGATCAGGGCTACCGTGGTAAGGGTCAGTTCTGGTTCGTGATCCAGGGCACGGATGCAGCTGGTGGTGCGGCCGAGCAGGATGGCGCTGGTGGCGACGAGAACACGGAGCCCTTTGCCAAGCCGTATGTGTACAACGCCACCTACATCGGTGGCGGCGCTTCGAACACGCCCGACGGCGACCGCGCCGAGATGCTGATGTTCCGTGACAACACGGGTGGTTTCTACCACAACTCGATCTTTACGGACTACAACTCCACCTCGGGTGGCTACGCGTTGACGATCGAGGACATCGACAACACCGGTTCGAAGCCGCTCGACAGCCGTCAGCGTTTTGAAGCGGGCGACCTGGGCCTGACGCACAACCTGTGGTACGGGTTCGGTGCGGGCAACGCACCGGCGCAGTTCGTGAACCCGGGTCTGGAGAACCAGGCAGCCATCATCGACTACCTCGTAGCCAACGGCAACGTGGTCGAGGATCCAATGATTCGCGGCGTTGAGCGTTCAACGAGCCCGAGCGGCGCCATGGATCCGCGCCCTTCTGCCGACTCGCCTGCCTTCTCGATGGACCGCGCCGCGTATCCGAACGATGCGTTCTACACGCCGGTTGACTTCGTAGGCGCTTTCGGTCGTGGCAACTGGGCCCTCGGTTGGACCGCCCTGGATGCGGCTGGCTACTTCGACAAACCGGATGGTGATGTGGAGTCCCGACCCACGGTCACGGTCACGGACGCTGACATAAACGCTGGCGACGTCGTGCGCTGGTCCGCAGACAACGTCTATGTCCTTAGCGGCTTGGTCATCGTCGAGGACGGTGCTGAGCTGCACATCGAAGCCGGAACGGTGGTCAAGGCCCAGGATGGCCAGAGCGTTGACGCTTCGGCCCTCATGGTAGCCCGCGGCGGCAAGATCTATGCTGAAGGCACGGCTACGGCCCCCATCATCTTCACCTCGGTGCAGGACAACATCTCTTCGGCTGACCTCCTGACGTACGAAGATCGTGGTCTGTGGGGCGGCATCATCCTCCTGGGCGCGGCCGTCACGAACAACGCCGGCGACGCTTCGGGCGACTGGAAAGAGATCGAAGGCGTGAACGAGATCCTTCCGAGCGGTGACACGCGCGCCCAGTATGGCGGTACGGACGACAACGACTCCTCGGGCATCATGCGCTACGTCTCCATCCGCCACACGGGTATCAACATCGGTGAGTCGGACGGCAACGAGATCCAGGGTCTTACCCTTGGTGGTGTTGGCGCCGGTACGACGCTCGAGTACATCGAGTCCTACTCCTCGGGCGATGACGGCGTCGAGTTCTTCGGCGGCAACGTGAACCTGAAGTACTTCGTCTCGGCCTTCAACTCGGATGACGCTGTGGACTGGGATCAGGGCTACCGTGGTAAGGGTCAGTTCTGGTTCGTGATCCAGGGCACGGATGCAGCTGGTGGTGCGGCCGAGCAGGATGGCGCTGGTGGCGACGAGAACACGGAGCCCTTTGCCAAGCCGTATGTGTACAACGCCACCTACATCGGTGGCGGCGCTTCGAACACGCCCGACGGCGACCGCGCCGAGATGCTGATGTTCCGTGACAACACGGGTGGTTTCTACCACAACTCGATCTTTACGGACTACAACTCCACCTCGGGTGGCTACGCGTTGACGATCGAGGACATCGACAACACCGGTTCGAAGCCGCTCGACAGCCGTCAGCGTTTTGAAGCGGGCGACCTGGGCCTGACGCACAACCTGTGGTACGGGTTCGGTGCGGGCAACGCACCGGCGCAGTTCGTGAACCCGGGTCTGGAGAACCAGGCAGCCATCATCGACTACCTCGTGGCCAACGGCAACGTGGTCGAGGATCCGATGATTGCCGGTATCGAGCGCTCTACGTCGCCTTCGGGTGGCCTTGATCCGCGCCCGACGGGCAACAGCCCGGCCTTTACCATGACGCGCGCCGCGTATCCAAACGACGCCTTCTACACGCCGGTGGACTTTGTGGGTGCCTTCGGTCGCGACAACTGGGCTGCTGGCTGGACCGCCCTGGCACACGCCGGCTACTTCGGCAACATCGCCACGGGCCAGACAGTCGACGTGGAGGATGGCTTTGCCCAGCTCCCTCAGCAGGTAGAACTGGCGCAGAACTTCCCGAACCCGTTCAATCCGACGACGACCATCGCTTTCCGTCTTGATCAGAGCCAGGAGGTGCGCCTGTCGGTCCATGACGTGCTCGGTCGTGAGATCGCGGTACTGGTTGATGGCATTCAGCCGGCCGGTACGTTCCAGACGGGCTTTGACGCTTCGAACCTGGCTTCGGGTATGTACATCTACCGCCTGCAGACGGCAGCCGGCGTGGTATCGAAAACAATGACGCTGCTCAAGTAATCGGGGAGGACGCGGTCCCTGGGGATGACGGGACCCGTTCGCAACTACCCGTTGCGTCTTGTTGACCCGCTAAGCGGGCATCGGGGCGGCCGCCGAAAGGCGGCCGCCCTGTTTTCGTTGTGTGTGGACTGGGCAGCATCTTGACGGATTAGCCACCGTATGGACGGATCGCATTGCGTATACTGTGCCGATTACCGGGCTGCCACTTCTCAGGTGGCTCAGAGGCATGCTCCTCATCGATCGTCGCTGCGACGAATCGCGAACCCAGCTCCCCCATGGCTCGCAGAGACAATTCCCACCCCTACCTGGTCCTGTTTGCCTTGTGGCTGATGGTGTTTTCCGCCAGCAGCCAGGTCATCATCGTATCTCCCATTCTTCCCAGGATAGGCGAAGCGCTCAATATTGCTGAGGCCTATCAAGGATGGCTGATTACCTCCTACGCGGTATGCCTGAGTCTTTTTGCCCTCATCATTGGACCTAT
The DNA here is from genome assembly GCA_017859335.1 of Rhodothermales bacterium. GTDB lineage: Bacteria > Bacteroidota > Rhodothermia > Rhodothermales > UBA10348 > JAAZVD01. The sequence continues at coordinate 35,605 of JAFMNH010000005.1, read as the reverse complement.
TTCAGATAAGTTCGGACGTCGCCTGGTCATCCTCCTGGGATGTGGTTCGATGGCCGTAGCGCTATGGTTGCACGGTGTGGTGGAGAATTTTGCACAGCTTCTGACCATGCGTGCCGCAGCAGGGGCTGCAGGCGGCATGCTCAGTGGGGCAGCCGTGTCGTACGTAGGGGACTATTTCCCATACAACAAACGAGGGTGGGCCAATGGATGGGTCATGAGCGGTATCGCGGTCGGACAGATCATCGGTATTCCGATTGGTACGCTGCTGGCTGATTGGGTCGGATTCAAGGGAGCCTTCATGATGTTTGCCGGGACGATGACCCTGACCACGGTGCTGATTTGGTTCTACGTGCCGCAACCGGATGTGGAACGCGACAAGAATCGTTTGACCGTGCGATCCGCCATCGCTGGCTATAGGGAGCTACTGGGCCGTCGGGTGGTTGTCGCGGCCAGCGCTACATACTTCCTGATGTTTTTCAGTATCGGGCTATACGTTATTTACTTACCAACATGGTTGGAGCATCACCTGGGAGTCGAAGGCACGGCCATTGCTTCCCTGTTTCTGGTCGGAGGCATTGCCAACGTCATAGCCGGTCCCGCTGCAGGCAAGCTGTCAGACCGCACGGGTCGAAAACCCCTGATCATTACATCATGCCTCGGACTGGCCGTCGTCATGGTGGCGACCACCTACCTGACGACATCCATGGTCATGGCTTATGTCGTCTTCGGGTTCGCCATGGTCATGTTCGCCATTCGAATCAGCCCCCTGCAGTCGCTCATGACGGCGCTTGTCGAAGAACAGCGCCGCGGGGCGCTGCTCAGCCTTGCCGTGGCCATTGGTCAAATCGGTCTCGGTATTGGCAGCGCGGTGGCGGGTACCTCCTACGTCCGGTACGGTTACGTCTCTAACACGCTGACTGCGGCTGTGGCAGTGCTTGGGATGGCCATGTTGGCCTACTGGGCGTTACCTGAACCGAAGAGCGATCAATAAAAAAGGCGACCCGATCTTCGACCGGGTCGCCTCTCTCGATGATCCTCATCGCGGGCGTTACGAGTTCATCGTAACCAGAAACTCGTCATTTTTCTTCGTTCCACGCATCTTGTCGAGGAGGAAGTTCATGGCATCGATGGGGTTCATGTCTGCCAGGAGCTTGCGCAGGATCCAGATACGCTTGAGTTTGGCCTCGGGAATCAGGAGCTCTTCGCGCCGCGTACCTGATTTCACGATGTGGATAGCCGGGAAAATGCGGCGGTCGGCCAATTCACGATCGAGTACGATTTCCGAGTTGCCCGTTCCTTTGAACTCTTCGAAGATGACCTCGTCCATGCGGCTTCCCGTATCGATGAGCGCCGTCCCGATGATGGTCAGCGAACCGCCTTCCTCGATGTTGCGGGCCGCTCCGAAGAAGCGCTTGGGTCCCCGAAGCGCGCCGGCTTCCATACCACCGGAGAGCGTTTTTCCGGTCGACGTCGTCACGGCGTTGTGCGCACGGGCCAGACGGGTGATCGAGTCGAGCAGGATGACCACATCCTGACCGGCTTCCACGAGGCGCTTTGCTTTCTGCAGAACGATATCGGCTACCTCGACGTGTTTTTCCGGGTCTTGGTCAAAGGTGGATGCAATGACCTCGCCCTTGACGTGACGGCGCATGTCCGTGACCTCCTCGGGCCGTTCATCGACCAAGAGGATCAGGAGATGACACTCCGGATGATTGGTCGTGATGGCATTGGCAATCTTCTGGAGAAGGATCGTCTTACCCGTCTTGGGCTGCGCTACGATGAGCGCACGCTGGCCTTTTCCAATAGGAGAGAAAAGATCCATGACCCGGGTTGAGTACTCCCCTCCAAGCGTCTGCAGGACAAGTTGCTCCTCCGGATAATAGGGCGTCAGATAATCGAAGCTCGCACGCTCGTCGATGTCGCCCGGCGCGCGACCGTTGATGGAGTTGACCTGAATCAGGGCGAAATACCGCTCGCCTTCCTTGGGTGGGCGGATTTCACCGTCCACGGTGTCACCCATCTTGAGGGCGAAGCGCTTGATCTGGGAGGGAGAGACGTAAATGTCGTCAGGGCTCGGCAGGTAGTTGAACTCTGCGCTGCGCAGGAACCCGTACCCATCGGGCAGGATCTGCAACACCCCCACCTTGCGGATCATGCCATCGAGCTCGACCTCTTTCGGGTTGTACTCCTGCATGTATTCGGGCTGATCGGCGTAGACCTCCTTGCGACGTTCTTCCCGCGCTTCGCGGTTGCGGTCCCGACGGCTGCGGCGTCCACCGCGGTCATTGTCCCGGTCATTATTGCCGCGCTCGTTTCCGCGATTATCATCACGCCCACGTCCACCCCGGCGGTTACCGCGATTATCATCCTCCTCACGCCGGCGGCCACGATCCTCGTCCCTGCCACCGCGACCTCGCTCGTCGCGGCTTCCATTCTCCGGCCGGTTGCGCCGCCTGCCCCGGTTGTCACCACGTGCGGCATCGGCGTCGTCCTCTCCACGCCCGCGACGGGGATGTCGTTTCTGCTGCTCGGCCTCCTCCTGATTCGCGTTGCGACCGCCACGCTTGGGCCTGCCCGAGGAGCGATCATTGTTGGATTCCTCGCCTCTGGAAGAACCTCCGCGACCGCGCTTGGCTTCGTCTCGACCGCCACTTTCAGACTTTTTGCCGCGAGTACGCTGAGATGAGGGACCGGCATCCGGTGAACCGCCAGCAGCTTCCTGCTTGCGCGAGGCTTCTTCTCGTCGTCGATTAGAGCCCGCTGCGGCTTCGGCCTTTGCCTCAAGGATGAGGTAGATCAGATCCTGTTTTCTCATAGCAGAGACCCCACCGAGGTTCATCTGCTTTGCGATTTCTTTCAGTTCAGGAAGTTTCTTGTCCTGTAGTTCTGCAATTTTCATGTAGTGAAGAGCAGGCCAACGATGACTGAAGCATCGGTTTCGATGCCGTGTCGTGCCGTCTCATGGCGCGAGGGGTCAACCTGTCGGTCGATTCCATCGGAGTGACGGGTTCCCTCAGTCAATCGAGAGCCGTTCGATAAGGAGAGCGTTGGAATAGGTAGAGCGTTGGCGGATGGTCCGCCGAATAGTAGGAGGCCGGGACCCGGAAGGGAGTTGGGACGGCCAGAGGGTTGTCTGCGGACGTCCAGGGAGGGTCAACGCAGACAAGCCGATACAGAAAGATAGGTTATCCACGTTGAAAAGCAATACGGTTTGCGTATCCGGCAGGAAGTTCAGGTAAATCCCGGGCCGGTCATGGTCTTGCAGAAAGGATCCGTGAGACCACCTGATGTGAGCCTGCAAACAGCATATACGCTCCCTCTCGGTATTCCTGTTTCAGGACATCAGCCGGGTCGGAGGTCGTTTCGATGGGGCCCGTCCAACCGCTTTGGATCCAGCGAAGAGCAGCTTCATCAGCTTTCAGGCCACGTGCTCCCCCGGTATCCACACAGATGATGCGTGTGGATTTCGGAGCGTAGCCAAGCAGCCAGTCTCCGAGCTTGCCCGGGTCCTTGTCTGCCAGAAAACCCAGTACGAGGACGGGTGTCTTGTCTGAGGCTGCGTCCAGGAAAACACGCAATGTGGCCTCAAGAGCACTTTCATTGTGCGCGACATCGATCATGACCCCCGGCAGGAGCCACTCTCCGCGCGCGCGCAGGCCACTGAGCGTCTGCATGCTGCCCAGACCATCCCGCAGCGTGGCAGCATCGATAAGCGGATCGTGCAGCTGATCCATGGCCTCGAGGGCAAGCAGGGCATTGACCTGCTGATGGGGGCCGGGCAGGGGCGGCTTGAGGTGCGTTACCTGCCTGCGGGACGTGGTCAATGTGAGTGTCCCATCGGGCGTTGTGCGGATACCTGTCAATGCGTTGATCTCCGTTACCCGGGCACCGATGCTTTGCAGGACACGATAGGCGGCCGTGCGACTCGGCTCTTCGAGCGGCGCCATGATGAACGGTTTACCGCGCTTGCCGATGGCAGCCTTTTCAGCAGCAACATCACTCAGCGTTGGTCCCAGCAGCTGCATGTGGTCCCTGCCCACGGATGTCAGGATGCACAGATCAGCATCCAGGGCATTGGCTGCATCGTAGCGTCCGCCCAGCCCGATCTCTACGACGCAGCGCTCGGCCTCCTGGTCGGCAAACCAGCGCAGAGACAGGGCGAGTGTAGCCTCGAAAAAGCTTGGCTGCACGCGCGCGAAAAGCGTTTCCCATCGGAGCACTTCTCCGGCCAGCCAGGCCTCGGAGGGCGCTACGCCGTTGACCCGCATGCGCTCGGTTACCGACACAAGATGCGGTGAGGTATGCAAGCCGGTGCACACGCCGGCGGCGCTGGACATGGCAGCCAGCATGGAGGCCGTCGAGCCTTTTCCATTCGTTCCGGCAACCAGGATGATCTCCCGATGTCGTTCCGGGTGACCCATTCCGGTCAGCAGCGCCTTTATCCGTTCGAAACCGGGCTTGAGCGCCACTTCGCCGGACGTCGCATATGCCGGAAGCGCCATGAGACGCTCCATCGCCTTCATTTCATGCATGGGCAGGGGAGGGCAGTATCCGGATGTCACGTCCCCCGTCACCTCGGTGGCGAATGCTGACGAGGATCGTGTCCATGGGTAGGAGTGATTCGATGCGCTGAGGCCATTCAATCAGGCAAATGCCATCACCGCCGATGTAGTCCTGCGCTCCCGTGCGCTCGAATTCGGCCACATCGGAGAGGCGGTAACAGTCGATATGGTAGAGTGGAAAGCGCCCACCTCGATATTCCTGCGCAATGCTGAATGTCGGGCTCGAGACCGTATCAGGGTGGATACCGAGAGCCTGTGCAATGCCTTTCACGAAGTGTGTTTTTCCTGCACCCAGGTCGCCGAGGAGCGCAACGACCTGACCGGCCCCAAGGACATCACCAAACGCTGCCCCGGCCTGGATCGTGCGTTCGACACTGTGGCTCGTGATACGCTGTTCTTCCATGGATCAGCCTGCGGACCGTGGGCGAAGCGTCATCACGGGAAGGATCATTTCTTCCATCGAGATCCCACCATGTTGCATGGTATCGCGATACTTGTTCAGATACCGGTTGTAATTCGTCGGATACACGAAGTAGTAGTCTTCCTTGGCAATGATGAAATTGGTATTGCGATGGTCCGAAGGCAGTCCGAAGGTGGAAGGATCCCGCACGAGGACGGCATGACGCTCATCACACTTCAGATTCTTTCCGTATTTGTATCTCAGAGCAGTCGAGGTTTCGCGATCACCGATGACTTTCGTGTCGTGGAGACTGCGTATGGCGCCGTGATCGGTTGTGATGACCAGGGTACAGTCGCTCTCGGCCAGCTGCTGGAAGGCTTGGAATAGCCACGAGTGTTCGAACCAGGTCCTCGTCAGGGCTCGATAGGCCCGCTCGTCCGGCGCAATTTCCTTGAGCACGGCAGAGTCGGATCGGGAGTGGGCCAGGATATCGACAAAGTTGACCACAACCGCGCTCAGATCGTGTTGGAGCAGATCGTGGACGGTTTGCTGGAACTCCCGACCATCCTTGCTCCCGATCAACTTGTCGTAGCGCACGCGCGCCTGGATATGACGTCGTTCGAGTAAATCGTTCAGGAATTGCTCTTCGTTTCGGTTACGGCTGTGCTCATCATCTTCGCCCTGTGCCCAGATGCGGGGGTAGCGTTTGGCCAAAGCGTCCGGTAGCAGTCCTGAAAAGATGGCGTTGCGGGAGTAAGGCGTGGCTGTTGGCAGGATGGAGTAGTGGTAGTCCCTCGAAATAGTGAAGAGCGGGGAGAGCAAATGCTCGAATTCGAGCCACTGGTCCCATCGCATGCAGTCGATGACGAAAAAGACGACAGGCTTTCCGTGATTCAGCTCCGGAATGACCCATTCGGGGATGACCTCGTGGGAAAGGGCAGGACGCTCTTCGTCGGGTGCGGAATCCACGCGGGAAATCCAGCGAGGATAGACCTCCTCCACGTATTTGCAGAAGGCCTGATTCACGTGACGGGCCTGGTCTTCGAAGACCTGTCGTACGCCCTCATCCGAGTCCAATTCGACGTCATACCGGATGAGTCGCTGGTAAAGATCCACCCATGCCGAGTGATCGAGGGGATTCATGAGAAGGGCCGAAATTTCTCCGAAGGCTTGGAGATAGTTCTCGGAGGCTTTCTCGGATTCGATGCGGCGCCCATCGAGGATGCGTTTGCACGTCAGCAGGACCTGGCTGGGATTGACCGGTTTTGTGAGGTAATCCGAAATCTTTCCACCGAGCGCCTCTTCCATGATGCGCTCCTCCTCGCTCTTGGTGATCATGACCACCGGCAGGTCGCTGCTTGTTTCCTTTATGGCAGTGAGCGTCTCGAGACCACCCATGCCCGGCATCTGTTCGTCGAGCAGGACGAGGTCATACCGCCCATTGCGGACCTCATCGATGGCATCCGCGCCGTTGGTGACGCTCGTCACCTCGTAGCCCCTGGATTCGAGAAACAGAACGTGGGGTTTGAGCAGATCGATTTCATCGTCTGCCCACAGGATGCGGGAAATCGTTGCCATTCGGTTCCGTGGTTCGTTCGAGAGTCCTTGAAAAAACGGTATCGAAGTGCGGAGCGTCGAAGGGCTGGTGTGCGATGGAAAGGGGTGTACCCGCTCCAGAGAGGTTTGTTCGTCGCTCGTGGGAGCGGCTCCGGTGGATCCCTCCACTGGGAGTGGGTGCCGTTCCCGGTGGGTCAACTTCCACAGGATTCTCACTTGGCTTGCAAGCGGTCACAGCGTAACATCGCCCTGTCGGTTCATCCCCCGCTGCCCCTTCCCATCTGATGCTTGTCTTCAACGCAGATTTCCAGACACCTACGGATTTTTCCTCCCTCTTCGGGCGGCAGGCCCCGCTCGTACTGGAAATCGGGTTCGGGGATGGTCGCTACCTCGAACACCTGCAACAGGCTCATCCCGAGTGGAATGTACTGGGTGCCGAAGTGTCGCTCGGTTCCGTGTGGCGTGCCTTTCGGCGCATGAAACGATGCGGTGCAGAGCATGTGCGGCTCTACAAGGGAAGCGGCCGCTTCATTGTCCGGGATGTCATTCCCGAAGGCGGACTCGATCGCGTGTACGTCAATTTTCCGGATCCGTGGCCCCGCAAAAAACACCTCAGCAACCGGCTCCTTCAGGTACCGTTTTTCCAGATCCTCTCCAGTCGCCTCAAGCCCGGTGGCAGTCTCCACCTGACCACGGACCATCCTGAGTACTTCGCCTTTTCAGTGGCGCAGGGCAAAGCCTCCGGGTGTTTTGTTGTTGAGGAAGGAGACCCTCCGCCGGCAACGCTGCGGACAAAGTATGCCATGAAGTGGCTCGAGCAGGACAAGCCCATTTATCACGCGCGGTTCACCCTCAGTTCGGTGGCCGATTCACCCGAACCGCGAAATACGATCATACCCATGCAACACGCTATCCTGGACGGAACACTCACCGAGGTCGGGACCTTCGAGAAGCAGGTCCGGGCTTTTGAAGGGGGTCATGCCATCGTGCTCGAAGCCTACCGTGACCTTTCGGGTGATGGGCTGCTGTTCAAAGCCGTCAGTGAAGAGCCCGATCTGCGGCAGGAACTCATCATCCAGGCCTGGCCACACGAACAGGGTGGCGTGCTGGTCAGTCTTCAGCCCTTTGGCAATCCGATGACCACCAAGGGAGTGCGTGAATCCGTCATGGCTGTTGCCGACTGGCTGGTCAGTCAGGGACTGACAATGCAAAAAGCCTGGATCTAGGAGCCCTCAAGCCTCGCGCTGCCGTCGTCGAAGGTGCCACGGACTGTAGCCGGCAGAAGGGGTCGAGGGGCCGGGCCCCTGTTGCGGTGCCGTACGATGATGGCCATCGACATACAGGGCGGCCGCGATGGCCATATCCTCCCCAAGCGACGGGTTGGACACTGTCAGGACATCCGGCATGAAGTGGTCGTCCACGAAGTGGGTCGAAAATCCGCCGGAGACGAAGGCATCGTGTAGCATTACATAGCGGCAGAAACCAATCGTGGTGGGTACGCCGGCGATGTCATATTCGCCGAGAGCCCCTACCATGCGGGCAATGGCCTGCTCCCGTGTGGTCCCCCAGGCGATGAGCTTCGATATCATGGGATCATAGTGGACCGGGATTTCTGCCCCTTCTTCGACCCCGCTGTCCAACCGGATGCCCGGCCCTGAAGGGGGATCGTGTACCAGGAGGGTGCCCGGTCCGGGGAGGAAGCCCGAGGTCGGATCCTCGGCATATATGCGGCACTCGATGGCGTGCCCCGTGGCGCTCACCTGATCCTGTGTAAACGGCAAGGTATGGCCTTCGGCTATGCGTATCTGCAGTTCCACCAGGTCCAATCCCGTAATCCATTCCGTGACAGGATGCTCCACCTGCAAGCGGGTGTTCATTTCCATGAAATAGAACTGCATGTCTGAATCGAGCAGGAACTCGACCGTCCCGGCCCCGACGTATCCACAGGAACGAGCCGCCCGGATGGCAGCCTCTCCCATCAGGGATCGCACCTCGGGGGTCAGTATGCTGGAAGGTGCCTCTTCGATGACTTTCTGGTGCCGTCGTTGGATCGAGCACTCCCGCTCGTAGAGATGCACAATATTGCCATGTGCATCGGCCATGATCTGGATTTCAATATGGCGGGGCTCATCGATATACTTCTCGATGAAGACGCGCCCATCACCGAAGGCTGAGGATGCTTCTCTGGAGGCTGTCGAAAGTGCATCGCTGAGGGCCTCGGCAGAGCGCACGATCCGCATACCCTTTCCACCCCCGCCTGCGGCCGCCTTGATCAGTACAGGAAAACCAATCTCCTCAGCGACCCGCAACGCGTCTTCCTGCCCGTTGATTGCCCCCGTCGTGCCGGGAGCCATGGGGACTGCGGCCTCTTGCATGAGGGCCCGCGCCGCTGTCTTGTCGCCCATGTCCCGGATGGCCGATGCCGGTGGCCCGATGAACTGGATGCCTTGTTGCCTGCAGGCCTCCGCGAATTCGGGACTTTCAGAGAGGAAGCCATACCCCGGATGAATGGCATCAGCCCCGCATGAGGCCGCCACGGCAAGGATCGTATCAGCTGCCAGGTAGGATTGCGACGAGGGGGCCGGCCCGATTGGCCATGCCTCGTCCGCCAGGCGCACATGCAGCGCCTTTTCATCGGCTTCACTGTAGACTGCCACGCTGCGTATCCCCATATCGCGACAGGTACGCATGATGCGGACAGCAATTTCGCCACGATTGGCGACGAGAACCTTTTTTATGGGGCGGATTCCTGACATTTCTGCATGAAACTACCGGTTGGCACGGATTTGGTAGATCCTGTGGCTGCGGACGTCGTTCACGATGCCGTACAACAGCCATCACCAATTGAATGTGGTGCCAAGATAGCAGAAACCGGACGATCCTGACAGCTGCCCGGTTAGTCCATCTGTGCTGGTCCCACGATGCGGTATGCCAAACGATTTTTACAAAACGTTGGGAGTGAAGGAGTCAGCGGACGCTGCTGCCATCAAGAAGGCCTACCGCACGCTGGCACGCGAACTCCATCCGGATCGAAACCCGGACGATGCAACGGCCGAGGAGCGTTTCAAGAAGGTCCAGGAGGCCTATGAAACCCTCTCCGACCCCGCCAAACGCAAGCAGTACGATCGCATGAGGCGATTCGGTGGATCCGGATCGCCCTTCGGTTCCTCCCCCGGTGCCGGGTATCGCCGGAATCCGGAGGGGACCTACACCCGCATGGAGCCTGACTTCGGCAGCGCATCCGGTATGTCCGACCTGTTCGAACGCTTCTTCGGAGGCGCAGCGGGCCCACGCAGCTCACCGGGCGGCAACGGCCCGTCTGGGAGGAAGGCGGCTCCTTCGTACGAGCGTAATCGTACCGTCCGTATTTCGTTCGAGCAGATGCTCAAAGGGGGCCGGATCATGCTCTCACTCGAGAATGAAAAAATCGCTGTCCCCTTTCCAAAGGGCGTCAAGGATGGCCACAAGATCCGGATTCGCGGTAAAGGCCATACCATGCCGGGTGGGACCCGGGCAGACCTGTACGTAACCGTGCGCGTGAAAGAAGATGATCGCTTCACCCGGGAGGGGTTGTCCATTCATACGCATGAACGCGTTTCTGTCTTTGACGCCCTCCTGGGCGGATCGATGCGTGTCCTCTCTCCCCACGGGAGCCGACTCAAACTGACCATTCCGGGGGGAAGTCAGCCCGGCGACCGACTTCGCATCAAGGAACATGGGGTGGCCACAGAAACGGAGAAGGGGGACCTCATTGTGCACCTTGACGTTTTTCTGCCGGAGTCCTTGTCAGAAGAACAGAAAACACTGATTGCGGCGGCGCGTGATGCCGATGCAGACACCCACTCACCCTGATATGGCCCGGCATTTTTTGGCGCTTGCCTCCCGCTCCATCGTCCTCCTGGCGCTGGTTCAGTGGCTTGCCCCTGCCCTTCACGCCCAGGGTGGCGACTGGATGTCGATCGAGGGTCCCTACGGCGGGACCATCGTCTGGGATCTGGAGCAGCTTTCCGATGGCTCGGTTCTGGCAGCGACGTCAAATGGCGTTCAGCGCAGCCTCGACGCTGGGGTAACCTGGACTCGATTCAGCTCAGGATTGACGGTACTGGATGTGCGGGCGATCCACGTTGATGCCTCCGGTGAGGTCCGCGTCGCAACCTATGGTCAAGGCCTCTTCAAACTCTCCCCCGAATCCGAAAGCTGGGTACCTGCTGGCCTGGAGGCTACCTACGCTCTGAGTATGCTTGAGCCTCAACCGGGTCTGCTACTGGTGGGGGTAAATGGCGATTTGTACCGGTCCGAGGACGAAGGGCTGACGTGGGATCTCCTGTCGCTCCAAGGCTACAACGCGGCGGTCTATTCCCTGGCCGCCAGTACCACCCATGTCTTTGCTGCCACGAACATTGGTGTCTTTCGCTCTACCGACCTGGGCAGCACCTGGGAATTTGCGTCAAGCGGGCTGCAGGAATACGACATCCGCTCGATTGCCACCAACGCGTCCGGGCATGTGTTTGCGGGCGCCAATCCTGTCTTTGGGGGATGTTCGCTCTATCGCAGCCGCGGAAACGGATCCCTCTGGACCTGCATCCAGCCGGATACGGATCCTCTGACGGTTGGTCTGGTCACGGCAGGTCCCGGTGGATCGCTGCATGTCGGCGGGTTCCAAAACCTGTTTGAAAGCCAGGACGAGGGAAACACCTGGCGTGTACACTCAGTCAGCGCATCCGATGTCGCCTCGTGGCTGTCGACAGGCACCTCGCGCTTGGTTGGAACGCGAGGTGAGGGCGTGGTCCTCAGTACGGATGAGGGTCAGACATGGTACCCCTCGAATACAGGCCTGACGAGCGACGTTACTGCGGTCCGCTCACAGCCCGATGGCAGTCTCGTCGTGACCACAGCAGGTGGTTTGTTCATCACCCACGATTACGGTGGATCCTGGGATCGTGTCCATCCCGAAGAACCCCTCGTGCGTCGAGCGACGGATGCCCTTCTGGATGCCGATGGAGGGCTGCTCGCGGCGACGAATGCCGGTCTGTGGCGTTACGACAAGGCCACAGGGTGGTCGGCCTCGGGACCGCCCGGGAGGCCCTTCATCCGGGATCTGGCCCTGGCCGAGGACGGGTCCCTCCTTGCAGCTTACTATGCCGGAGCGTGGGTTTACTCGAAGGGCACCTGGACGGATGCTCCCATCGTGGACGAGGAGGGTAATGCCCGCGACATTGTAGCCGTGCACCTGAGCGAGAACGGATCCAAATTGGCGGGTGCTGCATGGGATTCCTGGAGGCAGGTCCCTGGTGGGTCCGAGTGGCAACGGATGAGCGCAGGGGATCCAGCCTGGTTCAGCGTGCAGGCTTTTGCAGAGTCTGACGGCTGGATTCTTGCCGGTACCCGGTTTGCCGGAGTGCTGCAATCCTTCGATGATGGCCAGAGTTGGTCCCGCCTTGGCCAGGGGCTGGAAGGAAACGAAGATATCCGCGACATCGCCTTTGACTCCCAGGGGGCGCCCTACATTGCCACCTTTGGCAATGGGGTGTTTCGGCTCGATCCATCGAGCATGACGTGGACCCCGCAACTCTCCGGGCTTGCCTCCTATCGACGCGTGACCTCGGTGACGCGTGATGCCCAAGAGTCGCTATGGATTGGTACGGCGGAGGGTGGCTTATTCCGCCGCGCAGCGGCCCCCGTGGGAGGCATCGAGCGGTATACCCTTCCCGAGCACCTGGTCTTGGGGGCGCCCTGGCCCAATCCCTCCCGTGGACCGGTCCGGTTCTCGGTCGCTCCTCCCCAGGCAGGTCCCGTCCGCTTCAAGGTATTCGACCTCATGGGAAGGCAGGTGCTCGAAAAGGATATGTTCCTTCCTGCCGGTGCATCCACGGTCCATCTGGATGTACCCGTTCCCGCCTCCGGGCTCTACTCGGTACAGGCCGCCGCGGGCAGATACAGTGCAGTGCGCATGATCGTGCTGCACAAGTAGGGCTGTTGGCTGGGTAAAATGTTCACCAGGACAGCTCCGGCTGGCCAGCGGTCCATCGTATGCGGTTTGGTTCGTATTCTGGGGATGAACCCGCTACCCGTTTGTACATGATCAAGGAATACCGACGTGCATGCCATTAAACATCGTCTGGCCATACGCGCTGCGCCGAGCGTGATCTTTGATGCCATTTCGCGCCCTCAAGGATTGGATGCCTGGTGGACGAAGCGGTGCAAGGGGGAGCCACGGGCCGGTTCGATGTATTGTTTCCACTTCTCGGAAGCCTTTGAATGGACAGCCGAAGTGACCGGCGTCGACCCCGGACGGTTGATCGAGTGGTATTTCACGGATGCCGAACCCGACTGGACTGGGACCCGGCTCCGAATCGAGCTGATCCCGGAGGGCGCCCAGACATGGATCTCTTTTGAACATGAGGATTGGCAGGACGATAATGCGCACTTCCGCCATACCTCTTTTTGCTGGGCCCAATACCTGCGCTTGCTACGCATGTGGGTCGAAGATGGTACGTCCGTGCCCTACGAGGAGCGAAGCCGGGCCTGAAGGCTTCCAATACCGGAAGCATGGGGCGGGTGACCCCCATGTACCTTCACATCACCCGCCCATGCCTCCAATGTCACGAAGGGTAGGCACTGCGCCCGGAGCGCATCACCCTGCCTGCGGCTTCCTGCTCGCATGCCATCGCCCGTTGGTTGCGATGCCGCGCCCGTCCGGGTCGTCTCCTCACGCCAGTGTTGCGTGCTTTTGCCGCGTCCCTGCATCATTGACACGGCACTGGACCGAATGCAACCTCAGGGAGTGATATTCCAGGTGATTACGTTCCAGGGTCCGCTGCGCGGCGCCTTGGGCGCGTCCACGGGTCCGGACGGAATGGCCCGCGCATCAGGAAGCTGGTATTGCGTTCCGGGGTACTGTCGTTGTATCTTCAGGGCACTTCCATCGAGAACGACCGAGGGACAGGCCCGAAGACGTCGTAGCAACCGGGAGCCCGATAGGGACCAAAGGTGCTAATTCCTGCTCGATACGAGAGATAGATGGGAAGGCTGACGGACATCGTGCCGTGCAGACCCTCCCGGATATTCTGACCCGGCGAGGGTTTTTTCGTATCCAGAGGGGGATGGAGGACACGTTGAGGCGCACGGATCCTCCCACGGGATACGGGCCCATGTCCTCCGCCAAGCACCGTCCTGCGGGATTCCCGGGGCCGTGCCTTCAGGCCTGTCATCGGCAGGGTATTCACGCCCCGGTGGTACCCCGAGACCGACCATCCCTTTCAGGCTCCCGACATGCACCCACAGACCCGACTTGCACTGGCTGGACAGGCCACCGATGCAACCTTCAACAGTATTTCCCTGCCCATCTATCAGTCGGCCATTTTCCGCTTCAACAGCGACGGAACGAAGCCGGAATACGATTACAGTCGCAGCGGCAACCCGACGCGGGCCGCCTTGGAGCAGACGCTGGCCGATTTGGAAGGGGGAGCCGGTGCTGTATGCGTGGGCAGCGGGATGGCGGCAGTAGCCACCGTGCTTTCACTCTACCCGGTTGGCAGTCACATCATCTGCTCGCACGACTGTTATGGCGGGACGGAGCGCCTCCTCACGGTGGCAGGACCAAGGGAAGTTGGAGGTCTCTTTCGTCGACCTCTCCGATCCGCGTCAGCTTGAGGCGCATCTGCGCGAGCAGACCAGGGCCATCTGGGTCGAGACGCCATCGAATCCGTTGCTTCGGATAACGGATCTTGAGCAGGTTGGTCGGATTGCAAGGGAGGCCGGCATTGATCTCGTTGTCGACAACACGTTTCTGACACCGCTCCTGCAGCGACCCATCGACTTTGGGGCGACGTTCGTTGTGCACTCGACGACGAAGTATCTGAACGGACACTCCGATGTCGTCGGAGGCGCCATCATTGCGGCAACCGAGGAAGGACGGGAAGCGGTGCACTTTGCGGCAAACGCCCAGGGAGCAACCGCCGTACCGTTTGACAGCTGGCTGATCCTGAGAGGTCTGAAGACGTTGCCTCTCCGCTTGAAGCAGCATCAGGAAAACGCCCGGGCCGTAGCCGAATTCCTGCAGTCCCACCCCGATGTCGAGGAGGTCTACTACCCTGGCCTTGCCTCGCACCCGGGACACGATATGGCAGCCAGCCAGCAGTACGGATTCGGGGGCATGGTGTCCTTCCGGGTTCGGGAAGGGTTTGCCGTGGCCCGCCTGTTGGCCGCGACGCGCGTCTTCACGCTGGCTGAGTCTTTGGGTGGGGTGGAATCCTTGATTGAACAGCCCTCCACGATGAGTCATGCCTCCATGCGTCCAGAGGCTCGCAAGGCGGCCGGTATCACAGAGGAGGTGGTCCGCCTATCGGTTGGCATTGAGCACTCTGAAGACCTGCTCTCCGATCTTGAGCAGGCGTTTGAGGCAGCCTCCACGCCGGCCGGCTGGAGCAGCTACTCCACGGGCCTTGAAGAGCCATCCCTGGACGCCATCCTGGCCGTGCAAGGATGAAGTCCACCCGGGAGGGGAAGGCTACCCGTTCAGTTCGTCCCCGTACATGGGCCGTTTACCTCAAAAAAATAGACCCGATTGAGCTTTTTATGCTGTTTGCGGGTATACCAGACATCATTCATCGCACCCTACCAGTCAAACCAGCGGCTACGGCCCTGACGTTCAACCATGCATATTGATCTTGAAGGACAAACGATTCTCGTAACGGGCGCCAGCCGCGGAATTGGTCGTGAGATTGCCCGGCAGCTGGGAACCTCGGGGGCCACAGTGGCCGTGCACTATGGCTCGTCATCGGATGAAGCGGTCGCCCTGTGCAAGGAGATCGGTGGGCGCAGCGAAGCGTTTCGTGCCGATCTGTCCGACGCCGCCGAAACGGATCGACTGTTCCGGGATGTGGTCGACGCCTACGGCCGCGTGGACTGTGTAGTCAACAACGCCGGTATCGCGGTGCACTCGCCGCTCGGAAGTGACCTCGATGACTGGGTGCGTGACTGGGACAACACCCTTCATGTGAACACCCGTGCCGCCGGCATACTGACACGTTCTGCCGTACCACATTTCATGGAGCATGGTGGGGGAAGGCTCATCTACATGGCCTCCCGTGCCGCCTTCCGGGGGGACTCGGAGGACTATCTGGCCTATGCAGCTTCCAAGGGAGCCATGGTTTCCATGGCGCGCTCTGTGGCTCGCGCTTTCGGCAAGCAGAACATCAAGGCCTTCACCGTAGCCCCGGGCTTTGTCCGAACGGCTATGGCGCAGGATGCCATTGATGCCTACGGCGAAGAATTCGTTCTGGGTGGTATTGCGCTTGACCGGCTGACAGAGCCTGCAGACGTAGCACCCACAGTTGTCCTCCTGGCCAGCGGGTTGTCTGATCATGCGACCGGCTGCTCCATCGATATCAATGCGGCAAGCTATGTCCACTGACGCGTTGCATAGCACCCATAGCCAAAAAGTTGTCAAGGTCCTCAAGTTCGGAGGCACCTCGGTCGGTTCGGCGGAGGCGTTGGAGCGCCTGGTCGGTATCGTGTCGGCAGAGGAAATGGGTTCGCGACCGCTTCTCGTGGTTTCGGCCCTCTCGGGCGTAACCGACTGGCTCCATGCCTTGGAGACGGAGACACACCGCAAGCGGCAGCAGGTATGGATGCGCAAATTGGTGCGCAGGCACCAGGCCCTTTCGGCCGAGGTGCTCGATCACGAACGCCATGGACGCTATCTGAATCGATTGTCTGAATGTATTGACCTCTTGCGTGACACCCTGCGGCGGCCGCCCGGTCCCATGCGCTCACATGTCATCTGGGCCAGCGGCGAATGGATGTCAGCGCCCCTGGTTGCCCTGATTCTGGAGCGACATGGCGTGTCTTCAGAATGGGTGGATGCCCGCCGCTTGATCCGCGTGGTCGAAAGCGCATCCGGTTCCTGGGTCGTCGATCGCAATAAGACACGGGCGCAGACCGAGTCATGGTATCGTCGTCTGCCCGCGGGGCGTGTACCCGTAATCACGGGATTCCTTGGCGCCGAGGAAAATGGTCAGGTCGTTACGCTGGGTCGGGGAGGCAGCGACTACTCTGCATCACTGATTGCAGAGGCCGTCGGGGCCTCGAAGTTTGATCGATGGACCGATGTCGATGGGCTCTACACAGCCGATCCGCGCAAGAATGAACAGGCGGGTCGTTTTCTGTATCTCCTGCTTGAAGATGCCACGACCTGGAACGAAGCCAATCAACTGGGCATGCATGCGCATGCCTTCGAGCCGGTGCTGCATGCGTGCATTCCGGTGCACGTGCGCTCGACCCGTCACCCGCAGGGAGATGGCACGCTCATTTTACCGGCCCGTCTTCCCAAGCGGGTCGAAAAAGACGCCCGCGAGCTGATGAACCGGACGCGAGCAGCCATCTGAGGAAACGTACCGCGACCGCTGACAGGCGCAGGCATGTTGCCATCGGTACCACCGGCATTATTTCTACTTCATTGGTGATGCAATCATGAAACTACGCGTTGGAATCCTGGGTGCTACAGGCGCCGTCGGTCAGAAATTCATTCGCCTGCTCGAGGGTCATCCCTGGTTTGAAGTGACGGCTCTGGCAGCTTCCGAGCGCTCCGCGGGCAAATCCTACCGCGATGCGGCGCACTGGATCGAGTCGACGCCGCTGCCGGCATCGATTGCGGAGATGGAGGTGCAGTTGTGCGAACCTGGCCTTGCGTGCGATCTGGTTTTCTCAGGGTTGGACAGCTCGGTGGCGGGACCGGTCGAAAAGGCGTTCGCGAAAGCCGGGTACCCCGTGATTTCCAATGCCAAGAACCATCGCATGGATGAGGACGTGCCGCTGCTCATTCCGGAGGTCAATCCGGAGCACCTGGCGCTGATTGAGCGGCAGGAAACACCCGGCTTCATTGTTACCAATCCAAATTGCGCTACCGTGGGGTTGACCATGGCCCTCAAGCCATTGCAGGATGCCTTTGGGATCGAAGCAGTGCAGGTGACGACGATGCAGGCGCTCTCAGGTGCCGGTTATCCCGGGGTTGCCTCGCTCGATGCGGTGGCCAACGTGATTCCGTTCATCGGAGGCGAAGAGGACAAGTTGGAGACCGAGCCCCTGCGGCTGCTCGCGCCTCTTTCCCGGGAGGATGGACAGCCTGTGGTACGCGCCCTGGATATTCCCATATCGGCCCAGTGCAATCGGGTGCCTGTCCTCGAAGGTCATCTGGAATGTGTTTCCGTGAAATTGGGCAGCTCCTCGTCCATTGACGGCGTGCAAAAGGCGTTGGCTGCCTTCGAGTCGCCCGATGAGGTAGCCTCCCTGCCCACGGCGCCGAGCCGATGCCTTCTCGTTTTGGAGGAGGAGGCGGCTCCGCAACCGCGCCGCGATGTGGATCGCGGCGCGGGCATGACGGTCAGTGTGGGTCGTGTTCGTTCCTGCCCTGTTTTCGACGTCCGCTTCGTTGTACTCAGTCACAACACCGTCCGTGGCGCTGCTGGCGGAGCCATCCTGAACGCAGAGTTGCTGGCAGCACGGGGTCTCCTGGCGCACCGAGACGTGTAGTCGCATCCTCGATGGCGGGATGATTGACGGCAACGCCGTATTTTGCAGCGTTTCCGTTACGTCCACAAGCGTCCTTTCTCCATGCCTGACTCCGCCGCTGCACAGGATTTTCTGGATCACACCCTGATGGGTATGGCTCTGATCGATTGGGCCGAACTGCTTGGCATCACGCTCGCCCTGACGCTCGTTCTGGTGGCGCTTCGCCACTTCTTTTTTGGTCGGTTTTCGAGGTTGGCCGAGCGAACGACCAACCGTATCGACGACATCATTGCCGAGGTCCTTCATGGCATGAGGACCTGGTTCCTTGCCGTTGTTGCCTTCTACGTTGCGGTCGAGTTCATCGCAGCCGATGCGCCTGCCATTCCCTGGCTCCTGCGTCTGGTCTTCGTGGGCCTGCTCTTTCAGATCGGCCTGTGGGGCAATGACCTTGTCCGGATCGGGACCGAGTGGTACGTCGAGGCGCGTGAAGGGGAGGCCAGTCAGATCACGGCCGCCAGAGCCATGGCCATGGTGGGTCGCCTGGTGCTCTGGACCCTGGTGTTCTTGGCGCTCTTGGACAATTTTGGCGTCGACGTAACCGCCCTCGTGGCCGGGCTCGGAATCGGTGGTATTGCCATTGCCCTGGCCGTTCAGAACGTCCTGGCGGACCTCCTGGCCTATGTTTCGATCGTAGCCGATCGCCCGTTCGTGTATGGAGACTATCTGGTCGTCGGTGATTACTCCGGTACGGTTGAGCACATCGGCATCAAGACGACACGGATTCGGAGTCTGACCGGCGAGCAGATCATCTTCTCCAACAATGATCTCCTGGGAAGCCGCGTGCGCAACTACAAGCGCATGAATGAGCGGCGGGCGCTCTTTTCCGTGGGTGTGACCTATGACACGTCGCACGAGATACTGACCGAACTGCCCGAGATGCTGAGAGGGATCGTTGAGGCGCAGGAGAATGTGCGCTTCGACCGCGCCCACCTGAAAACGTTCGGGGATTTTGCAATCCAGTTCGAGGTGGTCTACCACATGGTTGTGCCCGACTACGCCGTGTTCATGGACACACAGCAGACCATCAACCTGGCCATCCATCGTCTCTTTACAGACCGTGGCATCGAGTTCGCCTTCCCCACGCAGACCATTCATCTGGAGAAGTGATACGCATCCTCCAGGTCGTATTGAGCGGGGTTACGACCGCAAGGCCAGCCGGATGATTTCTTCGGCGTTGCGGATGGAGGGATCCTTGCGCAGTACGCCGATCACAGCTTTTTCGGCTGCCGAGCGCGAGAGGCCGAGGGCCTCGAGCGCAGCCATGGCATCGGCCCGGAAATTTCCGTCGGGTGGGACCCCACCTGCCGTCGATTCGCCCACGTCGCCGCCATCTTTTTCGAAGCGATCCCGCAGCTCGATAATCAGCCGTTCGGCCGTCTTCTTACCGATGCCCGGAATGCGGGTCAGCATGGCCGCATCGCCCTCGAGGATGCGCTGGCGGATTTCAGAAGGACGCACGGCAGACAACGCGGCCAGGGCCAGCTTGGGACCGATACCCGAGACGGCCAACATCATTTCGAAGACACGCCGCTCTTCCGTGGAGAGGAATCCGAAGAGGGTGATGGCATCCTCACGGACATGATGATGCGTAAGCAGCGTGGCATCCTCGCCCGGCTCGGGCAGGCGCTCATAGGTGGATGTCGGAATCAGGATGCGGTACCCGATCCCTCCCACATCGATGACAGCTTCCGTGGGTTTCTTGCCGGCCAGGCTTCCGGACACGTAATCGATCATGCCGTGCTCTCCTCCTTCAATGCGTTCATCATTTCCTCGATGGCCGCCCGGTTGACGCCGGCCACGATAGGCATGCGCCGACCGCCGCCGAAGCCTTTGACACTGACGCGCAGTCCCGGCGGTGCCTGCTTTCGCTTGTACTCGTTGCGATCCACGGCATCCAGGATGCCCCGCACGAACGCGCGGTCATGCCCGGTGGCTTCCGAAATGGCACCTTCATCCTGCCGCTCTTCGATGTAGCGCCTGAGGATCTCATCCAACACCGGATACGGCGGCAGCGAGTCTTCATCCTTCTGATCCGGTCGGAGCTCGGCCGAAGGCGGCTTTTCGATGCTGGATACGGGAATCCGCTCCCTGCCGGCCCGCTCGTTGATATGACGGGCCAGCGCATAGACATCGGTCTTGAGGACGTCGGCCAACACGGCCAAGCCGCCGGACATGTCTCCGTACAATGTCGCGTAGCCCATGGCCAGCTCGCTCTTGTTGCCGGTGGTCAGGACCATACGCGAGAACTTATTGGCCACCGCCATCAGCAGCACGCCCCGCGATCGGGCCTGGATGTTTTCTTCAGCGATACCGAACGGAGTGCCTTCGAACAGGGGTTTGAGGATACCTTCGAAGGCATTGACCGCGTCCCGGATGGGCAACTCGTGGAAGGCGATGCCCAGGTTGCGGGCCAGGGCTTCGGAGTCCGATACGCTGCCTTCCGAGGAGTGCACGGAGGGCATCGTGATGCCGGAAACGCGCTCCGGGCCAAGGGCCTCCACGGCGAGCGCAGCGGTTACGGCTGAATCGATTCCTCCTGAAAGCCCGATCACCACGTCATCGAAGACGGCCGTCTTGTCGACGTACTCGCGGATCCCCAGCACCAGGGCATCGTGCAGATCCGTGATGCGATCGTGCGCCGGCACATGGCATGGCGCATCGGATGCCGTGTCCCAATAGATGAGGGCTTCCTGGAACGACGGTGCGCAGGCCAGGAGACTTCCGTCGGCCGCGTGCACCCGCGAATCGCCATCGAAAATAAGCTCGGTATTGGCGCCCACCTGATTGGTCATCAGGAAGGGGACACCATGGCGACGGCACAGGGTGGTGATGATGCCGGTGCGTACGTGGTGCCGATCATGGGCGTAGGGCGAAGCCGACAGGTTGACCAGAAGGTCCACGCCCTGCGCCACAAGCTCAGCGACCGGATCCCTGTCATACATGTGGTAGGTGGCATACTCCTCCAGATTCCACATGTCTTCGCAGATGTGCACGCCCAGACGCATCCCTTTGAATACGAGCGGCTCCTGTCCGGTGGCCGGCTCGAAGTAGCGGTACTCGTCGTAGACGTCGTACGTGGGTAAGAGCATCTTGGCCGTGGTCTGCACGGGTTGCCCGGCTTCGAGCAGCAAGGCTGCGTTCAAAAGCTTCTTGCCGATCGGATTCGGATTGCGTACCGGAGCTCCGATGATGGCCCCCATGCCTTTCGGGACGCGTGAATGGATCAGGCGGATGGCTGCCGCCACAGCATCCACGAAGGCTGCGTTGTCGAGCAGGTCATGGGGCGAATAGCCCACGACGCTCAGTTCCGGAAAAACGATCAGGTCCGCACCCTCGCGCGCGGCACGCTCCATCCACTGGATCGTGCGTCGGGCATTGCCGGTCAGATCGCCGACGATAGGGTTGAATTGTGCGAGAGCAATTTTCATGGAGGTGTGCAGCTTGGCCGTGGGGTTCACGAACCAGTGGGCCGTGCGTTCCGGTAAGAGCGCTTGAGGCACTGCTGGAAATGATGGACACCACCTTCGAGATCATACGAGAACCGGCCTTGATCGTACGCCCGGGACTCCAGTCCTTGCTGGACCCGCTCGCAGATGTCGATGTCCTCATCCTGCACCTGGTCGGCAAATGCGCGGTCGGCCTGGATGCGATCGGGATCCTCAGCCAGGATGTCGGGCGTGTAGTAGTAGTCGAAGACCGTCTGGCAAGCATTCCACCCCTTGGCATCCACCCGGTTGACCTGCAGCCTGCCCGGGAGGATATTCAGCATGATGTTGGGGTAGATGAAGTAATAGCAGGCCTGCTCGTCGGGAGCGCCGTAGATGTTGTCATCATCCCGGAAAGGACTGTGCTGCAACGAGTAGTGCTGCATGACGTCGGTCTGGTAGGATCGGAAGTCCAGGACGTCGCACAGGTCCGGATGCACGAGGGGGATATGGTAGCCCTCGAGGTAGTTGTCCACGTAGACCTTCCAGTTGGCCCTTACGTCGTAGCGATCCCGCTGGTGGAAGTCCAGGGAGGCCATTTCCAATGGTGCAATACGCTCCACGATACCATCGATCACTTCGTCGAAGGGAGGGGCCTTCTCGGGTTCGAGGCAGCAAAAAATCATGCCCTGCCACTCACGCACGGCCACCGCGTCGAGCCCGAAATCCTTCTTGTCAAAGAGCTCCGTACGGTCGAATCGGGGCACCCCGCGCAATGAACCATCCAACAGATACGTCCACCCGTGGTATTTGCACTGAAGCACCTTGGAATGACCACATTCCTCCATGGCCAGCGGTCCCCCACGATGCTTGCACACATTGAAGTAGGCCTGGAGCTCGCCCTCCTTATCCCGGATGACCACAATCGGGTTTCCGGCAATGATGTCGCTCATGAAGTCGCCATGATGGCGCACGCGCTCGGCCGGACCGACGTATTGCCACGTTCGGGCCATGACCACGTCCCGATCGAATGCGTGGAAGTCCGGATGGACGTACCACGCCGACGGAATGGTCTTTGAACGCGCCAGGGGCGCTTCTTCGAGCGCCTCGTCGGTCAGCAGGGGGGCAATGCCGGCAGGTATCATGGGCGCAGGCGATGGGATGGGAGGAACGAGGACAAGTTACGAACTGCCCCCCGTAGCCATGCGCTGCCGGAGGGCACGGTTGACAGCTTCCAGCGGCATGTCCCGACCGGTCCAAATCCGGAACGCAGCAGCGGCCTGGCCGATAAGCATGGGAAGACCCCCGATGACACTGGCGCCTGCCGCTTGGGCAGCGGCCATAAGCCGGGTGGTCTCGGGCGCATAGATCAGATCGTATACGGTTTGTTTCGCGTCGAATACAAAATCGTCCGGGAGGGGAGAGGCGGCTTCCATCGGCGCCATCCCCACGGGGGTCGTGTTGACGATGAGGTCTGCCTCAGCACAGACCCCAACCCGCTCTTCCCACGGCGCTGCACAGATGTCGGGAATGGCGCGCGCCGCGGCCTCGCGCCGCGCCGTCACGACCACCTCGGCCAGTCCCAGCTCCCGTGTCAACCCATGGGCCACGGCGCGCGCCGCACCCCCGGCTCCGAGCACGACGGCCCGGGCCATGGACCAATCCCGCCCCATGGCGCGCAATGGCCCCAGGAAACCGGCCACATCCGTGTTGTCTCCCACCAGGCGCCCGTCGCGTCGATAGACCGTGTTCACCGCACCAACCGCCCGCGCTGTATCGGAAAGCTCGTCCACCCGCTCATATACGGCCTGTTTGTGGGGAATCGTGACATTCGCCCCCACAATACGTTCCCCGTCTATCCCTGCGAGCACAGCGTCGAGATCAGGCTCAAGCACGTCCATCAGGGCATAATGCCAGTTCATGTCCAGCGCACCATAGGCGGCTTGATGGATGGTGGGTGACAGCGAATGCCCTGTCGGATGACCGATCAAGAAGCATGTTTTTCGGGGCATCTCGGTTTGTGTGGGATCCATGGCGATTCCGCGTCTGGGGCGTTGCATCTTACAAGGTAAGCACGTTGTTTCATGAAAGGCGTTCTCCTGGATATTCATCTCCCAATACCCTGCTCCCATGGCTTCGCACCCCAATTTCCTGCAGCAAGTCGACCGCATGTTTGCCAAGGCAGCCGCGCTGACTGATCACGCCGACGGGCTCCTGGCCCAGATCAGCATCTGCAATTCGGTCTACAAGATGGAATTTCCGCTCGTCAGGGATGATGGATCCATTGAGGTCATCAAAGCGTGGCGAGCCGAACACAGCCATCATAAGCTGCCCACCAAGGGCGGTATCCGATTTGACCTCTCGGTCAATGAAGACGAAGTGGCGGCGCTGGCTACACTCATGACCTACAAGTGCGCCATCGTGAATGTGCCTTTCGGCGGTGGCAAGGGCGGGATCAAGATCAAGCGCTCGGACTACTCCGATGCCGAACTCGAACGCATTACCCGCCGATACACGTTTGAACTCTTCAACAAGAGCTTCATCGGTCCAGGCACCGACGTGCCCGCGCCGGACTACGGGTCGAGCGCGCGGGAAATGGCGTGGATCATGGACACCTACCGTACCCTCTCGGACGATCCCCTTTCGGCGCAAGCATGCGTCACGGGTAAACCCATTGCACAGGGTGGTGTGCGCGGCCGCACGGAAGCCACCGGACTGGGTGTTTTCTTCGGCATCCGCGAGTGTGTTTCCTTCGAGGAGGATATGCAGCGCCGCGGCCTGACAAGCGGAATAGAAGGTAAAACGGTGGTCGTGCAAGGCCTGGGTAATGTGGGTTACCATGCGGCCAAGTACATGCAGGAGGGC
Source organism: Rhodothermales bacterium (assembly GCA_017859335.1). Classification (GTDB taxonomy): domain Bacteria; phylum Bacteroidota; class Rhodothermia; order Rhodothermales; family UBA10348; genus JAAZVD01. The sequence continues at coordinate 11,225 of JAFMNH010000005.1, read as the reverse complement.
GGCGCTACACTGGTCGGTTTGGCCGAGTACGAAGGCGCCATCCATAATCCGGAAGGCCTGGACCTCGAAGCGGTCATGGCGCATCGCAAGTCAACGGGATCCATCCTGAACTTCCCGGGCGCCACCAATATCGAGGAGTCGGCCAAGGCCCTCGAACTGGAATGCGATATCCTCATTCCAGCAGCCCTCGAGGGGGTGATCACAAAGGACAATGCGGCCCGCATCCAGGCCAAAATCATTGGAGAGGCGGCTAACGGCCCGGTAACAGCCGATGCAGATGCCATTTTGCTGGAGAAAAACGTCCTGATCCTTCCAGATGTCTTCCTCAACGCGGGCGGCGTGACAGTATCCTATTTCGAGTGGCTCAAGAACCTGTCGCATGTGCGTTTTGGCAGGCTGAGCAAGCGCTTCGAACAGGCCTCGAACGAGCGCATCGTCAAGGCGCTGGCTGCCGCCATGCAAGTGGACATTCCGAGCGATGAAATGATGCGACTGACGGCCGGGGCTGACGAGGTGGACCTGGTCTACTCAGGGCTGGAGGAAACGATGGCCGTGGCCTACCAGGAAACCCGTGAAACGGCACATGCCAAGGATACGGACCTGCGGACGGCGGCCTTCATCAATGCCATCAACAAGGTGGCCGTGACGTACTCTGAAATGGGTATTTTCCCGTGATAGCGAGCGGCGCTATCCGAGTCATGAAGGCAGTTCAGCCCTCGACGCGGCGCTCGGTCTCGGCATAGCAGGTTTCGGTCTCTGCCACGCGGACACGCACCGTGTGGATACGTCGCTCTTTCAGGAGATCGAGGTGTTCCCCAACCAGGTGATCAGCGAAGAAGACACAGATGTTCTCAGCCGTTGTGTCATAGGGTATGACGACATGGCGCCAGCCGCTCTCCTGCATGATGCCCAGCAGCTTGGTGTCGTTTTCGGCTACGACCGTGGCATGATCCCAGGCATCCACAATGGGAGCCAGTGCTCGTTTCAGATGCTTGAAGTCGATCAGCATCCCCTGCTCGTCCGGTTCGCCTTCCACCTCGACGAACATCTCATAGGAATGTCCGTGCAGATCGCGGCAACGGCCTTCATGCCAGGGGAGACGATGGGCTCCTTCCCAGCGGAATCGTTTGGCAACTTTCATTGAATCAGGCTTGGTGGTGCACGGGGGCTTTATTCGTCACGGCATACGTCCCGGGTCAATCCGAAACGAGGCGAAGAACGGTGCGATGTTGCCGTGCGTTCCGCAAGCGCGCTGAATTGGATATTCCCAAGGACTCAGACCCGCTCTGGAGATATCTCAGGCTCCGAGCCCACCATCAATCTTGATGGTTTCGGCCGTCACGAAAGAGGCCTGATCCGAGGCCAGCCACAGCACGACATCAGCCACCTCCTCGGGCTCTCCGATACGATTCATGGGATGCCAGCTGCCGGCTTCTTCCTCGTTTGCCTTCTCGTCCGTGCCGAACACCCGGTCGGCCATGTCGGATCGGATGACAGCGGGGCACACGGCATTGACCCGGATTCCCCGATCTGCGTATTCAAGCGCTGCCGCTTTCGTTATGCCGACCACGCCGAACTTGCTGGCGGCATAGCCTGAGCTGCCGGGAAATCCCTTGACGCCCGCCATGGAGGCCATATTGACGATGGAACCGCCTCCCGTGGCCAGCATGGCTGGAATCTGGTGACGCATGCAGAACCATACTCCCGTCAAATTGACGGCCAGTAGTTGGTCCCAAGCCTCTTCCGGGTGGTCGGGCGTATCCACATTGAACGCGCCATCGATACCGGCATTGTTGAAGGCCACATCCAGCCCGCCGTAGTGTGCTACACAGGATGCAACCATGGCGCCAATCTGATCCCGTTGGGACATGTCTGCTGGGTGGAATACCGCTGTTCCACCCGCATCGCGGATACGCTGGGCAACCGCCTCGCCCTGCTCCCTGCGTCGTGCCACGAGGAAAAGACGGGCGCCTTCACGCGCAAAAGCGTAGGCTGTGGCTTCCCCAATTCCCGCACTGGCACCCGTTATGAGGACGATCTTGTTTTGGAATCGGGACATGGCATATCGGGGAAAGGATGAGAAAGGCAGGGGGTGATCATGCGTTTGGTTCAGGCGACTTCGGTTACGCTCCTGCCCCGTAGTGGATACGGACGCGCACATTGCGCCCAAAAAAAGGCGCCCGGCGGTCCCACCAACCGCCGGGCGCTCCCCGTTAACCGGACGAAGTACTGAAGACCTCGCCCTGAGGTGAATTATCCCGGCCCGCGCTCCCGTGCACGGGCCGGGATATCAGTGCGGTCATCCACACCCACTGGTGTTTCCGCAGTTCGGGCATGAGTAGCATGCCCCGCTGCGCACCGTGATGCTGCCGCAATTTGAACAGGGAGGTGCATCCTCCTGGTTGGCGAAGGTGGTTTCGGTCTCCGTTACCGTTGCCGTTGCCGTGGCCGTGGCGCCGGAGCGTCCGAGAAAGTCTTCCACCGTATCGCCTACGAGGGGGTCCACCGCGCTGTCGGTAGGTTCCGCCGTGAACATGTCAATCTGTTCGAGATCCGATGCGGGCTCTTCAAGCTCGGGCTCCTTCGCTGTTGCCTCTTCCACAGGCTGGGAGAGGAAGCGCATGGAGAGGTAGCGGAAGATGTAGTCCATGATGGACTTGGCAATCGGGATCTGCCGGTTGTTGGTGAACCCGTTGGGCTCGAAGCGCATGTGGCTGAACTTCTTGCACAGGTCCTCGAGAGGCACGTTGTACTGTAGCGCGATCGAGATCGACGTGGCAAAGGCATCCATCAGACCAGATATGGTCGATCCCTCCTTGGCCATCGTGATGAAGATCTCACCCGGCATCTTGGTATCGGGATACATACCGATATGCAGGTATCCCTCGTGCCCGGCAATCGAGAACTTGTGGGTCAGCGATGGACGCTCATCTGGCAGGCGGTGGCGTACCGATTTATGGACGACCCGCTCTACAACTTTTACTTCTGGCTCTAGTGTTGTCGCCTGACCGTCGCCTGAGCTGACTTCCTTGACGCTTCCCTTGGTGTTGCCGCCCTTGGACGTGGCCAGAGGCTGGCTGCGCTTGGAGTTTTCGCGGTAGATGGCCACGGCCTTGAGTCCGAGCTTCCATCCCTGCATGTAGGCATCCGAAATCTCTTCGACCGTCGTGCTCTCGGGCATGTTGACGGTTTTGGAGATGGCACCCGATATGAACGGCTGCGTGGCTGCCATCATCTTGATATGACCCATGTGATGGATCGAGCGGTGGCCGTTGAAGGGCTTGAAGGCACAGTCGAATACGGGCAGGTGCTCTTCTTGCAGCCCCGGGGCGCCCTCAATCGTGTCCTGCTCATCGATGAAGTCGATGATGGCTTTGGTTTCCTCGGCCGAATAGCCCAAGCGCTCCAGTGCCTCGGGCACCGTACGGTTGACGATCTTGAGCATGCCATCGCCCTTGCCTGCCAACAGCTTGTACTTGACCAAGGCGATGTCCGGTTCGACACCTGTCGTATCGCAGTCCATCATGAAGCCGATGGTACCGGTCGGTGCCAGCACGGTGGCTTGCGCATTGCGGTATCCGTGGACTTCGCCAAGAGCCACCATGCGGTCAGCGGACTCGCGCGCGGCTTCCAGAAGGTACTCGGGGCAGGACGTGTGGATCGTGTCCACGGCGTCGCGGTGCATGCGCATGACCTCGAGGAAGGGCTCGCGGTTTTCGTCGTAGCCTTCGAACGTCCCGATTTTGGGATTGGCCGCAATCTCGGCCGAGCGGGCATAGGCTTCGCAATGCTCGATGGCCATGACGGCGCCGGCCACCGCGCGTCCCTCATCCGAGTCGTAGGGCAGACCCATGGACATCAGAAGAGCCCCCAGGTTGGCAAAGCCGAGGCCGAGCGGGCGGTAAAGGTGGGAGTTTTCTGCGACCTGTGCAGACGGGTATCCTGCGTTGTCGACCAGGATCTCCATGGCCGTGATGTAGATACGGGCAGCCGCGCGGAAGCGATCCACGTGGAACGAACCGTCTTCCTTCTGGAACTTGCGCAGGTTGAGCGAGGCCAGATTGCAGGCCGAGTCGTCCAAGAACATGTACTCCGAGCACGGGTTGCTCGAGTTGATGGCGTCCGTGTTCTTGCACGTGTGCCAGCGCTGGATGGTATCCTCATACTGTACACCGGGGTCGCCGCAAACGTGCGTTCCCTCTGCAATTTTCTCCAGGATACCCGCTGCGTCCACCTCCTCGATGACCTCGCCTGACTGCACTGCGCGCAATCCATAGGGGGCATTTTGATCGGCTGCCGCCATGAGGGCGTCATCCACACGAACCGACTGGTTGACGTTCTGGAAGGCCACAGAACCATAGGCCGGACCGTTGAACGATCCGTCATAGCCCTCCTCGATGAGGGCCCATGCTTTCTTCTCTTCCTCCTGCTTGGCTTCGACGAACTCCATGATGTCCGGATGCCAGCTCTTGAGCGTCTGCATGATGGCAGCGCGGCGCGTCTTGCCACCGGACTTGATCGTGCCACCCGTGGCATCCTGCACCTTCATGAAGGACACCGGTCCGGACGGCGTACCGCCCCCGGAAAGTTTCTCACGGCTTGAGCGCAGTTTCGACCAGTCCGCGCCTACGCCTGACCCGAATTTGAAAAGCCGGGCTGACTCGCCCATCAGCTGCCAGATATCGTCGATGGAGTCTTCCACCGAGATGATGAAACACGCCGACGCCTGTGGGCGGATGTAGGGGTCCACCGCCGTTACCTTCTTCTTCTTCGGGTCCCAACCGAAGATCGTTTTTCCACCCGAATCCTTGATACCGTACTGCTGATTCAGACCCACATTGAACCACACCGGGCTGTTGAACGCGCCATACTGGTTGACGCAGAGCCAGGTCAGTTCCTGGTAGAACGTCTCGCCATCTTCCTTGGTGGCAAAGTAGTTCTGTTTGGTGCCCCAATCTGCGATGGTCCTCGTGACGCGATGGATGAGCTGGCGAAGGCTGTCCTCTCGCCCACCTTTGCTCGGGTGGGTACCGTTCTTGGAGAGTTCTCCATAGAAATACTTGCTGGCTACCACGTTCGTGGCCAGCTGGCTCCAGCCGACCGGAAATTCAACGTTGGTCTGCTCGAAGATCGCTTCGCCGGTGTAGTTCTTGATCGAGGCATCCCGGCGCTCCCATTCGACCGAGTCGAACGGGTCGGCTCCCTGGGTGGAAAATACGCGGTCGATGGTCAGACCGCGGGTAACATCCGTCGTGTTGTCTCCGAACAACGAATCCCGGTTGGTTTCAGGCATGGCTTCTCTTCAATTTTCGGGTGGGTAATCTGCGTGGCCGTGTCACACTACTCCTCTCTGAATGCACGGGCACGTGTGGGGTAACATCACTTTTTTACCGGGCGCGAGTGCAGATCGTCCGGGCCATCAGGTCGCGCACACTGGCGCGCAGGACCTGATGGCGCAACCTGCCTATCGGACTGCCCGGAGGGGGGCGCACAAAGGCACGGGGCGGGAAGCCTTGGCAAACGGGCGTCAGCACCAATTTCCATGACAGTGGGACCGCTTCCGTACCCTTTTACGCCGCTGCACCAACCGAAGGGGTAGTGTCAATATGGCGGCGCGAGTCTCCACGAGGCATCCGGCTGCGTGAGCCGCAAAAGTGCCAAGTGGTGACGGGTGCTCTTACCAATAAATGAGTGTAATCGCCGTTATGCAACTCCTTTTTGTCCACATTTACATATTTCACTCACCAGCCCTGAAAGCTGTCATGAGGGCATCATTCGGGAGGGAATAAAGCCCTCAGGACGGGACAGAAGACGGCTATAACCGTTATTGTATCTTGGTATTGTTGACAAGACAACCTGTGTCTCCGAGGTTTTCCACAGGTTGTCTGTCAGATGCCTCACTACCGGCCTGATTTTGACCCCAATAACGGTAATAACCTCTGAATGCACGCTCACGCGCTTTTGCACGAACTTCTCGCTCGATCGCATGAACCCGAAACGCATTGGAAGGTAAGAGAGTGCTCTATCAGGGTCCTTCCATTTCCCAACCCCGTCCCACCACCATGGATGTCAACGAACGCAGCGCCTACCCCCATCCAGTCGACTTCAAGGTCATGCGCCCGGAGTACCTCGAGCAGGAGGATGGCTTTTTCGCGGCCAGCATCACCATCACCCCTTTCAAGGTGACGGGCAAGAGCGCCACCATGGCCGGTGCACGCCGCGCCGCGCTCTACGAAGCGGAAAAGACGTATAAATCCTACCATCCATCCTACCGGGTCAGCAATCCGTATCCGTCTGAATTCACGGACCAGGACGGCCAGACCTGGAAGCGCAACTCACCGATGCAGCGCGAGAAGTTGGGCGATTATTCGTTCACGGATGTCGACGGCGAAGAGGATTACGCTGACATCGAGCAGATGCTCATGTGGGATGTTCGCCCGGTCAAAGAAGCGGTAAGCGAATAGGCGCCCTGCGCATGAGCCATGCCCAAGCGGCGTCAGAAAGCTGACCTCCCCACGAAGGTGTGCCCTGTCTGCGACCGGCCGTTCGTATGGCGACGCAAGTGGAAGCGCACGTGGGAAACCGTGGTCTACTGCTCCGAGCGCTGCCGTCGCAACCGAGGGGCAGCCTAGGCGTGTAGGGTGGGTCAGGATCGCTTGCTGGCAAGAATCCAGATGGCGTGAACAAGACCGGGGATGTATCCGAGAATGGTCAACAGGATGTTGACCCAAAAGGACAGTCCGATACCGACCTTGAAAAACACGCCGAGTGGGGGAATCAGAACGGAGAGGAGAACACGAATCAGATCTGCCATGCGGGTGCAGGGAATGAGGGAATGAATGTATCCGCGGGCCGTGCGTCGGTGCCGGACACCCATGCGCTGCTCTACGGGGAAAATGGAAGCGGGATGCAGTAGTTACCCGATTCGTTTCAGCGTCGATCCCGAAAGGCGTCTTCTTCGAGTGAGGCAAGCAGCGCATCCTTGACCTCGATCATGTACTGGTAGGCCGCATCGTGATCGTTGGGGATCTTTCCATCGAGGATAGCCTCCCGGATGGCGTTCTTTATGACACCAACGGCCGGCGAGGGCGGCAGCTCGAGAGCCGTCATGATTTCTGCTCCATCAACCGGTGGCTGGAACGCGCGGAGATGATCCTTCTCTTCCACTTCGCGAAATTTTTCCTCCACTGAATCGAACGCGTTCAGATACCGCCGGACCCTGCGTGGATTCTTGGAGGTGATGTCCGCGCGAACGAGGCTCATGAGGTCGTCGATATGTTCTCCTGCATCAAAAAGCAGGCGTCGCACGGCTGAATCCGTGACATCGTCATCGACGAGCGCCACGGGCCGGTGGTGAAGCCGGATCATCTGTTGAACGTACTTCATGCGCTCGTCGACGGGCAGGCGCAACCGACGGAAAATGCCCTTCACCATGCGGGCTCCCTTCTCCTCGTGCCCGTGGAAGCTCCACCCGGCGCCCTCTGTAAAACGCTTCGTGGCCGTTTTGCCGATATCGTGCAACAAGGCGGCCCATCGGAGCCAGAGCGTATCCGGACACGGCCGCTCGGGAAGACTGTCGACGAGGTTGTCCACCACCTTGAGCGTGTGGAAGAAATTATCCTTGTGACGGATGCCGTCTACCGCTTCGACACCCTGCAACGCGACCAGATCCGGTAGCAGATGATGCAGCACGCCCGTTTCGTAGAGCAGTCGGAAGCCCACCGATGGGGTGTTGGCGCAGAGGATCTTGTTCAATTCATCGCTGATCCGTTCCCCTGAGAGAATCGTGACGCGATCGGCCTTGATGCGCATGCCAGCCAGCGTGATCGGGTCGATCTCGAAGCCCAACTGACATGCAAACCGGGCTGCCCGGATGATTCTGAGCGGGTCATCCTCGAAGGTGGTTTCCGGGTCGAGTGGTGTACGGATGATGCCGGCGTTGAGATCAGCGATGCCACCGAAGGAATCCACCAGCGTCCCGAAGCGATCGGGATGAATGTCGACGGCCAGCGCGTTGATGGTGAAATCCCGTCGGTGCTGGTCATCCTCCATGCTGCCGGACTCGACCGCCGGTTTTCTGGAATGGCGGTCGTAGCTCTCCTTGCGGGCCCCTACGAACTCAAGGACCAGCATGTCACCGGGCGACCCGTGCTGAATACGGATGGCCGCCGTTCCAAAGTTTTCATAGCGGTGGACTTCGGATCCCCCGAATTCAGCTTGCGCGGCTGTGGCCAGACGCAGTCCCGCACCGTTGCCCACGGAAACAAAGTCGATGTCCGTCGTGGGACGATCCAGCAGCGCATCGCGCACGCTGCCGCCCACGAGGTAGGTCTCGATGTTTTCCCTGGCCGCCACCTGGCCGATGGCGCGCAGCAGATCTGCGTGAGGAGTAGCATCCAGAATGGCAGCAATGGAGCCCATGCGTACGGGGGAGTGGGATGATCAGTTGGCTGCGTCCACGAGACGGGCTACGCCGCCGGGACCCGCCGCCCAGATGGCGGCGGGGGAAACGGCCGTGACGGTCCAGAAGTTCGTGTCATCGATGCGGGACCAGGAGGCTGCATTGTCCGTGCTGAAGGCGGTGCCTGTTGGCGCCACGCCGACAAGGGTGGGTGTGGCTGTACCCGGCACGTAGGTGGATCCGTAAACCGAGCCACCGATGGGAGCGGGATGGCCGCGTTTCCAGGTTGCGCCGCCATCTGTGGAAAGCGCCACATTGGCGTATATGGAGTCCCGCTCCGTAAAGTCGCCACCGAGTATGGCAAGATGATTGGCGTCAAGAACACTCATCGTAGAAATACCCTCGGACCCTGTCCGGCTCGCAATGGGCGTAATGGATTCACTCCAGGTTGTGCCGACATCAGTTGTGCGGATAACACGCGTATCAACGCCCGAAGCGCCTGTGGCAAACCAGCCGAGGCCACCCTCCCATGTCTGGACACACGTTCCACTGGCAGCAAAAGCGCCTTCGCCGGCACGCGCATCGGGTACCTGCGCTGGATCAATCCGCTGCCAGGATGCGCCGCCATCTTCTGTTTTTATCAGGGTGAACTCCCCTTCCCAGGAATCGGAGAAGGCAAATCCGCTTGATTCATCCCAGAAGGAGAAACAGTCGAAAAAGGCGTTTTCGTCCTCATTCTGGAACGAAAGATCCCAGGTCTGGCCGCCATCAACCGTCTTGTATATACGCGAATCCGTGCCGTTGCCGATGGAAAGTACATAGGCTGTCAAATCGTCAAAACCGTGCACATCCCTGAATTGGACGGAATCAGCCCCCGGGACCCTGATCGAGGTCCAGGAGGTGCCTCCGTCGGTTGTTTTCACGACGCGACCCTGCGAACCGGCAGCCCACACGGTGCGCTCATCAACGGCATGGATACCAATGAAGAAGGCCGATGAATCTTGATACTGCCACTGCCAGGAGGGCGAGGTCAGGGTAGGGCGCGCTGGATCGGGCTGCGCGCAGGCCGCTGCCAGAAGAACGGACAAAAGCAGAACAGATAGTCTTCTCATGAACATGGGCTTGGCCGTACGGCCGATCTGGGGCACTGGAAGCCCCAATGTACATCATGCGGCAACGGGAGCCTTGTTCGATGGAGGTACCGGCCAGGAAACAAACAGCACCGCGCCCGATACGAGACAGACACTCTTCCCTCGGACATCCACGAAGCAGAGACCGACGTGAACAAGTCTTCCATACTCCTCCTCTCGACGCTGCTCGTTGCTACGGCAGCCGTGTTCTTTTTCAGCTCCTCACAAGCATCCGAGGCACCCACCAAAATGGTGGTCTATCAGGATCCCAATTGCGGCTGCTGCTCGAAGTGGGTGGACCATATCGTAGCTGCCGGGATTGAGGTTGAAGTACGGAATGCGAGCAACATGAGCCAGGTCAAGTTCCAGCAGGGCATTGATCGCAATCTTCAGTCCTGCCACACGGGCCTGATCGATGGCTACATCGTTGAGGGACACGTTCCTGCCGAGGATGTGCTACGCATGCTGGAGGAGCGACCCGCCATCAAGGGCATCTCCGTTCCGGGAATGCCCATCGGCAGCCCTGGTATGGAACAGGGCTCGCCAGCGGATTATGATTCCTATGACGTGGTGGCCTTCGACGGAGCCGGCAACGTGCGTCGCTACCGGCACGTCGAGGCAGGGGCGGGTTCCTGACGGTCAGTCCGTAGACCTGATACGCAGGTTGCGGAACCAGACCGCGCCATGATCGCCCTGAATGGCGATATGACCGGTTGACGTCGTTCCATAGGTCGCATAGCCTGTCCATTTGGATTCGGCTACGAGGGCTTGATGCGCTTCGCTTCCTTTTTCGTACTCGACAACCTTGACGCCATTGAGCCAGTGCTCGATGTGATTGCCATCGACTACGATGCGCGCTTCGTTCCACTGCATGGCCGGGCGTGTGACAGCTTCTGACGGCGCCTGCACATCGTAGTTCGAAGCCGCGCTGTTCTTGTTGATTTGCCCATCATTGAAGGCCGCATCATCGAGCAGCTGGTACTCGGGGCCCGTCATCCAGGGATAATCGCCCGCCGACTCATCCACGTGCCACATCACGCCGCTATTACCGCCTTCCTCGACTTTCCAGTCGAAGGCGAATTCAAAGTCGGTGAACGTCTCGCGCGTCACGATGTCCATACCGGCACCCGGCGCTGAGGCGTACATCGCACCGTCATCGATGACCCACCCTTCAGGCATGGCCTCCTGTTTGTAGCCGCGCCAGTGGTCGAAGGACTCCCCGTCAAAGAGGGACATCCATTCGGATTCGGCAGCCATGTCATCGGTCATGGTGTCTTCGTTGCCGGCCGGCTGGCAGGCCGTAAGGCCGAGTGAAAGGCCCAGGCCGAGGATGAAAAGCTTTTTCATGGGTATGGTCTGTATCAGGAGTATTCGGAAGCCAATTCTTCGCGGCACCGGACGAGCAGGTCCAGCGTAGCCGAAATGCCTTCGCTTTCGCTCAGTTCGTTGCCCTCGTATTCGATGCCCACATAGCCGCGGTACCCGGCATCGAGGACGATGCGCATCAGGCGCAGGTAATCCTTGTCGCGTTCGTTGCCGTCGGCGTCAAAATTGTGGCTCTTCGCGGAGACGGCCTTGGCAAAGGGCATGAGCTCTTCGACACCCTGATAGATGTCGTACCAGCCGCCGTTGGCTTCGCCCATGTTGAAATTACCAAAGTCCGGCAATGTGCCGCAGCGCGGATGGTCCACCGT
>JAFMNH010000171.1 GCA_017859335.1 Rhodothermales bacterium | reverse complement strand
CTGTCAATTCACGCCGCCTGCCGTGAATGACACCGGTATTCAGCCATCCAGATAACTACGAGCCTGTTCAAGCAGGACATTGTAGTGCTCCCGGAGAAGTCGCTGAGCCTGGGCCGTCACATCCCTGATGGCCGATCCTTTCTCTTGTTGCTTGACAAGGATGGATAACTGATCAATGCTCTCCTCGAGGATCTGCATGGCCTCTGACAGGGCAAACCACCATGACGGCTCCTCCCTTGCAGGCACTTTATCCAGCGAAACGTGCTGGGGAAGAAGCGTTCCCAAGGCCTCGATCATGGCTGAGAGCTCTGAGCGCATCTCTTCGAGACGGGTCTGTTGTGCCAGCGAGATAGCAGCTTGAAAGGCGGTCTTTTCGGCCGACAAGACCCGGCGCAAGACACTTCCAACAACCGTCACAACAGAAATGAAGCGGGCATCTGATGATGCGGCCCGGTTCACAGCGGCACGGATACGCTCAAGGGCATCATTTCGATCTTCCATCAGGCATCTCCCTCGTTCGCAACCGAAACGCTACGCGCCACCAGATCAAGCATCTCGACGGCTCGCTCCGCAGGCAAACGGCCAGAGCGCATGGCCAGGTGGATGGTTTCCGTGATGAGGGCGGCATACATGGGCAGTAGATGTCGGGCGTGTTTTTGCAGGGCGTGCAGGTGGTACGTAACCGTATTGAGATCGCCGCGCACCACGGGACCGGTAAGCGCCGCCTCAGCTCCTTGAGCCAACACGTTTTCAATGCTTTGGCGTGTAAGTGGACCCAAGGCTTCCCGGCCACCCTGTGCGTCCGATGTAGCACGCTCCCAGAGATCGGCAGCCACTGACAGCATGAGAATGGCATGATTGCCCGCCGTTACCGCCGCCGCATGGTAGAGCGCCTTCCGATCCGATGGGATGGTTACCGCTGTAGCCAACATATCGTCCGCCAGATGGCGCCCGACCTGAATGGCTGCTTCGCTACCTTCTACACCAATCGTAATGCCTTGAAACCGCTCCTTGCCCTCCGTGCCGGTAAAGGTCTGCAGGGGATGAAAGGAACCTGTTTGGGCTCCGAGGCGGGCAAGCGGATCGAGAACAGACGATGAATGGACACCAGAGGTGTGAAGCACGACCTGCCCCGCCTCGAGAGGATGGGTAGCCGTGATGGCGGCCACCTCAGCAATGGCATCGTCCGAGACCGCAATGAAAACGGCGTCACACGGGGGTATTGGCCGGGCCCCCAATCTGAAAGCGGACTCAGGCTCAAACAAGCGGGCGCACTGGTCCAGCGCGTCTGCACTACGCCCTGCCATGCTGCGACATCGCATTCCATGTTGCAGGAGCGATCTGGTCAGTGCGCGGGCCAGTGCGCCGGTACCTATCACAGAAAACGAGTCCAGCCATCCCGATCCCGGGAGTGGCGTGCCCATCGATGGGGTGTCCGCCTGCATCTTAGCGCCGGCCGATCAGCGCGCCGGCGAATCCAGGGATCCCCATCTGTGGGAGGCGTAATCCCCGAATGGCGACGTCATTCGCGCGTCGGTATGCGGAGGCCATCATCGCTACCAGAAGCGGACCTTTCCCGTCGACCTTGATACCCTCCTCACGATTGAGTAGGGTCATCATGCTCGCCACGTCCAGTTCCTTCAAGTGATGACGGAAGCGCTCCATCCCTTCTTCGGTTGCTTCCACGATGTCGACGCACGCTACGACGAGCATGCGACGATTGGCCATGACTTCTCCGACAGCATGGCCGAGCTCCTTGCAGAACTCGGGGCTTTCAGAGCCCATGACCAACGGCACCACGTTGAAGCTGCCAAGCACTTTCTGAAGGAAAGGCAAGTTGACATCCAAGCCATGACGTAGAAAATGTCCTCTGTCGTCGAGAAAAATATCATCATCCTCATCACAGAGCTCATTACGGATCTTGTCGTCGACCGGCACATCTCCGAGCGGGGTGTGGTACCTGTCCAGCGAGCAGACCGTGATACGCTTGAACTCCTCACCGGAATTGCTGGCAATGGAGACGACCGTGTCTTGGTCCGTGGCGGGGAGGGACCGGTATACATCGGCAGCCAACGACGCTCCTTCCAGATGGTCTGAGCCAGGAACGATTACGGACATGACCCGGAAATCGACGGGGACTGCGTCCGACTCGGAAAGCAGCGCGCCGACCTGATGGTCAAGGGGCTGACGCTGCGTGGCGTAGGTTAACGCACTCGTGTATGTCATGGGCTGTTCCATGCGATGCCCAGGGTCGTTCGTATCAGGATGGTTCCAAACGAACGGCTTCGAGCACCGCCAGCGATGGGGATTGGTTCGGGTGAAAGTAGGGCGCGAGGGGTTGCGTCACAAACGGCGCCCCGCCCTGCGCGAGAGGGTTATTGTGGATATCGCGCAGGCAGGACGCTTCAAATGGCATCTCCTTGGGAGGCCACATGCGCATTGAAATCCGCTTGCGGGTCTTCGGTACGTTTCCGGGCAAAGGCCTCGATGCCAAAAATGTCACCAAGTGCGGTTCCGGTCCGAAGGCGTCCCGTTAGATCCTCCTCTTTTTTCAAGGTCTCCTCAGCCTGCGCCAGGATGGCCGGCAGATCGGTGGCGTTCAGCACCAGCACGCCATCATCATCTCCAATGAGCCACTGACCCGGCCGGACGAGGGTATCCCCTACGCGGACAGGCACATCCAGCGTTCCGATGCCTTTTTCAGAGGGCGGCAGGATCAACGGCCCGACA
>JAFMNH010000074.1 GCA_017859335.1 Rhodothermales bacterium | reverse complement strand
ATGGGAGCCTGTCTCGTGGCATGATGCCGGGCAGGCACATGGTGTGCAGATCATTCAAACTACATGACCACTACCCCCACCAATCGTCCGAATGGATTCATTCATTTCGGTCTCCACAAGAATATTATGCGCGGCCTTGCGGACGCAGGCTTTCTTCAACCGCGCCCCATCCAGCGCGAAGCAATAGCTCCGGCCCAGGAAGGACGTGACGTCCTCGGACTGGCACAGACCGGGACCGGGAAAACGGCTGCCTTCGCCTTGCCCTTGATCGACTCCATCCTGCGCCGCCGTCCTCGCCACATCAGCGCCTTGGTTTTGGCGCCCACCCGGGAGCTTGCCCATCAGATTGCCGATGAGATTGAGGTGCTTTCACGCCATACAACCGTTTCCCTGACTACGGTGTACGGGGGCACATCCATGAGGAAGCAGATCACCACGGTTCGTCGTCGCCCTGATATTGTCGTCGGTTGTCCGGGTCGAGTACTAGACCTTATTCAACAGGGTCATCTTGATCTGAGCGAGTTGGATACGTTGGTGCTGGACGAAGCCGATCACATGTTCGACATGGGGTTCCTGCCGGATATTCGCAAAATTGTTTCTCGGCTCCCGGGTTCTCGTCAGAATCTCCTTTTCTCGGCTACCATGCCCAAAGACATACGATCGCTGGCCGATGAAATGCTTCACGATCCGTTTGTGATCGAACTCAACGATCATGCGCCGGCCTCAACGATTGAACATGGTCTGTACAATATTTCCGAGGATGACAAGAGGGAACTGCTGGGTCGTCTGCTCGAGTCTGACGCTTGTCGGAGTGCAATCGTTTTTACCAGGACGAAGCATCGTGCAAAGCGATTGGCTCGGCAGTTGGAGCAGAATGGCCATCGTAGTGTGGCGTTGCAGGGTAATATGTCCCAGAGTCAGCGGGACCGTGCCATGCAGGGGTTCCGAAAAGGTCATTTCGATATCCTGGTTGCAACCGACATCGCAGCCCGCGGAATAGATGTGAACAACGTGTCCCATGTCATCAATTATGATGTCCCTAATACGCCGGAAGCCTATACCCATCGTATCGGACGGACCGGTCGATCAGAGACCGAAGGAATGGCGTTCACGTTTGTCACGAGCAAGGATGTCGGGTGGCTGCGCGCTACAGAGCGAAAAATAGGATCACGAATCCAGCGACTGCAGGCCGACGGATTTCAGCCGGACTTCGCGGATCAGGAGCCAGCCTCAAAAGGTCAGCGCCGGGACAAGGGCGGTCGTCCAGGCACTCATCGGCGGTCCGGCAGCAGTGCTAACCGGGGTCGCTCGAGAGGCGCCGGCTCCAACCGTGGCCGTCGTAGTAAACAGTAATCGAGTCCGTCGGATGGGATCAGGTTTACCGGTAACCTCGCTCGATCGGGTCCATGGCTGGTCTAGCGTGCATTTATCGCCACGCCTTCATTGGCGCCCAGGAACTGCCCCGCCCGGCCATGATAGAAGCCCGTGTTAACCCGCTACAACCCACGTACATCCGTCTGGACCATGCTCCCTTCTCCCGCCTCGCAAAAAACGCCTGTCACAGTTGCTTACGGAGATGGCATCGGTCCGGAAATAATGGAGTCAGTCTTGCGAATTCTGGAGGCTGCGGGTGCGCCGCTGGACTATCAGGTTGTTGAGATAGGGGAAAAGGCCTATCTGTCGGGGCACACCTCCGGGATCCCATCAGAGGCTTGGGATACGATCCGTCGGAACAAGGCTTTCCTGAAAGCTCCCATCACGACGCCTCAGGGCGGCGGTTACAAGAGCCTGAACGTGACCATCAGGAAGTCGCTGGGCTTGTATGCCAATGTGCGCCCTACCACCTCCTACGCACCATTCGTCTCTTCGCCGCACTCCGGCATGGACCTCGTCATCGTTCGCGAAAACGAGGAAGACCTGTATGCCGGAATCGAGCATCGTCAAACGGCCGAGGTGACCCAGGTATTGAAGCTCATCACGCGCCCGGGCAGCGAGCGCATCATCCGGTATGCCTTCGAGTATGCGCAAGCCTACGGCCGCCGGAAGGTGACGTGCATGACGAAGGACAACATCATGAAACACACGGATGGACTCTTCCACAAGGCGTTCGAGGAGGTAGCCAAGGAATATCCGTCAATCGAAAGCGAACATCACATCATTGATATCGGTGCCGCCCGCGTAGCGGCTCAGCCGGAGATGTTCGATGTCATCGTTACCCTCAATCTGTACGGTGATATCATTTCCGATATCGCATCGCAAGTTGCCGGGTCGGTTGGCTTGGCCGGATCGGCCAATATCGGGAGCACCGTTTCCATGTTTGAAGCGGTTCACGGGTCGGCGCCTGACATTGCCGGCAAGGACGTCGCCAATCCGTCCGGCTTGCTGCAAGGGGCAGCCCAGATGCTGGTGCATCTCGGCCATGCGGACATCGCCGGTACGATCACCAATGCCTGGTTGTCCACACTGGAAGCAGGGATACACACGGCAGACGTGTATCGAAGCGGCCTCAGTGAGCGGGAAGTTGGAACGAGGGCCTTCACGGATGCTGTGATTGAAAGGTTGGGCCAAACGCCCTCGATGCTGAAGCCTGCGGCCTATCGGAATGCCACCATCTCCGTTCCCCCGGTACGCAACAGCACGCCGGAAAAAGTACTCGAAGGAGTGGATGTGTTCCTGGACTGGTCCGACGGCGATCGGCATCCTGATCGGCTGGGAGCGCTCCTGGAATCGGCGTGTCCTGAAGGGTGGAAGTTGAAGATGATTACAAACCGTGGCGTAAAGGTGTACCCGGGAGGCTTGCCCGAAACCTTCTGGACTGATCACTGGCGGTGCAGGTTCATTTCTCCTGACGGCGGGGATCTGGATTTCGGCGATATCCTGCGTTTGCTGACATCCCTTCATGGGGCATCTTGCGATGTCATCAAGACAGAGCACCTCTACACATTTGACGGGGAGCGCGGGTACTCCCTCGGACAAGGGGAATAGTTCCTGTGCCCCAGTGTGCTACACGAGTTTGTCCGGGTCAAGTACGGAGAAAGTGACCTGTGAGCAAGCGCGCGGCTATACCTGTTGTTGTCATGCTGCTGTGCGTGGTGGGCCTGCGTGACGGGATAGCGCAAAACGCCCCAGTCTACGACGTGGTATATCGGCCGGGCTCTACCTCATGGCTCACGGCCGGCGATGAACAGTTCACCGTCATGTACAGGGCAGGGGACGAGCAGGAGGCCCGCGAGGCGTTCAGCGTACTCAGACGTACACGTAGCGGGACGGATGCGTTTCTGGGCGTGGATCGGCCCTATTCCCTGACAGCCATTGTATCGGGTATATCCGACACAGGGAACGGGTTTGTAACCCCCTTTCCTTTCAAAACGGAACTCAGTGCCGTACCCCTACGCGGACGCCGGCTGTCCCGTAGGCATCGGTCGTGGATCGAAGTGGTCTCGGCTCATGAGCTTGTGCATGCAGCCCAGGCCGAATTCCGCGTACAGTACAGTCCAGTGGACGTCATTGGTCGCTTTGCGCCGGATGTGGCACGCGGTATGAGTCTGGCCCAGCCGCCAGGTCTGACAGAGGGACTCGCCGTGTATCGGGAGAGTACGCTTTCTGAGGGCGCAGGTAGGCTGAATCATCCCTATTTCATGATGCTCGCACGGGCAGGGATGGAGGAGCCCGATGGTTGGACCCTCTCGCAGGCGTTCGAACGCCCCTCGTTCACCAAGCCCTTCGATCGGTTCTACCATGGCGGATCCCTATTCGTCATGTTCATGATGGAGACGTATGGCCGAGAGGCTCTGGAGGCTTCGCTTCGCTGGCACCAGTGGGTGCCAGTGTCTGGCAGTGGACTCAATCTCAGGTTGTCCCAGGGGCGTTGGCCCCGCGACATTGAGGCCTCGTTCAGGAAGTGGAATAGCATCAGGGAGGATAGTATTCGGGAGGCCATTGGCCCCCTGTCCGCGTCCTCGATCGTCTCCAGTCGTCAGGGGCAGAGTCACCGAAGACCCTTCTGGCTGTCCACCTCGGAGGTAGTTGCGTACGTCTCCGGGTACAATCTCTCTGCTGGATTTCAGCGTGTGGAGGAAACTGGACGCATGTCTCGGATATCGCGTAATGAGGTTACCGATGACGTCGGTGTACATCTTGCACCGAGTACGCAGTCCCTGCTGTATTCGCGCTATGAGGAGCACCCGCTTGCACCGGAAGTCAGGACATCATGGTCCTACATGATTGACCTGACCTCGGGAGAGGAGCACCGCCTGTCGGGATCAAGGCATACCTACAACCCCGTTCAGATGCCCGGCGGAAGCGTCCTGGCATTACGTTCCGATGGACAGTACAACCGCATAGTAGCCATCGGCTCCGGTACGAAATCCGACAGGCTGGCGATCCCGGGTGTAGAGTTCGTTTCCCTGATACCGCGCCCTGGATCGGATTCTCTCATCGTGCTCGCAAAAAAAGGCCCGAATCAGGCTCTTTATAGTGTCGATACGGCCGAGGAAGCCTGGACGCTGTCTCCTTGGATCGGATCAGATACGCAGACCATATACGACGGAAGCTGGGACACCTCAGGTCGCTATTTCTCATTCACCTCCGATCGAACCGGGGTGCTGAATGTGTATGTGATGGACGCCTGGACAGAGGACATCCATCAGGCGACGAGCGTGCTCTATGGTGCCATGGAGGGGCACGTCAGCCCAGAGGGACGAAAGCTGATTTTCGTCTCATACCGGCAGGAGCAATTTGACCTGCAGGTGATGTCGCTCGAGGAGTGCTGGGCGAAGGATCCGTTGGATCGCTCGCTTTTTCACAGCCAGGACGTTGGCGAACGCGCCCAAGCGGCGGTGGAAGGTATAGGAGAAGACGTCTCCTCGGCGGGTGGCCCCACGTTCGAGACCGCCTTCGACGCCACAAAAGACTCCGTCTTCGACCGTGTCGGACCCTATCAGCCGTGGCGTCATCTTTCTCCCCGCGTGATGTATCCCGTGGTTCGAAGTGACCAGAATCTGCCTGAAGGGGAGGGCGCACGACTGGGGTTAGGCTGGGGAATTGCGGCCCATGGAGTCGACCCGCTACAACGGATGGCGTGGTTTGGGAACGGTTTCCTGCAAAAAGGGCGCATGTGGGGCAGGGTGGGCGTGCAGTCAGGTCGTTTCCCGTTTCGGCCAAGCGTTGTGGTCTCTCGAGAACCCACCCTTGTTGACGCACTTGTGGAGGGCGAGGCTGGTGTTCGGCGTATCATCCGGGATCGGCAAAGTTGGTCGGCATCCGCTGTGCTACCCTATACCCTGTGGCAAAATGTCTCGCGTTCGAGTCTTCTGGTCTCGATGGTTGTGAGCTACCGCATCGACCGTTTCTTGGACGAGGATATGTCTGTCTTGCTGACGAGGAAGGGCCGCTTTGCCATACAACCTTCCGTGTTCATGGGTAGACGGGTGGTTCGTAATCCTCGGGATATCTGGCCTACCGAAGGCCAGTATCTTTCGTGGTTTGCCGACTTGGAGGGAGCCGGGCGCACGTCCGGGTACCGAGCCAGTATTGTCCAGGCGGGTGCATACGTACCGGTCATGGCGAGTACGAATACATCTATTCGCTTGGATGTCGGTCACCTGTTTCAGAACAAGGCGGGTGTTGTCGGTACCTCCTTTTTCAAACCAGTTGGTTGGCGGGATGCACTGGTAGAAGACCGAGGCTATGTGCGGGCGGGTCTCAAGGTGAGGCAGCCGATCTTGTTTCCCGATAGGGGATGGCTGACGGTTCCTGTTTTCTTCAGAGCGGTCTACCTACGTACTGGGCTTGAGACGATGCAGCAGCTTGCCGACAAGCGCAACTCCTACTCTTCGGTCAGTGTGGGTGTGGGTCTCAAGGTACGCTTCTGGCATGCGGTAGAGGTCGACCTGGCGTGGGAAGCCGGTTATCGTCTTGAAACAGGCGATTGGGCTACGGGGTGGGTGGCCGTCTCGGATAACTGAGACAGGCGGGCTTTTGCCAAAACGCATCGTGCGATACACGCGCACGATTATAGTCGCACCTGCATCTGGGCACGTATCCTGGCGCTGAACGATGGATGTTGGTCGTTACGTCGATCCAGTCGTACCACGAATTCGCCCACTGCACGCGGCCATGGGTGCCAGCGCAGACGATGCATGATGGACAAAAGGGGGCTCGAGCCCGAAACGACGGGAAAGCCTCCGAGCTGGGTGGGCTTTACTGCATAGAGGATCGTGCCGCTCCCGTGTCGCTGTCGCAGGAGGATCATGGCGGACCAGTCTGGTCTTCCCGGCCATCCTCCAGTCTGTCGTCCGGGGATATCAAGTGTTAACGCTGCCAGTCTGGAGGAGGAGGCCTTCCCGGTCCCGATCGAGCTGAAGCCAGCCTGAACCTGTGAGCTGACGACCCACCGTCCCTTGGAAGGGAGGGTCCAACGTAGCCCCATGCGATGCGTACGCTTGGTTTCCGCTTCGGATGGATCGCTCTCTATTCGCATCGCCCGCAGATGCAATCTGCTCCCCATCACCGAGCGTGTACTACCCAATGGCAGGCTCCAATCCACTGCCCATCGGCTGGTAGATGGGCGTATGTCACCCTGCGCTCTGCGTTGTTTGGAAAAGCGGATCGTCCAGGCGGTACCTCCGCGGAAGATGAGCCTTCCGGCCGCCTGTACTTCTTTTTCGAAGGAGGATCCTGAAAAGTACCGCCCCAATTCGCTGTAGGGATTGGCGGTCGTTCCACGTGCCACCTTTTGCCCTATCATCACGCCTGAACCGGAGCCCTTTCTCCACCGGAGCCCCGTCTGGCGGGAGAAGCTCCCCTTATCGTTGAGAGCGATTTCATGAACCAAGTAGAAAGGTCTGGATCCCAGTGTGACGACGAGTCCACCAGACAACAGGGAGGAAGGGATCAGTGTCGGGATATGGTCTGTGCGTATCGCCCCGCGGCTTGTTGAACGGACGTGTTCGGAGATCATGGCTACACCCAAGTTGCTTCCCTGGATGGCTGCCTGCACGCCTGTCGATGTCAACAGGAGACCGTTCCGCCGGTAGAGGCTGCGCTCGGACGTGAATGCGCCAGTCGAGGAGAGGTCAGTAACGGCAGGCGTTGAGTACGAAGTATCACGGAAGGCCGTGCCCAACCCCGCCGTGACCCTGTCCCGTGATTGCCATACGCGAAGCGAGGCACGTTCCGCCCGAAGACCAGCTAGGGCACCCGTCCGTACGGCGCCTGCACTCGTTCCGGCATATCCGCGAGCAGATGCAAGAGACGCAGGCAAGTACAGCGGATTGGTAGCTCCAGGCAGGGATCCCAGGCGGCGCCCGGAGGTCAGCCCGAACCCGTGTTGTATCCTGAATGAGCCGATTATCAAATGAAAACGTGCCGTTTCAAGACCTGCAAATAGTCGCTTCATTTCCGGGCCGGACCAGGGTGTGGTCCCGCCGCCCCACGGTTCTCCACGGTCTTTGTCCAGTACAAGCCCGAGACGCCCCTTCGCACCCACCATGCTCAGCCTGAATTGCCAGCCTTGTGGCCCGCCTGTTTGCTCAGAGTTTTCAGTTCCGCTCGTCCAGTCCCATCCAGTCCGTATGAGTGAGCGGGATGACCAGAAACGGTCCGTCAGCCGCTCATGCTCTGTCGTATCTCCGTCCAAGGCCGACGGCATGCCCCCTTGTTCGATTTCGTCGCCCTCGTGGCGCAGGTGGGTGATGACCTCCTCTATGCCATCTGACGTGGACTGTGCACTTACCTCCGCACAAGTCGTAATCAGGAATGAGATTCCCAGAGCGATCTGGACGCATACTGTCTTCTTCCATGCCCTATCCGCCGCCAGTAACCGTTTCCCTGCCATTCATCCCTCCTCTTGTCCGCTTCAGGAGGAAGGACACCTTGCCCGGGAAACCGTAACCCCAGCCTCCGGGTTGACGCTACCCATGTCTTCAGATTACCGGTCCGCTTCATGAGTCCTAGACGTACCATCATGGCGACACGCTGTGCATTCGCTCTCCTTCTGGCAGCCCTCAGTCTCCCTGATGCCCATGCGCAGGAATTCAATTGCACGATTGGAGTCAATTATCGGGCGTTGAGCGGTACGGACTACACGTTCCTTGATGAACTGGAAGAACGGGTCTTCGAGTACATGAATGACCGGCAGTGGACGGATGATCGATTCGAGGATGAAGAGCGTATCGATTGCAGCTTGCAAATCGTTTTCACCGAAGCCATCACCCTGTCCCAGTTCAGGGCACGCCTGGTCCTTGCCTCACGCCGACCGATCTATGGCACCGCTCAGTAGACGCAGGTCCTTACGCTCAGCGACGAGGAATGGCAGTTCGAGTACTCACAGGGTACACCACTCATTTTCCAGCCGGACCAATACGATCCCCTGACCTCCATTCTGGATTTTTATGCCTATCTGATGTTGGGTTATGACTATGACACCTTCGATCAGTTGGGGGGGCAGAGCCATTTCGAAGAAGCCAGGCGAATTGCAGACGTGGCTCAGACCCGTGGTGCTTTGGGATGGTCATCAGTCGGGGGTGGCCAAAGTCGTGGAGAGCTCATTTCGCAGATCATGGACCCCCGTTTTCAGTCCTTGCGCACGATCTATTTCGACTACCACTATGGCGTGCTGGACCACTTCATCCAAGGTCCCGATGATGCCCGGGACAAGATGTTGGATATCGTATTGGAGCTGGCCGCGCTCAGGGAGGATGTCACGAGGGCTTATTATCTCGACCAGTTCTTCGCTGCCAAGTATCTCGAAATGATCAGGGTCTTCAGAGGTAGTCAGGAAGCCTCTCAGGCCTTCGACGCACTTTCCCAAAGTGATCCTGCTCATCTCTCCGACTACTCCACCATGATGAACTGATGGGTCGGGGGGCAAAGGTGCTGTACGAGAGGGGGGACTCGAACCCCCACGTCCTAAGGACACTGGATCCTAAATCCAGCGCGTCTACCAATTCCGCCACTCTCGCAGGAGCGCATGTAATTCTGAACGAACTGCCGGGGTTCCGACCAATGACCATTTCAAGAGCGATGATGAAGACGCTGTTTCCGGGTACCCTGATGCTCGCCATGCTGCTCTCGTCCTGTACGCCGCCGCGGGTTGTGCTGACCGTAAGCGAGCGTCCACAGATGACTTCGACAGAAAATCCGCAGACGAACATCGGGATGCGGGTAGATCCTGAACGCTACCCGACAGCACCTGTTGATCGCTTTGACGACGGAAGGATGTGGACGTTTGAAGCCATTCCCTTTGCATGGTGGGAGGAGGCCTACGCGTTCAGTCCGGATGAGCGCTGGCTGGAAAGGGCGCGTCGGGGTGCCCTTCAATTCGGTCAGTTCTGTTCAGCCTCGCTTGTAAGTCACCGAGGCCTTGTCATGACCAATCATCATTGTGCCAGGGAATCCGTGCTGAAGGTTTCCGCTGAAGGGGAGGCGCTCTTGGACAACGGTTTCTACGCAGCGTCATCGGTACAGGAACGACGCATTCCCGGTCTCAGCCTGCGGCAACTCATTGAAATGGAGGATGTGAGCGACGAGGTGAATCGAGCAGCTCGCGATGTCAAAGGGTGGGGCCCTCAGGCCGACGCACGGCGAAAGCGTTCTGAAGCTATCGAGAGGCGTCTGGCCATGCGACATCAGGGCTCAAGGGACAGTCTTACGTTTGTCGTCGTCGAGCAGGTGCCCGGAGTACGCTATTCCGCCCATACCTACCGGGTTTTCGACGATGTCAGATTGGTGTGGGTGCCTGACCTGTCGGTGGGCCATTTTGGTGGGGATGCGGACAATTTCGAGTGGCCGCGCCATACGTTGGACGCAGCGTTTTTCAGGATCTGGGATAATGGCGAACCCCTCAGGACGGCGGATCACTTTCTTCTCGATCCAAGTGGAGCAGAAACAGGAGAGCCCGTCTTCGTTGTAGGTAATCCGGGATCCACACAACGGCTTGTAACCGTATCCCAGTTGGAATACGATCGGGATGTAGAGCTCCCGGAAGCGCTGGGTGTTTTGCGTCATCGTATTTCGTTGATGGAAGCATTCATGGACGAGGCTCCCGCGGCAGCTGATTCGTTTAACGTTGGGGCCGATCTCATGGCCGCCAGAAATCAGCTGAAAGGTCAATCTGGCCAGCTCACGGCACTTCAGGACGGCGTTGTCCTGTCCAAAGCGCAGGCGTGGGAGGATTCCATTCGCAGCGTGCTTTCCCGTGATGCGACTCTGTCGGAACGATTCGGGCGGCCCTTTCAGGACATCGCCCTGATCCAACAATCAAAGGAAGTATCTGCGCCGAAGGCCCGCTCGTTCACCCACTTCATGTATCCGCATGTATCTTCAAGGATACTGATGCGGGCCATGTACGGCTATGTGTATGCCCTGTCTGCTCGGCGGGGAGCGCCTCCGGATGTTCTGGATGAGATCAGGAAGGAGGCCATGGCAATCAAGGACTGGCCTCGTGCCCTTGAAGCCTATATCATCGCCGCCCGTCTGATGGACTTTGAGCGAGCGCTGGGAAGTGACGACCCGACGGTTCGGCGTATGCTTGATGACAAACTTGCGGTAGAGGTTGCCGATTCCGTAGCCGCCTATTCTGCATTGGCTGATTCGTCGGCATTCGCCGCGTTACTCGGCGATAATTACCTGGCTAGCAAGGATCCCACCGTTGACCTGATCAATACCATCGGCGCATTGTACTTCACCCTCGATGGTCAGCTGCAAGCACTGTCTGAACGGGAGGATGCCCTTGTAGCCCGTCTCGCGGCCTTGCGATTTGAAGTGCAGGGAGATGCGACACCACCGGATGCTGCCTTTACGCTTCGTATCTCGGACGGACGCATTGTGGGGTATGAAGCGGATGATGTGGATTATCCCGCCTTCACGACATTTGGCTCCATGTTCGCCATGTCCGACTCCCTGAAAGGACAGGACGATTGGGAACTCAGTGCGACGTGGAGGGCCTCGCAAAATCAGTTGGACACTGCGGTACCCCTGAATCTGGTGGCAACCACAGATATTGCCGGGGGGAATTCAGGCTCCCCCATGCTCGATGGAACATTACACATCGTGGGCCTGGTCTTTGACAGCAACAGGTATGGTCTGGCGAACGAGTATGCGTTTTCCGACACGCTTGCCCGGACCATCGCAGTAGACGTTCGGGCGCTGATCGAGACATTGGAGACCGTTGTGGACGCAGACAGGCTTGTACTGGAGATGTTGGAGGGAAACTACTTTCCGGACGAGATGTCGGCGGAAAAAGCTCGTTGAGACCCGTGGTCCGTCGTCCTCAGGCCGATGCGGGTCGCAGCGCAGCGATAATGGCATCGACAACCCCCACCAAATCGTCCACCTGATCGAAATGATGAGCTCCCTGTCCGGCCACAATCAGCGGTACCGGATGTCTCGTGTGTGTTTTTACGGACAGATCCTCCATATTGCCGTGGTCGCTTGTCATGATGAAGGTCGTATTGCACCAGTCAAGTGTATCAACCAATCCAGAGAGAAACCGGTCAATGGAATGTAGACACTGTCTGGCTGCCTGGGCATCCTGAGCGTGACCCGCTTTGTCTGTGTGGAAGTATTCCGAAACGACCAACTGATGGTTTCTGGTCAGATGTTCGATACGCGCTGCCGTTTCCCGCTCTGAGACCGAGGGCACGGCACTCTCAGCCACAGCTGCCAGGCCCTTGCCAGTGAGGTCGGCAGCAATGGCTCCTCCTGAGCGCAGATCATCCATGGTTCTGATGCGCACGCCACTATCCAGGCAGCATCGGGTTGTCGTCGGCCATCGATCGCGTTCTCGGGCCCACCGGAAAAAGCGCTCTGGATACGCATTGGCAAAAGCACTCGACTGGGCGCCCACACGCTGAAAGATATTGTGCTCAGCCAGGACCGGCCGGGAAGTGGAGTGCGGAAAGGGGCCGTAATGTCGGCCCGCCAGCTGGGCGCAATTGACCCCGGTAAACAAGGTCGCTTGACCTGTGCCGCTCTGCGGAAGACCCGACACGCCGAGGTTGGCGTCGATCGACCGTGTCAGCCAAGCGCGACCATCTGTAACATCCTTTCGATCAAAGAAACACCCCTCTACCAGGGGTTGCCCATTCGTCAAGGAGCGGAAACCCTTCAGGTCTCCCGTATCAAAGGGATTGGATGCGCCGCCCGGACCCACGCCGATGCCATCGACAAAAAAGAGGTAGACGGAAGGAGAAGGGGACATACCATGTTTGGCAAAAAAAACAGGCGCTGGTCCGTGGACCAACGCCTGTTGTGGTAGCGGGGGCAGGATTCGAACCTGCGACCTTCGGGTTATGAGCCCGACGAGCTACCAGCTGCTCCACCCCGCGGTGTGTTATCAAAACGTAAATATACGCACATTTATTATCCGATTTCAAGTCTAATTTACCGTTCATCGTTGCTCGTTTTTTTATATCTTCAATCGAATCGCAGGTTTAGGAGTTTGACAGTTCTAGGCTCGAAATTCGGAATGAGTTTATAATCAGATTCTCGAGTAGCACATATTGGAGCGACTCTAGATTATCCTAAACAAAGAACCCAAAACCAGGGTAAACCCCAAACCAAAATAAACCTCAAGCCAGCAAAGTGCCTAAGACAGGATACTCAAGATACCTAGGGTTGACTTTGCAGTATTCACGAAGAAACGTAGAAACAAGCCAATACTTAGCCTTATGATTTCACCACAAAACGTTCATCAAACCCTTGGAAAACACATTTTAACGGATGGTCTGGACATGGTACTGGACCTCAAGAAGAGCAAGGGACTCCGACTGTATGACTCCAAGCATGAAAAAAGTTACATCGATTTCTTTACGTTTTTTGCCTCGAATCCATTGGGAATGAATCATGAAAAACTGGCTGGGGATGCCGATTTTGTTGCAAAACTGGGACAGGTGGCAGTCAACAAACCCTCCAATTCCGATGTTTACACACAGGAGATGGCGGAATTTGTGGATACCTTTTCCCGTGTAGGAATCCCAGACTACCTGCCACATGCATTTTTTGTAGCTGGGGGTGCGCTTGCTGTAGCGAATGCTTTAAAAGTAGCTTTCGATTGGAAAGTGCAGAAAAATTTCGAAAAGGGGTATCGAAC
>JAFMNH010000073.1 GCA_017859335.1 Rhodothermales bacterium | reverse complement strand
GTTCCTGAGGATCGGTATGCCAACGTTCTGCATACGTTGGGTGGCGAGATTACCTCCGGCACCGGATATCCCGGTCACTGGGCAGCAGGCGTGTCGTGGGACGGGATGAGAACACCGGTCACCGGCCGATACCCCGGCACGGGGGGATTCGATGCGCTGGCTCTGAATGCCGAGTGGCATCGCAGGATCGGGAGGAAGGCAACGCTCAAGATGAATGGAGGGAGTAAGCCCCGGTTTCCGACGATGCGGGAACTCTTCGGGACGGCTCTCGATCGTTTCATCCTCAATCCCAACCTGAAACCGGAGCGGACGTGGCTGCTGGAAGGAGGGTGGCATCGAGCGGGCGAGCGGTGGCAGGCAGAGGCTATCGGATTCCTGCAGCGTACCACGGACACGATTGATCAGGAGAGCGTCACGGTCGACGGCGTGCGCAAGCGACAGCGTGTCAACCTGGGTGGAAGCCGTGTAGTTGGCGTGGAGTGGCAAGCAGCAGGTGACCTGGGAGCAAAAGCAGGGTTTCAGGGCCACCTTACGTGGTTGCGACCATTAGCTGTAGAAGAGGATGGCACCAAGCGCCATCTCACGGAAAAACCCGAGGTGCTGGCGACGGTTTTGGTTCACCTTCGCCCGCTTCGGGGCATCCGCATCGATATGTCAGCCATTCACACGGGGCGTGCCTATGGTCTGGCGACGGACAACAGTCTGGTCGTCCTACCCGCCGCATGGCGTTTTGGCGCACGGCTGACAACGCAGCGCTACTTTGCCGACTCGGGACTTTTCCTGCAGACCTACGCCGGAGTGGACAACGTCTTCGATGCGCTTCACGTACCGCAGCTGGGGCTACCCGACGCGGGCCGCACCGTGCGTTTCGGCATGAGTCTGGCCAGGTAGCAGGCCTCGCAGTAAAAAGCGACGTGCACCCCTATTCAAGGTGCCGGACCATACGGTAGGAGGTTGCCTTCGGTCGATCGTTGAACAGGACCTTCGTGCGCGCCCATGTCGTGGTGAACAGGTCGGATGCGCGGTAGGTCTCAAGGCTCGCCTCATTTTCCCACAGGCTGTAGGTCACGAAGCGAAACGGCTCATCGGCAGCTTGGAGCAACGTCAGCTCGAGGCATCCGGGAAAGGCTCGGATATGTTCGCAGCGCTCCTCGAAGAGCATCAGGAAGGCTTCCACCTGATCGGGATCGAACGACATATGCACGATGCGTCGGATCATGTGAGGAGAGCGGCTCTGGTTTCTTCCGCCGCTCGTCCGGCTGCCTCCGCAAAATCTTCGCCCGATGATGCGTACAGAATGCCACGGCTGCTATTGATCAGTACGGGACCACTGCCAGCCGCCTTCATTACTTCGGCGGCAGAACCTCCCTGGGCGCCAACCCCCGGAATAAGGAATGGAATGTGCGGAAACGAGGAGCGCAGGGTGGCCAGGTCATCGGTATTGGTGGCGCCTACCACGAACCCTGCTTCGCCTGCTGCTTCTTCGCCCCAAGAGGCAACAGCGGTAGCCACCTCCTGATACAGCAGGTTGTCGTTGGTCTGCAGCTGCTGAAAATCCGAGCTGCCCGGATTGGAGGTGCGCACCAGTACGAACGCACACGTGCCCTCATGGACCAGGAAGGGATCGACGGAATCCCTGCCCATGTAGGGACTGACGGTTATTGAATCGAACCCGGCCGTATCGAAAACGGCACGGGCATAGAAGCTTGCTGAGTTACCGATGTCGCCACGCTTGGCATCGGCGATGGACAGGATGTCTGCGGGTATTCTTTGCAGCACATCCTGCATGACGGAAAAGCCCTCACGCCCCAGGACCTCGAAGAAGGCAACATTGAGTTTGTAGGCGATGGCGGTGTGGTGCGTTGCTTCGATAATATCAAAGCAGAATTGGCGTACCGCGTCGTGTAAGGGGAGGGATGCCAGCAGATGGGTTGGCAGCTTGCTGGGATCAGGATCGAGTCCGACACACAGAACGGAGGACTTCAGCTGGCGGAGCTTCTCCAGTCGGGTACTGAACGGTGGTTTCACGGGATTCCGGATGGGTCGGATATGGGTGGGGGGCTGCCGAATATAGCCATGAACGGAGGTTCCGCGCGCAGGTTAACACTGTTCACTTCCACCCGATTTGCATGTATCTTGGTCGGTACCATCTTGCCAAGGCCACGATGGGTGGTCCGGCTGATACACCTATGAATCCATCCGGAATTGCAACATGGGAATGGATGCCCTGCCGCTCAAAAATCTGTCTGAGAAGGATCAGAAAATGATCCGGGATATCGAGGCCATGATGGGTCCTGAACCCGGAGACATGGGCTTTGCAAAAAACCTGTTCTGGGGGCGCTTCAGGAATGATTTGGTATCTGCCTACCCTCGCGTCCCGGTAGAGGAGCAGCGAACTTGCGATGTGCTGCTTTCATCGTTGGAGGCCTACCTCAAGACGGATCATCCGGCCGTGGAGATTGATCGTGACCAGAACATTCCGGGGTGGGTTGTCCATCGGTTGTTCGATATGGGGGTCATGGGCTGCTCCCTTCCGACAGCCTACGGTGGACTCGGATTCGGCATTACCTCCTACAACCGCGTTCTGGAGATGCTGGGCGCTTACTGTGCCTCCACAGCGGTCATGGTATCTGCGCATCAGTCCATTGGCTGCAAGGCTCTCATGCTGTTCGGATCACAGGAGCAGAAAGATCGCTTCCTGCCCGGCCTTGCACGTCATCATCTGTCGGCTTTCTGTCTCTCGGAACCCCAGGTTGGATCCGATGCGGCGGGGCAGGAAACGAGATGTGTCGTGTCCGAGGATGGTTCCCACTATATCCTGAACGGCGAGAAGAAGTGGAGTACATCCGGGGCCCTGAGCGGTCTTTTCATGGTCATGGCCCAATTGCGTGGGTCAGATCCGGAAAAGGTTTGCAAAAGGGCCGGGATCACAGCGTTGATCTGTACACCAGACATGGAGGGTCTCGAGATTATCGAGAGCAACCGATCCAAGACCGGCATCCGGGGTACGTGGCAGGCTCGACTCCGATTCACGGATGTTCGGGTCCCACGCGAGAATCTGCTGTATCAAGAAGGGCGTGGCCTGCACGTGGCCTTGACGTGTCTGAACATCGGACGATGCACCCTGTCAGCCGGTATTACGGGTGCTGCCAAACAGGCCGCTGACCAAGCCACGAAATGGGCGCGCACGCGCCATCAGTTCGGTCGACCGATTTCTGACTTTGAACTGGTTCAGCAGCGTATTGCGCGCATGTACGCGACAACGTACACCATGGAAGCCGTCCTGTATTTGATGACGGGAATGCTGGACAGGGGGGATAAGGACATCATGGTTGAGACAGCCATCACAAAAGTGTTCTGTTCACAGGTGGGCTGGGACGTGATCGATGACGCCATGCAGATCATGGGGGGCGAGGCGTTCATGACAGAGAACGAATTGGAACGCAGTTGGCGGGACAATCGCATCCATCGCATCGTGGAAGGTGCGAATGAGGTCATGCAACCGTTCATTTTCGGCTATGGGGGAAAGCAACTAGCCGAGCAGATGCTGAAGATTCAGGAGGCGCTGATCTGGAATGCGGAAGAATCGGCAGGCGCCAATCTGCGGCGCATCGGGTTGAACCTGATGCGCCCACGAGTGATAGGGCAGGCGATTCCGCTGGCCGTGTATTTGTTTGCGGGGTATCGCCCGGGCGCGCCCGAGGTCAAGGTGGTCAACACCGAGTTGAGCAGTCATGCGGCGCGCCTGGCCCGCCTGGTACGTGACCATGCACACTGGTTCAAGATGGCCTCAAAGTGGTACAAGGAAGAAATAGTAACCCGACAGGCGGTTCAGGCGCGCCTCGGTGACAGCGCCATGTACCTTTTCGTACTCTCTGCCATCCTTTCCCGACATGATGCAGCGCTCTCACGCCCAGATGAAAACATCGACCGGGACCGCGCCTTCTTCACTCATGCCTTTGACCTCTTTGAACAGCGTATCCTCTCGCTTTTCAGGGAGTTGCGTGTCAACGCCGATGCTACCATGACCGAGGCCGCTCGTGCAGGCATCGCCCGCGCGGATGCATTACCCAATGCAGACTACTACATCCACGAGTCCTCGCCAACGGATGCGGGCACCGGGAAGCCGGTTCGCACGGATCTCGTGCCGCAATTTCCAACGGATCCAATGCCTGGCGGGAGCATGGGTCCGGCTACCCCTGCAGGCGTAACCGCGGCATCGCTAAAAACCGGCTGAACCGGACGCCTGTTAAGGACCTGCGATGCATCCGATCCCCAGTGAATGCCTCAGTCGATCCGCTTCGCGCCGAAATAGGGTTGCAGGGCCGCCGGCAGGGCGATTGTGCCGTCCTCTTGCTGATGGTTCTCAAGAAGGGCCGCAACGATCCGCGGCAGCGCCAGGCCGCTTCCATTCAGCGTGTGCACAAGCTTGGGCTTACGCTCGCCTTCGGGCCGGTATCGAATCAGCATGCGCCGAGCCTGGAAGGATTCGAAATTGGAGATGGAAGATACCTCCAACCATCGCTCTTGGGCGGCGCTCCACACCTCCAGATCGTATTTCTTGGCTTGGGTAAAGCCCATGTCTGCCGTGCACATCAGCAGGCGACGGTAGGGAAGCTCAAGCTTCCTCAGCAACGACTCGGCATGCTCCCGCAGTTCCTCAAGTGCCCGGTAACTGTCTTCGGGAACCACAAAGTGGACCAATTCGATCTTGTCGAACTGATGAAGCCTATTCAATCCGCGTACATCCTTTCCGTAGGACCCAGCTTCCCGGCGGAAACAGGGCGTATAGCCACAGTAGCGACGAGGCAGATCCGACGCGTCGAAAATCTCGTCGCGGTGCAGGTTGGTGACGGGGACCTCAGCCGTCGGTATCAAGAACAACCCGTCACGCTTGGCCTCGTACATGAGGTCTTCCTTGTCCGGAAGCTGACCCGTACCCCGGGCGGAGTCTTCATTGACGACCAGGGGGGGCTGGATTTCCAGGTATCCTGCAGCCACCGCCTCGTCCAGGAAGAAGTTGATCAGGGCACGCTGCAGTCGGGCTCCAGCACCCATGTAGAACGGGAATCCTGCACCCGTAACCTTGGATCCACGATCAAAGTCGGCCATACGATGGGTCTCGAGCAGATCCCAATGGGGTTTGGCGACGAACGAAAAGGTGGGATGGGTGCCCCATTCATGCGCGACTTCGTTGTCTGCCGGGCTGCTGCCCACCGGTACGCTCCCGTGGGGAACGTTCGGTATGTCGAGCAGCAGGCGATCGACACGTTCCTGCGCCTCCCGTTGCGCCTCTTCAAGCACCTTGAGTTCAGCTTTGAGCTTCGAGCTCTCGGCAATCGCCCGCTGTGCTTCCTCCTTGCGTCCTTCCTTCATCAAGGCGCCAATGGCTTTGGCTGCCGTATTGGATCGGGTCTGTGTTTCCTGGGTCTGGGCAATCAGGGTGCGGCGCGTTTCATCCGCTTGCAAGAGGTCATCGACCATGGAGCCGGTGCCGATTCCCTTGTGGGACATGGCCGAGCGAACACGGTCCGCATTGTCTCGAATGAATTGTAGATCCAGCATGGAAGGGCCGAGGAAAAATCGAAAGAATGGTGTGGACGTGCAGCAGAGGGGCTGCGACACATCGGACGGTCCTAAAGTAAGACAGGTAACGTGCAGGTCAGACGAAAAATAAATGATTCAACCGTCCATCACGCAGGGATACGATCTTGGTCAGATGTGCGGGAGCACGTCGTCAGGCGGCTCCAGCCCGAGAGTGTGCCGGATGGCCGTTGTCATGTCGTGCGGTTTGAAGCCCAGCTCGGTTTCTGCTTTCAGGATGATGAAACCCGTCTTTTCAGGGCGTTCAGCAGGTTGGGAAAAGGTATGCTTCGTGGCCTCCTCGATCAGCGTTGGCTCAAGCCCAGCCACCTCGGCAATCCGATGGGCAAACACGTTTACGGAAAGCAGGTCGCGACCTGATATATGGAAGACGCCACTTTTCCGGAAGCGAACAATGCGTTCAATACCGTCAGCAAGGTCAACCACCCACGTGGGCGTGCGCCACTGATCAGTTACAACTTGGATCCTCTGACCAGACTTCAGTTTATCATGTACCCAGGTCACGAAGTTGGACCGGCCATCGGCTTGTGGTGCGCCGAAGACCAGCACGGTCCGAACGATAGCCCAACGATTCGTGCCGGCAGTCCGTGCGTTGTTCTCGCCAGCCAGCTTGGAGCGACCGTAGTAGGAAATCGGATTGGGTCGAGCATCCTCCTTGTAAGGACCATCCTTACCATCAAAGATGAAGTCTGTGGAGACCTGGATGAGTCGTGCCCCGTGATCGCGGCAGCATCGAGCCAGGATGTCCACAGCATCCGCGTTGACTCTCCAGCATTGCTCGCGGTCTGACTCGCATGCATCGACCTGTGTCATGGCCGCAGCATTGATCACGATGTCCGGTTCAAAATCGTCGAATATGCGCTGCACATCGGTTTCACGCGTAATATCCAGTCGCGTATATCCGCAGGACCCACCAGTAAATCGGGGTTTTGCATCCCTGCCAGTGGCCAGGACATCATATTCCGGCTTTCGCCCCATGCGCCGAACCAGTTCCTGGCCGAGCATCCCATTGGCACCGGTGATGAGAACCCTGTAAAACAAAATAGATGGAGATGGTGGACGGGGGACCCTGACGCGAGGGTGAGCCTAACGTTGGAATGAAGTAGGCGGTTTCAGAGACGATACCGCAGTCCTACCGCGGCTCCGAACACGCCATTGCGCTGTGGCATCAGGAATAAACGGGGCATGAGGGCAACGAGAATGTCGTACGGGCCCTGTTCAAAGTATCCTCCAATGGTTGTGGAGACTCCCCACCGCAGAGAACGGTCATTGAGTTCGGTGACAATACCGGGTCCAAGGAACAGGCGCATGGGCGTATCGGGCACGTTTCGTTC
This sequence comes from Rhodothermales bacterium, assembly GCA_017859335.1. Taxonomy (GTDB): domain Bacteria; phylum Bacteroidota; class Rhodothermia; order Rhodothermales; family UBA10348; genus JAAZVD01. The sequence continues at coordinate 6,238 of JAFMNH010000073.1, read as the reverse complement.
AGTCAATGAATGGCCCGAAAGATGCAGGAACCCCCGCCCGTTGAAGCTGACGACCAGATCAGCAGCCCTTCCCGGAACCGCTTGCCGCGGGGGATCGATCAATGCTTTCATCGAAAGCCCACTGGTGGGGCCGGCCAAAATGCCGATACCGAGCTGTACGGATGATCGATCACCACTCTGTGCATGCGCCGAAGGGAGGAGCAGCAGGAAGGCAAGCACCATCAACCATGGTATCCCGTACCGTCCGTTGGATGATCGACATGACCCTGTCAGACCGGTATTACCGCTCATGCCTGATGGATCCGATGTATTCCTGCAGATTCTGGATGTCATCATCACCCAGGCGTCCGGCCGTAAACAAACGGAACTGTCGGCGACGTCCCGCCGCCTCAAAGGCCTCCGCCTCCTCAAGGCTATCGGTTTTGACCGGTGGCACGGGTATGGGCTTGCCGTCGGCTCCCACGGCCACGAACGTGTAAAACGCTCGGTTCGCTTTCCGCTTCGTGCCCGTACGCGGGTTTTCCGCCTCCACGCTGATCTCCACCTCCATCGAGGTGCGGAAAGCCCGGTTGACCCAGCTGGAAAGCGTAACTATTTCCGACTGCAGGATGGGTGAATGGAACTCCACCGTGTCTACGGAGGCCGTCACGCACACGACACCTGCATGGCGTTGTGCCGATATGGCAGCACACACATCCATCCAGTGCAGCAACCGTCCTCCCATGAGGTTGCCGAGTCCGTTCGTGTCGTTGGGGAGGACCAACTCGCTCATTATGGTGTGCGAGTCGGTAGGAGACTTGCCGGCAGGTAGATCGCTCACGTTTTCTGCTTCTTTTTCTTGGCCGCGGGGAAAAGAATGTTGTTCAGGATCAGACGATACCCCGGAGAATGCTTGTGTAGGCTAAGGTCGGTCGGTTCCTCTCCGACGAAGTGCTGATAATCCTCGGGGTCATGCCCTCCGTAAAAGGTGTATGTACCTTCGCCGTACGAGCCGTGCAGATAGCGTACTTCATTACGACCAGGGGCCTCGGCCAGAATGACCACATTCGGCTTGATCAGGTGCTTCCGGAAGTTGGTTGTCTGTCCCACGAATCCCTTCACGGTAGAAACGTGGTTCTGTGTCAACATGGTCGGAACCTGATCATACTTGGCGCTGAATTCGAAGAGCGTGAAGTAATCCACGGCCGGATTGCGCAAGGGTTGTGGAGGTGGACCAGAGTCGATATCGGAGAACTCGTATTCGCGTGCGTTGAACACGGGACGGAACTCGTGGAAAGCAAACGTCTGGGAGAAATCAAGACGGCTGAGCGCATCCGGATCCACGGGGTCCCCGTCATACTCTGACGGTACGATATCCGTTTGCTGAGCTGCCAGGGCCAGGTCAAAGGTGTCAGTCCCGGAGCACATGGCAAACAGGAAGCCACCACCCCCGACGTATTCCTTGATCGTGGAGACAACGGCCAGCTTCAGTTCGCTCACTTTTCGGAATCCGTGACGGCGCGCTGTCATCTCCGCCTGCCGTTGTTGTTCGATGTACCAGGGTGTGGCCCTGTAGCTGAAGAACTTGCCGAATTGCCCCGTAAAATCCTCATGGTGCAAGTGCAGCCAGTCGTATTCGTCGAGCGCCCCCTCAAGCACCTCGTCATCGTATATCATTTCGTAGGGCACCTCAGCATAGGTCAGCGCGAGTAGGACCGCATCATCCCACGGCAGTGTCTGCTCTGGAGCATACACTGCGATTCGGGGAGGCTTCTCGAGCCGCACGACCGAGGTATTGGCAGCATCGGATTCCACTTCTGACAGGATGGATGCTGTTCGGGCGCCTCCCAGAACCTCATATGAAACACCACGCACCCGCAGCTCAGCTTCAATTTCAGGCTCGGCGGCCATCAAGAAAGATCCGCCCCGATAATTGAGCAGCCAGTCTACATCAACCTTCCGCTCCAGGGCCCAAAAGGTTACCCCGTACGCTTTGAGATGGTCGGCTTGCACGTCATCCATGGGCACCAGGATATCCTGCGCCCCGGCTGTCCGCTGCGTACTCAGAACCAGAAGAACACTTGCTATGATGTATCGGGTGATCATGAACCGTAGCGCAGGCAAGGGAAAAAGTGATGGGAAGGGTGCACTGGGTTACGTCTGGTCGCCTCTGAGAACCCGGATGGCTTCCCGAACGCGGGGGGTGAGTAGTGTTCCCGGATACTCAGTCAACACGCGCTCATAGGTCCGTACCGCATCTGTGGTCAAGCCGGAGCGCGCCTGCAGCGCGGCCGCCTGCACCAGGCTGCTCGCACCGTGGAAGCTGTCCGGGTGGAGCAGTGGCACCTGGAAATAGGAGAGGATGGCGTCTTCGATGTGTCCGGTTCGGGCCAGAAGGTCCGCCCGCTGCATGAGCATGTCATCGGCCAGTGCGTGCTGCCCGAACTCGACCATCAGGTCATCGAGTTGGTGAAGTGCCGCCTCGTAGTCGCGCTGGCGCGTCAAGAGCTGAATCCGCGCGAACCGGCGCAGGGGTGTATTGAGCGAGTCTGGTCCCATGCTTTCAATGAGCATGACCTTCATGGCGATGGCATCATTGGCCACGTCTGTTGATGTGTTCTCCTGCATGGCACGCGTAAAGCTGTCTGCCGCCTCGAAGTCTCCTTGGTAGAAATGCAGTTGCGCCAATTCGTACCGTGCCAGATCGGCAAGATCGCCCGTGCGCAGGCGCGTGAGCAGTCTGGAGAACTGGATACGTGCATCGTCGAGGCGCCCCTGCGTCACAGCCAGTCGGCCCAGATCGTATGCGGCTTGATTGGCCGCATCAGTCTGCGGATACCGCGCTACAACTTCCCTCAGGACCGTTTCGGCTGCCTCGAGGTCAAGAAAAACCTCCTGCTGCAGGGTCCCGATACGCCGCAGCACATCCGGAAACTGGGGATGCTGCGGATACTCGATGAGGAAACGCTGGTAGGTTTCGAGCGCCTCGTCCCAATGGTTGCGCTCCCCACGCTCTCCGTACAGGTCGTAGACGGTCTCCTCGAGCGCGGCAGCCCATTTCTCCTGCATCATGGCCAGGCCGCGCATGGCTTCTGGTGCCGAGCTTCCCTCGGGGTAGCGACGCAGTACCTCATCAAAGGCCTCAAGCGCAACATCGTGAGCGTCACCGTCGGCTGCAATCAAGGCGAAACTGAACAGAGTACGGCCTTCCTCGCGGTCGAGACGATCCATACCGCGATACACCTCCAGCGCTTCATGGTAGTCATCTCCCTCGATCAAGAGCCACCCAAGCAGTTCGCGGTAGGAGCGGTTCAATGGGTCAGTGGCAACTCCATCCTGAGCAACCCGGATGCCCTCCTGCACGGCTTCAGGAGAGGTGAGGAAGGCGCCCAGCTGACTCTTGACATAACTGAGCTGGTTCTGATTCAGGGCCAGGAGCTCCAGATACTTCTCTACGGCTTTGCCGTGCTGTGACGTCAGATTGTACAGGTAGGCGAGGTCCGTCTGGAAAAGGGTGTCGTTGTCAATGACGCTTCGCCCTTGCTCCAAGACCTCGATCGCATAGTCGAAAAGGCGCAGTTGCAGCAGGCTCCTGTAAACGAGCAGGTATACGCTCGGCGACGATGGATTCGTAGCGATAGCCCGCTCCCACTGCAATCTGGCGCCGGCCTCGTCACCCTTCAGGAACAGGAGTCGGGCCTTTTCGGTCAGGAACGATGTGGGTGCCGTTTCCGACGCCATTTTCCGATCCACAAGCGCGATGGCCGCGTCGTAACGCTTGACGTTTTCGTAGGCCTCACGCAGCCGCTCATAAAACACGTGGGTGCCGGGGCTTTCTTCATAGAGACCTTCAAGCATTCCGATGGCGCGCTCGTACTGCCCGGCTCGAAGGAAGGACTCAGCGAGTTGGAACCGGCCCACCTGGGACTCGTCGACATTCTGGGCTGAGAGCGGCTCGGGACCCATCAGCAGGAGGGCTGCCAGCAGTATCAGCGCCACTGGACGCATCGGATGTATCGGCATATTCAGTGGACAGGAGGGAACGGGGAGGGCGAGCGGATTGTGGGCTTTAATATCGCGGCTGTACCCCGTATGTTTCGCTGTCCCGCGTTTCTGCTCCCCTTCACGAAGCTGCGTTCCGGCCCATGCGCGCCATTGCCTTACCCGTCAATCTGATTCTGCTGGGTTCGACGGGATCCATTGGGAGGCAGGCCCTTGATATCGCTCGTGCACATCCTGACAAGGTCCGCGTTCGAGCATTGGCCGCGCACTCCAACGTGGCGCTCATGGCACAGCAGATTGCTGAGTTCTCGCCTGACGTTGTGGCCATGGCGGATGCAGAGGCTGCCTCCGCGTTGCGGCAGCAGGTGTCCTGTCGGGTACTGTCAGGCAGTGAGGGGGTGGTGGAAGTAGCATCATTCGATCCGGCGGACTGCGTCATCACGGCCATGGTGGGCGCTGCCGGATTGCAGCCGACCCTGGCAGCCATCCGGATGGGTCGCCGCATAGGTCTGGCCAACAAGGAGACCATGGTTGTGGCAGGGGATCTGATCCAATCCATGGCCCGATCCCATCAAGCAGACATCCTGCCCGTGGACAGTGAGCATTCGGCCATCTACCAATGCCTGATGGGGGAGTCCGGGATGGGTGTCGGGAAACTGATTCTGACGGCTTCCGGAGGACCCTTCAGGGACCGGGCATTGCACACCTTCGCGCACATCACGCTGGAGGAGGCACTGGATCACCCCAATTGGGATATGGGGCCCAAGATAACGGTGGATTCAGCCACGATGATGAACAAGGGACTGGAAGTCATTGAGGCCCGATGGTTGTTTGATGTGCCACCTGATTCCATCGAGGTCGTCATCCATCCACAATCCATCATTCATTCCATGGTGGAATTCGTGGATGGTTCGAGCAAGGCACAACTGGGACCACCGGACATGAAGGTGCCCATCCAGTTCGCGATGTCGGCACCCGGTCGATGGGCATCAAACCACGGGGTGCTGGATTGGGGAGCCGACCGTCGCCTGACGTTCCTGCCCCCGGATCCTGAGCGCTACCCGTGTCTCCCGCTTGCTTGGCAAGCGCTGCGCATGGGGGAGGGGGCTGGCGCGGTCCTCAACGCCGCCAATGAAGAGGCTGTGTCCCTTTTCCTGGCCCGGCGCATCGGGTTTACCGATGTCGCCCCCCTTCTTGAAGGCGCTCTTGGGTCGATATCCTCCGCTGACTGTGGATCGATCGAGGCCCGCCTGGCAGTGGACGCCGAGGCCCGCTCCTGGGTCAGGCAACACGCAGGCTGAGCTGGGGCATTTCACGGCTATTCCTCACCGACGATTCTTCCGGCAGTGGAACTACCCGCGGTTGGGGGGAATTACACCGGCCGTATTCGTGCGCACAATTACGCTGATCATCATTCCCCGCGCTTCATGGACGCGATCCTGAATTTTTTGCCCTACATCGGCTGGGTTCTTCTGGCCATAACCATTCTCGTATTTGTTCACGAGTTGGGGCATTTCCTGTTTGCCAAGCTGTTCAAGATGCGCGTGGATGCGTTCTCCGTGGGTTTTCCGCCCAAGGTGGCCGGTGTCAAGGTCGGCGAGACGGAATATGTGCTCGGTCTGACACCATTGGGTGGCTACGTCAAGATTGCAGGCATGGTGGATGAGAGCATGGATACGGACGATCTGGAGCAGGAGCCACAGCCCTGGGAATTCCGATCCAAGCCTGTCTGGCAACGCATCCTTGTGATTACCGGAGGCGTCCTCTTCAACATCATCTTGGCGGCTATCATCTTCATCGGGCTGAAAGCCAGCTATGGAGAAGCATACGATCCCGCCATCGGTGCGATCACGGTCTCCGAGGCTTCTGTGGCAGCGGAGATGGGTCTCATGACAGGCGATCACATTACCGCTGTCAATGGGAAGCCGGTTCATGTGCTGGAGGGCTTTTCAGGAATGGAGGAGCTGCTTCTTGCCGATCCGCTCATAATCGATGTGGAACGCGAGGGGCAATCGGTTCGCTTGGAAGGTCCCCGTGACATCATGACCCGGCTCAACAAGAGCGGGGGAGGCTTCGGCATCGACTTCGACCCTGCTGTTGTCGGATATGTGGGGGAAGGCACTCCTGCCGCTGCGGCTGGATTGAAGCCAGGCGATCAAATTACCGCGATAGGAGATAGCACCATCACGTTCTTCCGGGACATCACGCCGGCTCTCAGGAGCCTGCCTTCCGGTACCTTCATGGTCCGGATCATCCG
>JAFMNH010000072.1 GCA_017859335.1 Rhodothermales bacterium | reverse complement strand
GGAGCATCTATCAGTGACGATGAGAGGGTGTATCAATGGGTGAAGCCGGGGCGCTTCGATGAGATCCCTGCCGAACCAGGAGATTATGTCTTCCTGTATGGCTCCGGTAACTTCCCGCTGCGTGCTGGCGAAACGAAGCGGTTCTCCATTGCCCTGTTGGTCGGCGAAAACCTGTCTGACCTTCGGTTGAATGCCGAGACGGTGCAGCAGATTTTCGACGTTGGATACCGGTTTGCCCGTCCGCCCGAGAAACCAACGGTTCGAGCCGTTGCCGGCGACAACAAAGTGACGCTGTATTGGGACAAGGCGGCAGAGGAATCCGTCGACCCCCTCTCCCGCAGCAAGGATTTTGAGGGCTACGCCATCTATCGCTCCACGGATCACGAATTCAGTGATCAGCAGACCATTACGGACATCAACGGGTCTCGCTTCCTCTTCAAGCCCATCCAGAATGCCGTCGGGGTGGAGGCGAAATTCGACCTCGACAATGGCATTTCAGGTCCCAGCCCGATTCCCTTCCAGAACCGGGGCGTCTCGTTCGATCTGGGGGACGATACAGGCCTCTTCCATACGTTTGAAGACACGGATGTCATCAACGGGCAGACCTATTACTATGCTGTGACGGCATACGACAGAGGTTACGCACCCGGCAATGATGGTGACTTTGCGAATGGCATCCCTCCGTCGGAAACATCGAAGACAGTAACCTTCAATCCCGTCACGGACAGCTACATTTATGATGTGAACACGGCCAGCGTCATTCCGAAGCCACGTGTGGCAGGCTATGTGGCGCCGTCCATCGAGGCTGCCGGCGGGATCCAACGTGAAAGCGGATTCGGAACGGGCCAGATCTCGATAAATATCATCGACGAGCTTGCGGTGAAAGACGGCGGGCGCTACCGCATCTCTTTCGAGGAGACTCCTGCTGGTACCCGCTACTCTGTGGAGGATCAAAGCACGATTTCGACCAAGATCAGAGCGCTGGTCGGTAAGACCAGTTCCCTCGGATACCCCAACGTCAGCGCAGACAGCTTCGTATTGGCTCGCGCCGATGGCTCCGTGCTCGTCGAAGGCACCGATTATGTGTTGGTTCCTGAATCCGGGGTGGTTCAAATCATCGGGACCAACGTGGCCGATGGTGACTCACTCACGGCCATGTTCCGCTATCGCCCCATTGCAAACAGTGGTTTACTGCAGGGTGAAGAAGCCAACCCGGTCTTCGACGGCATGCACTTCTTTGTGGTGGATGACGCCCTGGACGTTAATGAGGACGAAACAGGATGGACGAGCGGCGGTGGTGCCATTACATATGCTGTGGAAACGGCGAAAGCCGGTCCAGGTCGCAAGCGCCAACCGTTCGACTATGAGATTACCTTCTCAGACGATATCGTCTCGAATGGTTTCTCGAACAATCTGCCCCTTCCCTTCCAGGTCGTCAACCTGACGAATGGTAATCAACCCATCGATGTCTTCGTTACGGACCTCGATCGTGACGGCGAATGGGATGTTAATGAAGCCATCATCTTCCTCGATATCATTGATGACCGCCTGACCGCATCCTGGCAGGTAACCTTCGACGATGTGGGCACATCACCGGGCAGCGGCGATGTCTTCTACATAGAGACGACAAAACCCTTTGCCGCCTCGGACGCGTTCGACTTTTCAACGGAGGCAGCGGCTGCGGACGCTGATCTGGTGGCTGAGGAATTGCGGGACATCTATGTCGTACCCAACCCCTATGTGGCCACCAACCAGCTAGAACCCCGCAACCCGGTCTCACGATCGGAGCGTGGCGATCGGCGCTTGTACTTTGCCAACGTCCCGGCACAGGCCACCATTCGCATCTATTCCCTGGCCGGCGAATTGGTCGATACCATCGAGCACAACAGTACGCTTGATGACGGCAAAGCCTTCTGGGATCTGAGAACCAAGGACAACATGAACATTGCCTACGGCCTCTACATTTACCATGTGGACTCGGCAGAAGGCACGTTCATCGGCAAATTCGCGGTGATCAAATGACGGGTACCACTTTCAATACTACACAGCTCATGAAATCGCTGTCCACACTTGTCCTCGTCCTCCTCTTGGTGCTGCCCGCTCAGGCGCAGCTCTCGAATGACGGGCAGACCGAAACCATCACGAAAGTCGGTACCACGGCTGCCCAGTTTCTGAAGTTGGGGGTTGGTGCGCGGGCCGTTGCCATGGGTGGCAGCTTTGCTGCCGAGGCCAACGACCTGTCGGCCCTGTACTGGAATCCGGCTGGACTCAGCAATATTCGGGGCGGTGCCCTGCAGTTGTCAACGACACAGTACCTCGCGGACATCACCTATTCGCATGCGGCCGTCGGCTTCAATCTGGGCTCCATGGGCACGCTGGCTGCCAGTCTGTTGTATCTGGATTCCGGTGACATGGAGGTGCGTACCATCAGTCAGCCCGAGGGCACGGGAGAACGCTTCAGCAAACAGGATCTGGCGCTTCAGATTTCCCTTGCCAGGGCATTGACAGATCGTTTCTCCATCGGAACGACCATCAAGTACATTCGGGAGCAAATCTGGCACAGCAGCGCAACCGCCACTGCCTTCGATATCGGTGTGCTCTTCACAACTCCCTACGAGGCACTCAGGCTCGGTGCCAGCATGTCCAACTTCGGTCCCAAAATGCAAATGGGCGGCCGGGATATCATTTTCAGCGTAGACCCGGATCAGAGCCAGGAAGGCAATGTGGAGGTGGTCAACACGGAATACATGCTGGATCGTTTTCCGCTTCCCCTGCTCTTCCGGGTCGGGCTGGCCTGGGATGCGGTTTCCACAGCCGACCACCGTGTCGTCGTAACGACGGATACTGCCACTCCGAACGACAATAATCAGTATGTCAATTCGGGCATGGAGTACTCCTTCAGGGAGCTACTGGCGCTGCGCGTGGGCTATCGGAACCAGTTCGAACGCGATGGCGAACAGGGTTTGACATGGGGAGTGGGTCTCAACATGCGGGTAGATCGTTCTACTCGGGTCAGCTTCGATTACGCCTATGCCGATTTCGGTCGCCTGGAGCAGACACACTGGTATACGTTCAACATGACGTTCTGACATCCATCAGACGCTTCTTACCGTTCGATCCAGCCTGACACAGAGACACCTCCCTTTCATGATGTCGATCCGGACCTTGTCCACGGCGCTCCTTACGGCATGCGCACTCCTCGTCTTGTCTTCTACCTCTGCCAGCGCTCAGGCACTTGCCGACCTCGTGGATGTCACTGTGGAGACAGAGGCTTTGGCTCCTGACCAGATCGGCAAGCGCTTCTCCGCCGCAGTGCGAGGATCAGTGCCCTTCTCCACCGTGAACGGCGTTGCTGTTGAAATCGGATTCGACTCCGAGATTGAGGAGGTACTGATCCGCTTCAATACGGATGGCGCTGATGCGCCCTGGTTACCGATGAGGGTGGTCCCCTCTGCAACGGGAGGCACGGCTGTAGCCGGATACCGCAGGGAAGAGGCATTTACAGCTTCAACGTTCGAAATCCGCGTTCAGGCGCCTGAGGATGCCTCCGTGCTGATCAGGGATGTTGGGTTTTTCGACACCTCCGCCCACGCCGAGGAACAGGTGGCCTCGGACGTTACCCCCTTGATAGGTGCCAAGACCGGTACGATCATCCCTCCCCCGCTCATTACTCGGGCCGAATGGGGTGCACGTCCCTTCATCGGCACGCCGGTTAATCTTGCCCGCCCTACCTACGACTACATGACGTGGCATCATGCAGCCGGGTATTCGGCTGAGAATGAGGAAGAGGGAAAGGCACAGATGCGGGCCATGCAGGATCTTCACCAGAACATCCGAGGCTGGAGTGACATTGGGTACCAGTTCGGCATCGACCGCGCGGGCAATCTTTATCAGGGACGTCCTTTCATGGACAACAGTACCTCCCTGTCCCAGGTACCCAGATTGGCGCAAGGTGCACATGTCGGCGGGGCCAACACCGGGAATATCGGTGTTGTCATCATGGGCTGTTATCATCCGCCGGAGGGATCCCATTGCGAACAAGAAATCACACCGGAGGCCTTCGCTACCTATATCAACCTGTTCGCCTTCCTGAGTGAACGCTACGGGGTCGAACCCCGATTCATTCGTGGTCACCGTGACTTCAGCCAGACGGCTTGTCCAGGGGACAACAATTACGCCCGTATACCGGAGCTCATTACACGGGTCAGTCAGGTCCTGATAACAGGGAACGAACCTCTGGGCGAAGCGATGATGTCTGCGAGGGTGGATTCTGATGGTGCCGTCAGTCTGCAGTGGACGATTACGGAAAATTTCGGCTACGACACGTTGGAACTGCAGCGCATTACGGGAACCGGCACGTACACGCTCGGCCTCGACCCCGATGTCACCTCTTCGTACACGGATGAGTCGCTGGCAGGCGAATCAGAAGTCACCTATATACTGATTGCCGCAAGCACCGATGGAAGGCAACAGGAGTTGGCGCGCGTTGAACTCGACATCGCTGAACCCAACCGCTTCCTGCTCACAAGTGCGTTCCCCAATCCGGCATACCAGTCCTTTGAGGTACGCTATTTCATGTCGGCCGAGGGGTATGCCACCCTCACCATGCACGACGTGCGGGGTCGTGAGGTATCCCGTTTCGAGTCGGGTTTCCAGGACGGTGACCAATGGATGTCCCGCACCTATGATGTCAGTGGACTTTCCGCCGGGGTCTACTACCTGCGTCTGCAGGTGGAGAGCTTTGGTGGTACGGCATTCGACAAAACCATTCCGGTCGTTGTAGCTCATTGAACGCCGGGAGGATCGTAATCCGTCCGTGTGCTTAGATCACAGCGAGCGACGCGTATCGACCCGCCTAAAAAAGCATGCCCGGCCTCCTGCGGAGGCCGGGCAGCTTCACCCAGAACCAATCATCACTGAGAGGTGATGAACCGAGTCGGATTCTGCTGTCGACAGTTCCGTTCGGCTTCGAGGGACATATTACCGAACCATGCGTTCGTCGTATGTAGGTGATCTTTCGAACAGCTCGTAATACAAAACCCTACTGCTTTGTGAAGCATGCGCCCACTGCCTGAGATGAGCGGAGTGGTCGTCCCCACGCGAAGTGCTTATCTTGTCATATCGTTCCACGAGACCCGTGCCTCCCCATGCCAACGGCATCAAACGAAACCACCCGTTCCTGGTCCATTGACTGGACCAATGTCCTCTTTCTGGGTGGATACCATCTTCTGTTGCTGGCCCTCTTGCCGGTATATCTGATCCAGCATGATGTCTCGGCATCCCTTGTGTGGGGAACTGCCGCCATCTGGACGTTATGCCTGCTGGCCATCACAATGGGATATCATCGCTTGTACGCCCACGTCACCTATCGTGTGCACCCGGCAATCGAGATGTTCTTGACCTTCTGGGGTACTGTGGCAACCCAGGGCAGCATTTTCTCATGGTCACATGATCACCGTATCCATCACCGCCACGTGGACACGGATCTGGATCCGTACAGTGCACCAAAAGGGTTCTGGCACTCGCATGTCATTTGGATGCTCAAAAAGCGACCGGAAATCAACCCGCGTATCATACAGGATCTGTGGAAACGGCCTTCCCTGCAGTTCCAACATGCCAACTATGCCATCCTTATGGTGGCAGCTAACGGTATCGTCTGGGCAGGTCTATGGGCAGTGACGGGAGATCCGTTTGGCGCTTTTGTCATCGGCATATTGCTGCGCATGTTTTTGGTCCATCACTGCACGTGGTTCATCAACTCGCTCGCCCACATGTGGGGATCACAGCCCTACAGCACGGAACACACAGCCGTCAACAATTTCATCCTGTCCATTTTGACGTTTGGCGAAGGCTACCACAATTACCATCACACGTTTGCAGGCGACTATCGTAATGGCGTTCGGTGGTGGCAATTCGACCCGGCGAAGATCGTTATCTGGTCGCTGAGCAAGATTGGTCTGGCCCATGACCTCAAACGAGTTAATAAATTGACCATCAAACGGCGCCTGGTAGCCGCTGATCGTCACCTCATGATGGAGCGGATCGAAGAACTGAAGCATCGCATCGACGTGGAGGCATGGAGCACCCGCGTTGAAGAGGCAGCCGCCTCGCTGACGGCCAACCTGAACGGCCTGAAGACAGCTACCGACAAGTTTCAACGCATGAAGGATGAGGGATTTGAACAGCTGCGGTCTGCCAAAGACGACAAGGTCAACGAGATGCGCGTTGCCCGCGATGCAAAGCTTCAGGAGATGCGAAATGCGCGCGATGGAAAGCTTCAACTCATGCGCGAGCGCCGGGACGAGGAGCTGGAGCTGATGCAGAAGCGCGTCGAAGAGCTGAAGGCCACGGTGGCGGAGGAGATGAAGGAGTGGAAGGAGATGGTCACACTGGTGCTTGAAACTCCAGAGTCACGCCTGGCATCTGTTCCGGCCTAGCTGCTAGCGGAAAATTACTCCTCGTCTGCACCCAATTGAAGCTGTCTGGGAGTCCCCTCCACCTCGGTCATCTCCGGAAGGTCCGCAGACGTTGCTGCGCCCAGCTCTCTGAACTTTCTGGCGGAGACAAACACACGGCGTTCCATGGATGAGACCGCGCTGTTGTAGCTGTTGAGGGCTGAATTCAGGCCTCTCCCCATCTTGTTGACGTGTTCGGACAGAACACGAAGACGGTCGTAGAGCTCCTGTCCGAGCTGGGATATCCGCTGGGCATTCTCCGCCAACTGTTCCTGCCGCCAACCGTAGGCGACCGCTTTGAGAAGCGTAATGAGCGTTGTAGGCGTCGCAATGACCACATTGTTGCTTACTCCTTGCTCGATCAGGGTCGGGTCAATTTCCTGCGCAGCGTAATAGAAGGACTCTCCGGGCAGAAAGAGGACCACCATATCTGGCGTGCTGGAAAACTGATCCTGATAGGCTCTTGTGGACAACTGTCGTATGTGAGTCCTGACCTGATCGGCATGCTTCTTCATGTACCGCTCACGCTCATCCTCATCATCCGTACCAACCGCATCGAGATAGGCAGACAAGGGCGCCTTGGCATCGACAACAATGGTACGACCACCTGCAAGGTGTACGATCATGTCCGGACGCAAACGTCCTGCGTCTGAATGGATGGTTGTCTGTTCCGTGAAGTCGCAGTGATCAAGCATACCTGCCATCTCCACAACCCGCTTAAGCTGCATCTCTCCCCAGCGCCCACGAACAGAAGGGCGCCTGAGCGCATTGACAAGGTTACTGGCCTCTTTCCGTATGGCCATCTGGGCATCGGTCAGACCTTTCACCTGTTCCGTAATGGAGGCATAGGCTTTTTCCCGCTCTTTCTCGACCTCTCTTACATGGGTGTTGACCTTCTCGAGCGACTTGGACAGCGGTTCCACAAGCTTCTCAAGCTCCAACTTCCGTTGGGACTCCTTCTGGTCAACCTCAGTGATCATCTTCTCCATCTGGGTTCGTGCCAGTTCGAGAAAACTCTTGCTGTTCATATCCAAGGCCTTGCGGGAGAGGGCATCAAACTGCTTTACCAGATCCTCCTGGGCCTTGACAAGAACCTCCTGCTTCTCTTCCCAACTCTTGACTTCCTGCGCACGACTCGCCCGCTCAGCAGAGAGGGCGGCACGAAGAGAGGTCTGTTCCTCACGAAGGTGAGAGAGTTCATCAAAAGCTCTATCACGCGCCTCCTTCAAATCACTTGCCTGCACCTCCAGACCCGTGTATTGTCCCCTGAGAAATAGCCATGTACCGGCGGCACCCGCCAAGAGGGCAGCTATACCAGTCAGTATGATTTCAGTCATGATTGCATCGGCCTCATGTTTCCTGGATGACGACGGGTATGGATGTGTGATGTTCGGTCGACCAGATGAGTCCTTCGCACGAATCCTTCGGAAACAAGGACGACCAGGCGCGAACGTAGGCTCCAACCTGTGGAGCATGGCGCTCGATGAGTTCATTAATGGAGGACCTGTCTGTCTTGTAATCAACGATCGTCCAGTGACTACCTGACCTGAAGGCCAAGTCCACCACACCACTCGTAATGACAGACAGGTCCTCCTCCCGGGATTGGGTCGTCAAAGGCACTTCAGTCAACACCCGATCGGCTGCCTGCAGCCGATCCCACAGGTCAGAGGCCAGGAACGCCCGCACAACGTCGGCAGCCGCCTCAGCCTTCTCCTTTGCTGATTCCGACCTGAATCGATATCGCATGACCTCCATTGTCAGTGCAGACACATCAGCGTCCCTCATTCCTTCCTTTCGCCTGGCAACAACCACCTCAAACAGGGTATGGACTGCACTTCCGTACTGCATCCCATCGGATGAACCAGTGCCGCGGACAACCACCTCTTTCCCCTCCGACGGCCGCTGAAGTAGCCATGTCGGCTTCCCAAGTTGAAAGGGTTCAACAGGCTCCGGAGACAACGGCTCTGACATTTCGGTCGCCTTTGTTGGTTTGATGGGATCCGGGAGCACAGCCGCAGCCGGATCGACATCAATACGTTCCACAAGGGGGTCGAGCAGGTATTTCCCGAGGATATCCCATGTACCACTCGTGCTTTCCGTGGCAGAATGGGCAGATATCATCAACTGACGCTGTGCCCGTGTGGTGGCGACATACAGCAGCCGAATGTTTTCTGCTTCCTCAAAACGCAAAGCCTCTGCATGCTGCGCCGCCCACCCGGCTGGCAGCAACTCGATCGATCCAAAGAGTCCTTCTCCTTTGATCAGCGGCGCACTGCCACGCAGTGCGCCGTCGACTCTGCGAACATGCAACGTGGTCTGATGGGGTCTACCCGGGAGGCAATCGGCCAGATATACGTAGGGGGCCTGCAGACCCTTTGACGAATGAACCGTGAGCACGCGAACGCAAGCTCCGTATGGCTCTTTGGTGGAAAAGGGTGCCAGGTTGAGTTCTCCGTTGCGGTATCGCTCCAATTCCCGGACGCAGGCCTCAATCGTCATTCCTTGGCCGTCCCAACTGGAAAACAAGGCACCCACGCGCAGTAGCATGCCGGTCAGCAACTCTCCATTCGGTTCAGTAGACAACGCCCCCTCAAGCCCCGAATCGGCAAGGAATCGCTCGAAAGCCGATCCAGGACGCTCATCACGAAACATGTCAGACCAGTCCGATAGGACGTTGGCAGCGTCCAAAATACTCCGGGGAATACCTTCAACATCACTTCTGTCACGAAACAGGCGCTCCCATCGTCCTCCTGCGCGATGGTAGGCCATCAGGTCCTCATCCCTGATACCAAAAAGGATGCCCCGCAGTACAGCAATGAGGGCTACACCATCGGCAGGATTGAGCACTACTCTCATCAGATCATGGACAATCCGAACCACGGACTCCGCCCCTTTCTGCTTACCGCCCGGCAAGGACACAGGAATATGTAGCCGGGAGAGCATGTCCAGGAAAATGGGAATGTTGGTATGGGTCCGGAAAAGAATCATATGGTCCCCGAACACCGAGTCACCGGAAGAAACAGAGGCGTGAATACGCCGCGCGATGGCAGCCGCTTCGGCAATCACTCTCGGTTTCTGCGCTTTCTGACCCGACTTGCCAATGGCCAGGTGTACCACCGGATGCTCAGGGCCAAACCGGCCCTTGGCTGGTACCAACGGTTCCCATTGCGCCTGGTATGGCGCGTTTTGAGATGAAAGAATCTCGCCTACGGAACGGTTGATCCAGCCACAGAGCCCCTCGTCTGTCCTGAAATTGGCCGTCAGCTTGATCTGCCTGCCATCATCGCGAAGCACGGCGTTCGCAACCGCCTCAAAGACCTGAAAATCAGCTTTCCTGAAACGGTATATGGACTGCTTGTCATCACCTACCACAAAGAGCTTTCCGGGTTGGAGGGCCGACAGCGACCAGTCTTTCCTGTCCGGCTGCCGACTGCAGAGCCCGAAGAGAAGCGCCGCCTGAGCGGGATCCGTGTCCTGAAACTCGTCGACCAGCAAGCGGGAGTAGCGTTCCTGAAAAGCACGACGCGCAGAGGTCGATGAAAAGACCAGGCGCCGGGCCTCATGCAAGAGATCGTCGTAGGTGAGCAAGCCTTGGCTTACGCGATACTGCCGATAGGCCTCGACCGATGCGCTGGCAAACCGCAGGGCCGCATCGTGGAGCCAAGCATCCCAGGCCAATACGGTGTCACGGATTGGTCCAAGGATGACATCCCGGACCGATGTCCCGTCCAGCAGCTCATCCTCTCCCTTCTTGATGCGCTGCGCGAGCTTATATCCCTCTGAGTTCCTGCCCTGACCCCAACGATTGAGGGTTATGCCCAACGAAGGATCCTGCGATCCGCGGACACCCTCCAGCAAGACCTTCAGGATACGCACACGCTGGAAATCATCGGCACGAGCGGCTGCCCCCCATCCCAATCGGGCACGCTCCACAGCCATCATGAAATCATCAGGATCGTCGGATGAAGGAACAATAGGCTCAAGAGCCTTCAGAACGGAATCTACGAGGGCGAAGGCAGGGCCTGGATCTGGCCGTTCTGTACCCGTCTCGTCAAATTGAACCGACGAATTGGTACTCAGGAGGCCGAAAAACTTGAAAAGCCCCGACCACGAGACGTCGCCTTTCAACAGCAGACCCCAGTCACTGTCACCGGCCGAGTGCGCTTCTTCGATCCGCTTTTTCCAGAATGCCGCGCGCATCGTCAACTCGTCCGATTCTTCAATCTGCTTGAAGTCCGGAGGAAGACCTGCGTCCATGGAGCGCTGACGAAGCAAGCGCAGGCAGAACGCGTGGATGGTGCCAATGAAGGCCTGATCATTGTTCTGCAGGGCGTGGTCGACCCGGATTTTCTCCTCAACCCACATAGCCTCATTCCGGTCACTCAACACGTGTTGAATCTCAAGGAGCCGAACAAAGAACCGCTCGCGGAGCTCTGCTGCTGCGCGGTTCGTAAACGTGATGGCTACGATAGAGGCGGGATCCACACCGCTTCGGACCAGCGCGATCATCCGGTCAACGAGAATCGTTGTCTTTCCAGAACCGGCTCCTGCCCGTACTACGATGTTGTGGGTCAAGTCGATGGACGGATCCTGTGCCACAGGGACCGACAAAAGGCGGTCGCCCCTGAGCCGCTCTCGCGACGACTCATCCCCTACCTTGACGATTTGTTGTGGAATGGTCATGGTGTGAGCGACCAATCTTTGAAGAGCTCGACCATGCGGGCATCTCCATGTTCAAACTTCTCCCGCAATTGCTCCTTTCTCTCATCAAGATCCGCACAGACAGACTCAAAGTCGCACCAGGCACACGCGCCTCCTTTCTGGGCTACCTGAATGAACGCACCGGCGCGGTATCGGCGCAGCAGAAGGTCCAACAAGGCAAGTAAGGTTTCCTCAGGAGGCGGCTCTACTGCACTGACCCATCCGGCACCACGACTCGATGTGAATACGTATTCTGATTTCTCCACAACCCGACCTGTCAGGCGAACAGCCGCCAGGGAATAGATCGCCCACTGCAGCTTGGCCTCCAGCGTCTTCAACCGAGCCGGGGCAAACGCTTTCCATGAGCCGGTCTTGTAATCAACGATGACCCAGCTGCCCGAGGTCGTCTCATCAATACGGTCTATACGACCCTTCAACACCATGCGCCCTGAAGCCAGATCAATGTGGACGACCGGCGCCGTCGAGTCATTGGGATCGTGGATTGGAAATTCAACATGCACGGGAGAACGCTCATCTTCCAGGCGACGCTCTCTCCGGAAATACTGTGCTACCGCGTGGGCAAGCTCCTTGTATCGCTGCGCAACCGCCGCCTCTCCACCGCTTTCGGATCGAACGGCCTGCAAGGACAGGGCCTCACGAAGCATCAAGAGCATGCCTTCCTCTTCTTCGGGTCCATTGCCTGACCGCGCCTCCATACGTGATCGGGTATGCTCCTCAAAGAGCCCATGCAGTATCTGACCGGTATCCGAGGCAGACAACCAGTCGGACTGCGCCTTCGGAGCGACGGGGACCTTCAACTCCTTGGCCAGCCAGAATTTGAACGGACAGGAGGCCATCATCTCCAGCTGGGACGCGGAGATGGTGATGGCCGTATCAGACTCCGCAGCGGGCATGTTCACGATGCCATCCCAATCCGTCCATTGATTCGAGCGTCGGGCGGCCAGGGCCTCCAACCCGGATTCAACGCCTTCGAAACGCCGTCCGCGTATTCTTGGGATGTAGGCATCCGCATCATCAAGGTCCCGGATACGATCTGTAGGCTCAAGCGTGTGGAGATCTGCGTGCGCAATCAGCGCCGATGAGGGAAAGAGGGATCGCCCCTCTTCCACATCAAACGCAGGGGCACAAAGTGTCAGGTTTTCACCAATCCGACGTCGTAGCTCTGCAATTCGCTGTCGAACCGACACAACGGAGGACAGGTCTGTCACGGTCTCCATTCCCGCAATATGCGGCGCCGGCGGCTGCTCTGACCGTGCAACAGCTTTGTCATCCAAGCCCAGCACCCATACATGTGCACGTGGTCCATATCCGGCCTCGTCAAGGGTACAAACCAATACATGGGTTCCAGCGTCCTTCTCTCTTTTTTGGGGTCGGACAAGTAATTCCGACATCCGGGTAGCGAGCCAGCGGGACGACACGGGGATCTCGGGTGCTGTCTGCAGGTCGGCCAAGGCGACCTCAATCTGCTCCCAGGCGGCTGCCCACCCATCGCTTTCGAACCATAGCTGTTTCGTGCTCTTCCTCAGACTGTCCAGCGCTCTCGCCGGCGTGATCAGAGGCGGCCATCGATGGGTCTTGAAGTCCCTGACGAAGGAAAGTGCCTCGGCAATGAGGACTGCCGGAATGTTGCGAAGCTTGGCGGCCTTCCTCAGCGCGTTGTCGATTTCCGGTCGATCCAGCATGGAGACGGTGACCGGAAAGGCATCGAGTGCAGCCGCGATTGAATGAGCATCAGGATACCCTCGCAAGGCACCAGAGCGCAGCAGATCAGTCAACAGCAGTGACTCATCCGCACTGTGCATCCATGCGAGCAGCGTGACCACAAATCTCACAAATCGTGTGTGAGCTTCTTCCTGCGCAATCGAGACAGAGATGTTCAAGCGCTTCGCCAGAGCGCGTATGAGCGGCTCGTAGGCTTCCCGGTCCGTTACTGCGAAGACGACATCTGAAACGGCTACGTCGCGCGAACGGACATCCTGGAGGGCCATTAAAACCTCCTCGCGACGGGTGGCTGCCTGGAGGATACGCGGTCTCGCTGGTTCATTCCCTCCATACGGGGGCATTCCATCATGCGGTGGTATCCCGGTCCATCCGGCGAGCGCACGAGCTGCGCACGTATCCGGCC
>JAFMNH010000071.1 GCA_017859335.1 Rhodothermales bacterium | reverse complement strand
CTGACAGGTGCATGCTTGCGTGAGGGCGATGGGTTTACTCAGGATGCCCACGGGGGCAGGACGCCCGGCTCGACACCGAACACCCACTGGACCAAAAAATAGGCCATCCCGGTCATGAGGACGGTGAAAAGGACGTTCATCCAGATACCTGTCCTTGCCATTTGCGGAATCGTCAGAAGATTCGAGCCATAAACAATGGCATTGGGCGGTGTGGCCACCGGCAACATGAACGCGGCACTGGCGGCCAACGTGGCTGGAATGGTCAGCAGAAATGGGTTCTGACCAATACCAAGAGCCACTGAGGCCATGACAGGCAGGAAAGCGGCCGTCGTAGCCGTATTCGACGTCAGTTCGGTCAGGAAGATCACGAGCAGCGTGACCGAGAGGATGATCAGGATGACAGGCCAGTCTGAAATACCGGAAATGAGCGTTCCCAGCCACGCTGCCAGGCCCGTGTTGCTGATGGACGCGGCCAGCGACAGTCCTCCACCGAAGAGAACCAAGATGCCCCAGGGCAAGCGTTTGGCATCATCCCAGGTGATCAGGAAACGGGACTCCCAGGTGTCCCCGGGCGTGGAGGATGGCACCAGGAACAGCGCGAGTGCACCCGCCAATGCAATGGCCGTGTCGGAAAGACCGGGCATCCAGGTTGTCAGCAACGGCCGCGTCAGCCACAAGAGAACAACGACACAGAAAACGCGGAAGACCGCTTTTTCGTCTTTCGAGGGCGTGCCCAGCTCTGCAAACTGACGCGTGATGAGCGCATCCATCCCTTCAATTCGATCCCGACCCAGATCGAAAAGCACCCGGGTCAGTAGCCACCATGTCAAGGGAAGACCCACGGCAATCAATGGAATACCTACCCCCATCCACTGCACAAAACCGACTTCGATGTCATAGGTCTCCTCCATGAATCCGGCCACGAGCGCGTTGGGCACCGTGCCGATGAGTGTACCCAGTCCTCCGATCGTGCAGGAATAGGCGATGGCCAGCATGAGGGCTGGTCCCAGGCTGGGAGACATGTCCTTCTCTGACTGTCCCCCGGCCAGCGCCACGATGGAGAGCCCGATGGGCAGCATCATCATGGTCGTGGCCGTGTTGGTCACCCACATGCTCAGGAGCGCACCCGAGAGCATGAAGCCGGCGATGATGGCGTCCGGCCGCGTTCCCACGCGCCGCAGCAGCGACAGGGCGATTCGCTTGTGCAACCCGGTCTTTTCCATCCCGATGGCCAGTATGAAGCCACCCATGAATAGGTAAATGAGCGGATTGGCATAGGGCTCGGCCGCCTCCCGGATCGGGGCAATGCCTAGCACCGGAAACAGGATCAGGGGCAGGAGCGACGTGATGGGAATGGGAACGGCCTCGCTCATCCACCAGATGGCCATCCAGATACCGATACCGGCCGTGTGCCAGGCAGCCGCTGTCAGCCCGCCGGGCGCGGGAAGGAGAAGGAATGCCACGAAAAGCACCGGGCCCATCCAGGTACCGAGGGTCTCACGCAGGTATCGTGGCGATTTCTGCTGCATCACATCGAGGCTTCCAGGACGTGGGCCGTCTGCGCAATCAGATTCCATGCAGCATCGACATGCCGCTGCTGCATGTCCCGCCCTCCGATGCTGGCGCGAATGGTATATCGATCCCCGAGACGTGTGTGGCTGAGGTAGAGCTGACCGGTGGCGTTGATGGCCTCCATCAAGCGCTCCGTGAATGCATCGCCGCGTTTGTGGGCAAAACACACCAGGTTGAGCGAGCGCGGCACGACGAGTTCGAAGTCCTCGTCCTTGGATAGGTGCGCTGCGAAGGTTTCGGCCAGACGCACATGATCCGCAATGTGATGGCGCAGCCCTTCGGCCCCGTAGTGGCGCAGCACGAACCACAATTTGAGCGCCCGGAACCGGCGACCGAGCGGAATCTGCCAGTCCCGGTAATCGATCGCATCGCCCGAGAGATGCTCGGCCGTGCGCAGGTACTCGGGCAGGATGCTGAGCGCATCGATCAGCTCCTTGCGGTCCTTCACCCAGAACGCGTTGCAATCGAAGTTGGTGAACATCCACTTGTGTGGGTTGAAGCAGTACGAATCGGCCTGCTCCAAGCCTTCGTGGATCCAGCGGAATTCGGGGCAGACGGCGGCCGTACCGGCCATGGCGGCATCCACGTGGATCCACACGGCGGGGGCCTCACGCCGGACGACCTCGGCAATCCGCGCCACGTCGTCCACGGCCATCGACGAGGTCGTTCCTACCGCCGCGCACACGAAGAACGGCGTGAGGCCCGCCGCTTTGTCTGCGCGGATCGCGGACGCCAGAGCCCCCGCATCCATCCGGAACTGATCGTCCGTCGGGATCATGCGCATGCGCTCATCCCCGATGCCCGCGATCCGCGCAGCCTTCTGGATGGACGAATGGGCCTGATCAGACGTGTAGGCCACTAGAGTCGAGGGCACGCCTTCGCGATTGGCCTTGCCGCCTGTACGGCGCTCCCTTGCCGCCAGCATAGCGCACAACGTGGCGCTCGATGCCGTGTCCTGGATGACCCCGTTGCCGCGGAAATGCTCCGGCAGCCCCAGCAGTGTGACCAGCCAATCCATGACGTGGGTTTCCAGTTCGGTGGCAATGGGGCTCGTCTTCCAGACCATCCCCTGTTGGCCCATTCCCGCCGCCAACATCTCCCCCAGAATGGACGGAAAGGAGGTATTGGACGGGAAATAGGCCATGAACTTCGGGCTCTGCCAGTGCGTCAGGCCCGGCGCAATGAGCGTATCCACATCGCCCAGAATATGCTCGAAGGGCTCGCCTTTCTCCGGCGGCTCCGGCGGCAGCATGGCGCGGAGATCGCCCGGCTTGACATCCGGCAGGACACGCTGGGACTCCACCCATTCGTAGTAGTCCGCAATCCAGTCGACGACCCGTTTGCCGTGTTCGCGGAATTCGTCCGGGGTCATGTGATGATCGGTCATGACCGATCCCCCGCCCGCGTACTCCACTCAGGCGTTCCAGCGGCACCATCACCAGAAGCCCCATCGCCCGATTGCCCATCGCCGGACTCCTGGGCGCGCACCATCGCGCGGTACAGGAGCTCGGCCGGATGGATGGCCTCTCTGCCCGTGCCCTCGGCAATCTGCTGCCGGCAACTGACGCCGGGCGCCACAACCGCCGCGTGCAGCGGCGTTTCCCGCACAGCCGGGAAAAGCCGCTGATCGCCTATGGCCATCGACATCTCAAAATGCTCTTTCTCGAATCCGAACGAACCGGCCATGCCGCAACAACCTGAATCCGTTTCGTTCACGCTGCAGCCCTCGATCCGTCCGATGGCCGCATGGGTGCCTGTCGTGCCAACCTCGGCCTTCTGATGACAGTGACCGTGCAGCAGTACCTGGTCGTACCCACTCATGGTCGGCAGGACCTCGGGATCCAGATCAGCCACGAACTGATCGAACAGGATGGCTCGATCGGCCACCACCGATACCCGATCATCGCCCGGTAGGAGTCGATGGTATTCGTCATCAAAGGACAGGATACAGCTCGGCTCCAGTCCAATGATGGGCAGTCCCTGTTCAGCAAAGGGAAGCAGCTTGTCGAGCACCTCGGACGCCTGCTGGCGCGCCATATCCACGAGCCCTTTCGAAATGGCCGGCCGCCCACAGCACCCATGCCCGGGCAGGATGACCTCGAAACCACAGGCCTCCAGGAAGAGCGTCGCACAACGGGACACCTCCGGGTAGTGGTACGTATTGAAGGTGTCGTTGAAGAGCACCACGCGGGGTCTCACCCCATCCTTGACCGCCCCGCGCACGTGCTCACGGTACCATGATATGAACGGCTTCGAAGCAAACGGCGGCAACGTCCGCTGCGCCGAAATGCCCAGCGTCTTCTCCATCACCTGCCGCATGAAGGGGAGATTGGAAATCCGATTCACCACATGCGCTCTCCACCCGCTCAGAAGCCGCGCCTGCAGGGCCGCCCGGGCAAAGAACTTCGAGCGAAGCGGCGTCCCGTTGGCTCGGTGATAGCGGTCCAGGAATTCGACCTTGATCGTGGCCATGTCGACCGACGAGGGACATTCCGCCTTGCATGCCTTGCACTGTAGGCACAGATCCATGGTCTCGTAAAGGCGCTTCTCGGTCAGCAGATCTGGATCCAGCCGCCCGCTGAGCACATTGCGAAGGGCGTTGGCCCGTCCACGTGTGGAGTGCTCCTCCTCGCGGGTGGCCATGAACGAGGGGCACATGGTGCCCGAGCCCAGCTTGCGGCACACCCCGGCCCCATTGCACATTTCCACCGCCGTCGCATACCCCAGATCCTGCGTGAAATCCAGGTTGGTGCGCAGCTCCTGCGTGCGGTACGCCGAGCCAAAGCGGAGATGATCGGTCATCGGCTCGGCGCCCGTGATCATCCCGGGATTCAGGATGCCGTCGGGGTCGAAGATGGCCTTTGTCTGCGCGTAGAGCCCATAGAGATCCTCTCCGAAAAAGGACCGGTTGAAGGACGATCGGGCCCGGCCGTCGCCGTGTTCACTCGAGAGCGCGCCGCCGAAGCCCTTCAGTTTCTCGATGGCGAAGTGGATGATGTCCGGGAGATGGGCAATTTCCTCGGCAGCCTTCGTGTTGACCATGGGACGGATATGCACGCACCCGGCGCTGGCGTGGGCGTAATAGGCTACGTCCAGCCCCCGGTCGTTGCAAAAACGCTCCACACCGGTCACGTAGTCTGCCAGGTGCTCCACCGGCACGGCCGCATCCTCGATGAAGGGAATGGGCTTGTGATCCCCGCGCACGCTCATCAGGAAACCAAGTCCCATCTTGCGCACCGACCAGACATCAGTCTGCCCGCGGGCGTCCAGCACATCCACAACGGCATGGGACGGCGCACCCTGCTCGTTCAAATGCCGCTTCAGACGTTCGATCTTCGAAACGATCTCAGCTTCGCTCTCTCCCTGGAATTCCGTGATCAGGATCGAGTTGGGATCGCCCTCGACGAACTGCTCCAATTTCTTGCGCCACATGGGGCTCTGCCGGCACATGGACATGCCCAAGTGGTCCAACAACTCGACGGCACTCGGTTCGACTTCGAGGATGACCTGCACGGTCTCGAGCGCCCGGACGATATCGTCGAAGTGCACGATGGCCAGGCCCGTCTTCTTCGGGAGCGGCACGAGATCCAGTGTGATGGACTCGATGAGTCCCAGCGTGCCCTCCGCACCCGAGACCAGCCGCGCCAGGTTGCGCCCCGGGGGATGGTCCGCAAGGAACGACACGCCATCCTGCGCCAGCCGGTCCAGATTGTATCCGCCGCAGCGTCGCCAGTGGGCGGGCGTGTCCCGACGGATGATCTCGCGCGCCGCTGGGTCGGAGAGCAAGGCGTGCATGCCCCGATACACCGCTCCCTCACGACCTGTGCGGTCCGCACGGGCTGCAAATTCCTGTTCGGAGAGATTTTCCAGCATTACGCGGGAGCCGTCCGAAAGGATGACCTCCATGGCGTGCACGTGGTCAGCCGTCATCCCATAGCAGATGGAGTGACTGCCGGTCGAGTTGTTGGACACGATGCCGCCCATGGCCGCGCGGTTCGAGCTGGCCGGATCGGGGCCGAACAGCAGACCTTCGTCGCGGAGGAACCTATTCAAGTGGTCCAGCACCACACCCGGCTCCACCGTCACGCGGCGATTCTCCCGGTCCAGGTCCACGATCCGGTCCAGATGCCGGGTGACATCCACAATGATGCCCCGCCCCACAGCCTGGCCGGCCAGGCTGCTACCCGCAGCGCGCGCAGTTACGGGAATCTTGAATCGGGCGGCCTCTTCCATGACCGCCTGCATCTCGTCCCGGTGCTTCGGGATGACGACGGCGGCCGGCTCCACGTGATAGATGCTGGCATCCGTGGCGTAGAGCATGCGCTGGTATTCGTCCGTGCGGACCGAATCCCCAATGCGGTGTTGGAGGGCGGCCATGCAAGCGGTGACCTGCTCCTGCGTAACGCCCTGCGTTGATTCCTTTGTGGCTTCCATTCCCCTACCGATTCAACACGTCCTTGAGCGCCGCCAACAGCAGCATGACATTTTCCGGGCGGCTGTTGAAGCCCATCAAACCGACCCGCCAGACCTTGCCGGCCAGTTCGCCGAGGCCGCCGGCAATCTCGATGTTGTATTCCGTAAGCAGGGTCTTGGCAACCCTGCCCGGATCCACACCGTCCGGCACCTTTACCGTAGTCAGGCTCGGAAGACGAATGTCCTCGTCCACATGGCACGACAGCCCCATCTCGGCCAGTCCGTCCCAGAACATGCGCGCCGTCGTGCGATGACGCTCCCAGCGTGCTTCGAGACCTTCCTCGGCAATCAATCTGAGCGCCTCGCGAAGGCCGTAGTTCATGTTGATGGGCGCCGTATGATGATACGTACGCTCCGATCCCCAGTATTTTCCTACCAGGGACATGTCCAGGTACCAGTTGGGC
Organism: Rhodothermales bacterium; assembly: GCA_017859335.1. Taxonomy (GTDB): domain Bacteria; phylum Bacteroidota; class Rhodothermia; order Rhodothermales; family UBA10348; genus JAAZVD01. The sequence continues at coordinate 6,856 of JAFMNH010000071.1, read as the reverse complement.
ACCGGTTTGGTGCGCTTCTCAAGGCGTTCGAGGACGCGCGGGCCGAGGGTCAACGGCCCGAGGCCCGGAGGGCAGGAGAGGCACTTCTGCGTACCGGCATATGCCGCATCCACGCCCCACTCATCCAGATACAGCTCGACGCCACCCATGCTGGTCACCGTATCGATGAGCAGCAGGCAGTCGAATTCATCGCAGAGCTCCCGCACGCCTTCGAGCGGTTGGCGCGCACCTGTGGACGTTTCGGCGTGGACCAGCCCCAGGACACGCGGACGGCAGGCTTCCATGTGGCTACGGATCGTATCCAGATCGAAAGCCGTCCCCCAGGGAGCCGTCATGCGGGTGACCTCGGCGCCGTAGCGCGAAGCCATGTCCACCATGCGAAGGCCGAAGTAGCCGTTGACCCCGACCAGGACCGAATCGCCCGCTTCCACCATATTGGCAACGGCCGCTTCCATGGCGGCGCTGCCCGTGCCTGAAACCGGGATTGTGACGGGATTGTCCGTCTGCCAGACGTATTTCAAAAGCGACTGCACCTCGTTCATGAGTTCGATGAACGTTGGATCGAGGTGACCCACCTGCCGGTTCGACAGGGCCCGCAGCACGCGGGGATGGGCGTTCGATGGTCCCGGGCCCAGCAGGAGCCTCGGTGGAGTATCCAGGTCGCGGGTGGGAATGCGGTGCTTGTCGGAAACCGGCATGCGGCAACAAGATGATTGGGTGGATAGTACAGGATTTGGCAGGTTAGGGCGCGCGCCGCACGATATCCACCCCATCGGACGTTTCTATTGGAGCTTCTTCTCCACCGCGACCTCCCTGCCCACGTTCGTCCAGCGCTACCAACCACTTCCCCGCCTTCCCCATGCCCAGCTCTTCCAGAATCGGCTCCTGGACCCTGCACACCATCGAAACCGGACGCTTCGGTCTGGACGGCGGCGCCATGTTCGGCATCGTCCCCAAGCCCCTGTGGGAAAGGCGGATCGCAGCGGACGAACTGAACCGGATCCCGATGCATGCTCGCTGCCTGCTCCTGTCATCAGCCGATCGGTTGGTCCTGATCGATAACGGCATTGGCACGAAGCAGGATCAGAAATTCCGGAAGATCTACGCCGTGGACGACCAAACGATGAATCTGGACGCATCCTTGCGCTCGGCGGGGTTCCACCGCTCGGACATCACCGACGTCATTCTGACCCATCTGCACTTCGATCATTGCGGGGGCAGCACGGAAGTTGTGGACGGCAAGCTGTGCATCGCTTTTCCAAATGCCATATTCCACGTACAGGGGGCGCATTGGGACTGGGCCCGGCAAGGCAACGTCCGGGAGAAGGCCTCATTTTTCCCGGAAAACCTGGACCCTTTGGCAGCATCAGGCCAGCTGAATCTGATTGACGGCCGGAATGAGTTGTTCGAAGGCGTCGATCTGATTCCGGTCGACGGGCACACCAGGGCCATGCAACTCGTCCGGGTCCATGACGCCGATCGGTCCCTGCTCTATGCGGCTGACCTCCTGCCCACGCATGCCCACCTGGCGCCAGCCTGGAACATGGGGTACGACCTATGGCCCATGACAACGATCGAAGAAAAAGGCAGGCTGCTGGAGCAGGCCACAGACGGCGGCTGGCAGCTGTACTTCGAGCACGACCCTACGGTAGGACTGTGCGATGTCGTGATGGGCGAACGCGGCCCCGAAATCGCCAACCCGAGGCCGTTGGCCGATCTGTAATCAAGCGGTCTGTGCTACGGCTGGAAAGGCTGCAACAGCGATGCGCCTACCGGAATCCGGTTGCTGTATTGCAGCCCCAGCAAATCGGCAGCCGTGGCGGCCATCTGGTCCTGATATATTACTGATATATCAGACTTGTCCCCACCTGAAGCCTCGGAAGACCCCATTTCGCCATGCTGTGGGAAACCTGGGCCCATTCCGGCCACCCAGATGGCAGAGGATCCCATCCAATCGATGCCGTGCCCGATCCAACGATCCTCGGATCCCCGGCCATGATCCGTCGTGATCAGGAACGTTGTCCGACCGGCGTACTCCGGATCGTCCTGTACCCACTCCCATACATCCCGGATGAAGGCATCGGTCCGATGCGCGGCGTCCAGGTAGTGTCGATAGTCGCCATCATGGGCGAAATCGTCCGTCTCCCCATACGAGATGTACAGCAGGCGGGGTCGGTCCTGCTTGAGCGTCTCCAGGGCATAGTGGTGGGTAAAGACATCCAGTCGTACACTCGTCCAGGGCGAGGGCGTCTGGGCCTGTAGTTCATTCAGCCATTGCTCTTTTTCCGAAAGGTCCCGCCCCTGCGGCACGGCAGACTCAAAACCGGCATTCACGGGCACCCCGCTGCGCTCTTCGTTGATGATGTAGGGAAAGACGTCCCACGAACCGAATGCGGCCACGCGGCCTTCGAAGCCGGGCTGCTTGTTCACCCACTCGAGTACGGTTTCGTTGGCATTGGGCACCTTGTTGTTCGAGTCGATGGCTTCGTCGACAAAGCCGGTCAGGATTTCGTTGTACCCCGGGTAGGAGAAAACGCGCTGGTTCGTCACGTCCGCATGCGAACCCTTCAGCCGATTCCCCCAGAGCGTTCCTTCCTCAGCAATCACGCTCCAGAAAAACGGCATGAGGGCTTCGCGGCGCGCTTCTGGCGTATCACGCCAGAAGCGCGCCCGGACATTTTCCATATCCTCGGTGTAGCGCTCATTGTTCAGAAGCCACGGGTCGGCGCCGGTAAAGAGCTCCTCCCACCGCAGACCATCGAGCGTTATGAAGATGACGTTCTCGGCGGACCCTTTGGAAGCCGTTGTCTCCAGCTCAGCCGGCCTCTCCGAAGAACAGGAGGTCAGCAGCAAACAGGCTATAGGAATCAGATAGTGACGCATGGCATTCAGTCGGCAGATTTGGAGATCATCCCGGTCATGGGGTAAGAACCGGCGGGCAGTTCGAAACTACGCTCCCTGCCATCGGGCCATGTAACCCGTAGATGATAATCCCGGCCGGTCTCATACACCGGAATGCGATACATCCCGGCGCCAGGTCGGATGGAGTAGATGTGGTCTCCCGTATGAAGATCCGTGACCTCCACGACAGGAATATCCGAAACGTCGAAGGTCAGGTTCGCCAGATGATCTACAGGGCGACGTCCGTCGCCATCCTCTTGATGGAAAGCCACAGGCCAATCGGCGTAGGGCGCGGCACCGGGAGCAGACGGATCCACCCATCGCGGCCACGCCTCAAGCACCACATTTCGTGTCGTCCTGTTCATCCGGACAATCCCGTAGCCGGGCGTGCGATCGTAGAGCGCTGTCGGCTCGATCTCGGAGTTGACCGGGTTGGCGACTGCCATGACCGTCATATGGTTACCGAATCCGTCCAGATGATCTCCGGTGTACCAAGATTTCGAGGGGTCCCGGGTTGGGCTGACTTCCGGTGGAAACCAGCGGCGCGGCCAAATATTGGCAATCGACGGCACCACAAAGCCGTAGCCGGCGTCCTGGAAGGTGTCCTTGCCATAGCGGACCGTACTGCCCAGATGCTGATCCCCTGCCACGTGGAAGGCACGTGCTCGACGCAGGACATCGACTACCTTGTTGCGACCCGTCTGCGGCCACCCGTTCGAGTCGTGGTCCATCGCCTTCTTGTACCCCGTCACGATTTCTCCCGGTGGCGGGATTGGGAGACCGGGGATGCCGGATCCATCAAAATGGTCCACGGGAATGGTGGCTACGTTGGCAAAGAGGGTCTGGGACAGGAGCACCTTCATCCAGGCCTCTGATCCCCAGTCCCGGGCCCAATGATCCATGAACGCGAGTTGGCGATCTCCGAGCAGCACGGCGTCGGGATGATCTCCGTCCTTGGCCGCGTCCCAGTCCGGGTTGCGGGGCCAGCCGTTCCAGATCTGCGCCTCGGGCATGAGGTCTCTCGGCGCGCTCTTGAACTGCCGATCGCCGAGGACGGCGAACGAAACACCCCCGAACTCGACGTTGGTGTAGTACACGGAAATATCCTGCTGGACCGGGGTAGGATCGTAGGGATCCGGCAGGTGCGAGGTCTGCGTACGGTGCACGGCGTTCACGAATCCGGGGCTCTGGATGTAGCCGCCGTTATCCGAAGCGGGCGAATGGGGGCCCGTGGCTGCCTTGCCGCCAGCGCCCCAGATGTTACCGTGATAGACATCGTGATCATCCGGAATCGTGACGGTCGGGCGATGGCGCGTCAGGTCCCCGAACGCCCACAAGAACCGATTCCAGTGATAGAGATAGTCGAGGATGGCCGTGTCCTCGGGCGAGCGCACGATGCCCGCCAAGCCGGACTCATAGATCTGATCGCCCGCAAAGAAGATCATGTCGGGCTCGTGGTAAGCCACCTTGTCGGCCACCTCCTGATGCGGCCACCAGAAATGATTGTGGGTCCAGGAGCCGTCCCCACCCGAGATGTGATGGCAGTTCATGGCGGCCAGTACGAACTCCTCCCCTTCCACCGTGGCGTGGATCGTGCCCTCGTAATGATGCGTGACGGGCTCGGCGCCCTCCCACAGCGAATACAGGACGCGGAAGGGCGTATCGCCTTCCCGCGCCCAGTCCTCTACCCGAAATCCGATGGTATACCCGTTCGTATCCAGCTCGCCGCGAGCCACGGTCGTCCATGTGGCGCCATCTGCGATCTGGAGCTCCGCCACGTTTGAATCATCCGGTCCCAGCGGGCCCATCTGCGCGGTCATCTTGAGCGTGCCCTCGCTGAGCGTGTACTGAACGCCCAAAACGGGGCCGAATGCGCGGCTGTCATCGGCGCGGACCTTGGAGCCTTCGACGGTCCAATCGTCAAACCAGTATCCCTGCTCATCCGACGAAGCGCTGCCGTGGGAGACGAGTGCCACGTTGCCGGTAAAGTACTTGGCATCCAGCCCGGGATAGACGGCGTGGGAGATGACCTCGTCCGTGGCCGGAATGAAGGTCTCGATGACCAGGTCGTAGCCCTCCTCCCCCGGGGCTGCCATGACACGAAGGCCGAACGTGCGGATGGTTTCCAATGTGCCTTCTCCGGACGACGGCTCGATCAACGGCCAGTCCTCCGGGGTGAAATCAGCGCGCGGCGCCCGGCGGGCATCTGGATTTTCATTGTCGCGCACAACGATCCGCCCTGTGCCGTCCACGCCAGCAAACAGACCCCCGCCGGGCGCCGGCCAGTGGTGGACCAGCGAGCTGATGCGATAGTCTGTCTCTGAGCCCCCGGCCCCGACCAGGAACCCCACCCATGTCGAGTCCGATGTCTGGTCCGGCTCGCCCACCGATCCAGTACGCACACTCATGACGAGGCTGCCTTCCTCGTCGGCCAGCCAGCGGGTGAGCAGGTGAACGGTGCGCATGGGTTTGGCCTGGCGGCCTTCCACAGCCTGCAAGCGACCATCCCTGAGCTCCCAGTCCAGCATCCGGTTGGCATAGTACTCGGGTCCGATCCAGACGCGATCGGGAGAATCGGTAAAGTCGGCGGTGAAGGAGGAGTCCGGCCCGGAGCAGCCGAAAAGGGTCAGGGCGATCAGAAGAGGAAGGAGGAGGGTGCGCATGCGGGTTTGAAAATGGGTGAACGCGGCACCGGAATGGTACGAAAAGGTGCTGAGGATTGGGATTCCTCATTGATCTTGGTATGCAGATCGGCGTACCCTGTCGCCGGTCTTTCTCCTTCATGGAGAGAACCTCGTTCTACCCAAAGAACCAACGCATTTCAATTCATGATGCGCACTCACTCCCGCCGAGGGTTTTTGACACGTGCCGGAAAGATGCTCGGTGGCGTGGCGCTGATCCAGCCCTCCGCTGCATGGGCCTTTGCTACCCGCGCGCCGTCCTCGGATCTCGTTCATCGCTCGGCGAAGGCCATGGGCACCCCTGTTCGGCTCTCCCTCTTGGCGTCCGAGTTCTCTTCGGCAGCCTCTGAGGGCGCATTTGGCCGATTGCATGGGGTAGACACCCTCCTGACGGTCCACAACAGCACCAGCGCCTTGATGCGGGTCAACGACGGCGAACGCGTGGACGGCCGCGCCGTGTCCGATGTCGCCCGGGCTGCGCTTCATTTCGGTGGGCTCTCCGAGGGCGCCATGGACGTAACGGTCCTGCCGGCCATGCGCCGTTTGGGATTCGTGCCTGGGTCGAGCACGGAGGGTTTGATTGATTTCCGGCAGTTGGATGTGGACGGTACCACGGTCCGCATGAAGACGAATGGCGTAATGGCCGATTTTGGCGGTATCGCCAAAGGATATGGCGTGGATCAAGCCATTGCCGCAGCGCAATCGGCCGGTGTCTCTGCTGCCCTGGTTGACGCCGGAGGCGACCTCTTTGCCTTGGGCCGACCCGAGCGGGATCGCGCCTGGACGGTCGGCATTCGGCACCCCGAGAGCGCGCAGGACCTGGTGGCCACGATCGACATCGAAAACGAGGCCGTGGCAACGTCCGGCATTACTGCGCGAAAGCGCATGGTTGAGGGCAAGGAAGTCTCGCACCTCATCGACCCGAGAACCGGCCAGTCCGTGAACCACGTCGTCAGCGCCACCATCGTTGCACAGGACACCATGACGGCAGACGCCCTGGCCACGGCTGTTTCCGTGGCCTCGCGGCCTCATGGGCAGCACCTGATTGAGAGCCAGCCCGGTGTGGAAGGCTTCCTGATCTACGCCGACGGCACCTCCTTCATTTCGAAGGGCCTACGGAATCGACTCCGGCTTTTGTAAGAGCCCTAGGCGCTGATCTCAAACTCGATGACACCCCCCTCGCGGATGCGCGCGTGATCTCCGCTCTTGAGCCGATCGAAGACGCTCCGGCCCACGGCCACCATTGGAAAGGCGCTCTCGTACATCTCGTCCGC
>JAFMNH010000070.1 GCA_017859335.1 Rhodothermales bacterium | reverse complement strand
TTTTCGCAGCCAACGTGATCGGCCAGTGGGTCGTTGTTGTTCTCCCGGCAGATGACCACCCATGCATCCAGGCCGTTTTCTTCCATGACACCAGGAAGCAGCGTCGCAATCCGCTCAGCGCGTATGTCGGGCCAGGGGTCGCCAGCGAAAGGGGATTCGACGGTGTCAGGCGCAGCTGTACAGCCAGCCAGTAGAACCAGGATCAGTAGGAGGGAAGTGATGCGCATGGCGTCAGTTGGAACGGCCGTAGATGGCCATGAAGCGGATGATGGAGTCAATACCGGCGCGGAAACGGTCCAAGCCGAATTTTTCGTTGGGCGAATGGATGGCATCCGAATCCAGGCCGAAGCCCATGAGGACGGTGTCCTGATCCAGGATGCGCTTGAAGTCAGCCACAATGGGGATGGAGCCGCCACAACGTACCATGTACGGCGTTTCGTTGTACACGCCCTCCATCGCTTCGGAAGCAGCTTTCATGGCAGGTGAATCGGTGGGCACGAGGGCGCCATGACCTCCATGCAGGTCGGTAAAGGTCAGCTTCATGGTCTCTGGCGTGTGCTTGCGGAAATGCGCTTCGAGCTTGTCCGTGATCTCTGCCGGCGTCTGTCCGGGCACGAGGCGGCAGGAGATCTTGGCGCTGGCCTTGGACGGCAATACCGTTTTGGCCCCTGCTCCCGTGAATCCTCCCCAGATGCCGTTGCAATCCAGGGTAGGGCGGGCCGTCGTTCCTTCGAGGGGCGAATAGCCAGCCTCCGTCTTGGACTTCGATGCGCCCACTTCCTGTACCCATGCTTCGCCATCAAAGGGCAGGCTGGCAAAGGTTTCCCGCTCCTCGGGCGTCAGGTCGATGACATTATCGTAGAAGCCCTCGACGGTAACCCGGTGCTGATCGTCATGGAGATTGCCGATCATGGTGGCCAGGGCATTGATCGGGTTTTCCACCGCGCCACCATAGACTCCCGAGTGAAGGTCGATGGAAGGCCCTTCCAGGGTGACTTCGACGTAGGCCAGACCGCGCAGACCGTATGTAATGGACGGGACACCATTGCCGAAGAGCGCGGTGTCGGAAACGAGGGCCACATCAGCTGCCAAGAGATCCTTGTGCTCCTCCAAGAACTGGGGGAGGTGCTTGGATCCGATTTCCTCTTCGCCCTCGAAAATCCACTTTACGTTCAGTGGAGGAGCGCCCTCTGTCTTGAAGTAGGATTCAGCTGCCTTCACATGCATGAAGAGCTGCCCCTTGTCGTCGCAGGCGCCGCGGGCATACAGGTTGCCATCCCGAACCTGCGGGTCGAACGGGTCGGTTTTCCAGAGATCCAACGGATCGGGGGGCTGCACGTCGTAATGCCCGTAGACAAGGATGGTCGGCGCATCTGGAGACACGATGTGTTCGCCGTACACGATGGGGTGGCCGGCGGTCTCCATGATGTCCACCTTGGAGACGCCCAGGGCCCGCATATGATCGGCCAGCCATCCGGCCGCCTCGCGCACATCGCCTGCGTGATTGGGGTCGGTACTGACCGAGGGGATCCGAAGAAAATCCTTCAGTTCGTCCACGAACTGGTCAAAGTGCTGTTCGGTGTAGGAGAGCGCCGTATCCATGGAAAACAGGTTGGTTCTGGGGGTGAAGTGGACAGAAGTGCGCGCCTTTTAGCGCATTGTCATGGCCAGCATTGTCATGGCCATTGAGGCAATTTCAGGAATTCGGGGGGGCTTCTTCCCGTGCGGATCTACAGTTCGCTTTCATCGCGCCATCGTTGCAGTCGCCACGAGGACAGGGAGTCCGCTCTGGTCAGGAGAAAGTTGACGTTGCCATCGGTGCGGAAGACATCGCCTTGCTCCAAGGTAACAGTCAGGTTGAATGAACGCACAATCCGTTCCCGGACATCCGGTTCAAGGGCATCCTGGGTGATGATCTGGTTCCACTGCAGGCGAATGCCCGAAGCGTTCTGGAAAAGGCGCCGGGTACTCTCAAGATCCTGCGCAAACCCCCACTCCCGATCCACCTGCGCATCAAAATCGGTGTAGACGAAGGTGAACGACGAGTCGAGGAGGGGCTCGTACAGGGACAGATCCCGCAGCTCGTAGGCATTACGGAAGTTGGTGAAAAAGCCTTCGATCGTGGTTGGATCGCCAAGCAGGTCTCCAAAGGGATTGCCCTCTTCCAATGCCGGCGCGAACGGGTTGCAGGCAGGGATCAGCCCGATGGCCAGCAGGAGTATGAAAGCGGGGAGACGCATGCCCCAATATCGGAACTGTGCTCCAATGTCGGCACCGGCACAGGTCAAAACACGCGCTCCACGCGTCGAAGCGCCCGACTACTTCGAGAACTCGGCCTTCAGATCGCTCCAGGACGGCTCCGATCCCAATTCCTGATCGGTCCACTCTTCGAGGGCCCACAACCCATCAGGACCCTGCCCGAGGACCCACTGCAACCGTCCCTGCACGCGCGTGGGCACCTCTGCGCGCCGATGATTGACCGACAGAACGTAGGTGGCATCGAGTACGAACTCCGATTCGCTGAGCAAGGTCAGGGACTGATCATTCAACTGCAGGGAGTGCCCCTGATTCAGCGCTGCGGCGGCAACCATGGCCGAAAAATACTGCTCCTCCTGGGATCGCGACCAGGAAAGGAAAACAGATTCACGGGCCTGGGCCGTTGCCGTTGGTCGGAAGGCAAAGTCCTCCGAAAGCGAACGCCGGTAGTTGAGTGTGTTCAACTCAGCCACGGACGCTTGGAGGTTTTCGATGACCTGCTCCGGCGTGTCAGGCTGTATGAAGGACCCCGTCTCACCGAGGGGTTCCTCGGGCTCCCGGGTAGAAAACACCGAGCATCCCGAAACAAGCAGCATCAAGGCCATCAGCGCCGATACAGCCAGGGTACGCCGTGAGAAAAACCCGGTCATGAGAGTGCGTTGAAGGGCGCCAGCACGTCCTCAACCTCCCGGCACCCGGATTGCCAGGAGCAGAGCCGCTCCATAACCTGATCCAGCAGGATATCCGGGCAGGATGCCCCCGCGGTCAGGAGCACTGTCAAAGGACGCTCCGTTGGCAGCCAGCCTTCAGAGGTCGTCATGGCCTTCGTGTGCAGGTCGAAATGGTGGATCAGGTTCTCGTCCAACAATCCTTCCGGACCCGTCACGAAGTAGGTCGGCATCTTCTCCTCGCACAGCTCCACAAGGTGGGAGGTATTTGAGGAGTTGGTGCCGCCCACGATGATGGCCATGTCGGCACCATCGTCAATGAGCGCACGCGTGGCGTCCTGGTTCTCGTTCGTGGCGTAGCACAGCGTGTCGGAGGTATCCGCGAAATGCTGGATGCCATCCTCGCCATATCGGTCATGCAGGGCCGTTCGGACAAGCGCGGCAATTTCCGCGGTTTCGGTGGCCAGCATGGTAGTCTGGTTGACAACACCCACGCGTACCAGATCCGCATCCGGGTCGAATCCCTCGGAGTAGCGGTCCTCGAAAACCGAGAAGAAGTAGTCGCGGCCCTCTTCGCCCCGGATGACACGCGCCAGCTTTTGGGCCTCTTCAAGGTCCCTCACAACAACCACGGGCGCCCCGTTCCGCGCGTGCGAGAACGTGGCACGCGTCTCCTCATGATAGCGTTTGCCGTGTACTACGACTGAAAAGTCCTTCGAGCCGATTTGACGGCTGCGCGTCCACACCTTCTCGACGAAGGGACAGGTCGTATCGTAGGCTTCGACGTCCACGCCAATCTCCTTGAGCCGCTCCTCCGTTTCGAGCGTCGTGCCGAAGGCTGGGATGATGACGACATCGTCGGCGGTCAGTTCATCGAAGGGAATGAGTTGCTCCCCCTGCGTGGTGCGCAGGAATCGAATGCCCCTTGAGAGCAGATCCTCGTTTACATGCGGGTTGTGGATCATTTCCGAGAGCAGGAAAATCCGACGACCGTCGGCTTCCTTCAGGGCCCGGTAGGCAATTTCGATGGCATTCTCCACGCCATAGCAGAACCCGAAATGACGCGCGAGTTTGAAACGAACGGGTCCGAAGTCCAGGACGGAGGGGGAGAGGTCCTTCTTGCGAGGATCCTGCAGGCGGCGGGCTTCCTTGACGCGGGAAACCACGGGGCTTCGATAGAAGGTTGGAACGTCGAACTGACGGGCCATGGGAGGTTCGGATTGGGTGAAGGGATCCTACTCGCGTTCGGAGCGCGTGTTCGATCGTTTTGAAGGCGCGGGCCGGAACGCGTTACACAACGGTCAGAGGCGCCGATCGATGCGGGGTAGAATATCCCGCTTGAACGCAGCGAAACGATCGTCGAGAATGGCCTTTCGGGCTTCCTTCATGAGCCAGAGGTAGAAGGCCAGGTTCTGGATGGAGGCCAACTGCATTCCCAGGATTTCGCCAGCCATGGTCAGGTGCCGGGCATAGGCTTTGGAGAACTCCCGGGAGACATAGGTGTCCATGCCCGGATCGATCTCCGAGAAATCCTCCTTCCACTTGGCATTCCTGATATTCATGACGCCCTCCGTCGTGAAAAGCATCCCATTACGACCGTTGCGCGTGGGCATGACACAGTCGAACATGTCGATCCCGCGGTGCACGTTTTCAATGAGATTGGCCGGGGTCCCGACACCCATCAGGTAGCGCGGCTTTTCAGCGGGCAGGATGGGAGCCACCACATCCACCATGGCATACATCTGCTCGGCCGGCTCCCCCACCGAGAGGCCACCGATGGCATACCCGGGAAAATCGAGGTCGATGAGCTGACGGGCCGACCGACGCCGGATTTCCGGGTAGACGACGCCCTGAACAATGCCGAAGAGGGCCTGTGAATGTCCATAGAGGCCCTCGGTCGCGTCGAACCGCTTCTTGCAGCGCTCGGCCCAGCGCACGGTCAGCTCGTTGGACTCGGCGGCATAGGTTTCCGTGGCATCGCCGGGAGGGCATTCATCGAGCACCATCATGATGTCCGACCCGATGCTGCGCTGGATATCCACCACGTTTTCCGGGGTGAACTGATGATACGAGCCGTCAATATGCGACTTGAAGCGCGCGCCTTCTTCTGTCAGTTTGCGCCGCTCCGAGAGGGAGAAGACCTGATAGCCGCCCGAATCGGTCAGGATCGGTCCCTTCCAGTTCATGAAGGGGTGCAGCCCGCCCGCTTTCTCGAGAATGTCGGTGCCGGGACGCAGGTACAGGTGGTACGTGTTTCCCAGGATGATATCGGCCTGGATATCGGATATGAGCTCCCTGGGCCAGACGGCTTTGACCGACCCCACCGTGCCCACGGGCATGAAGATGGGTGTTTCGATCTCGCCGTGGTCCGTAATGAGGCGGCCTGCCCGCGCGCCGGACGGGTCTACGTGCTCCAGGATGAATTTCATGGGACGGGGCCTATGGCTGTTCGGGTTGGATGCCAAGCGAATCGGCCCGGGCCTGAAGGCGGGCTTGCAGTGCTTCCAGATCCTGCTCCCACTGCAGGAGATCCCGCTCGCGCTCCGTAATCTGGCGGAACGATTCGGAAATGGCGCGCTCGCGCACCTCGAACGGCGCCGCTTCGATGCTGCCACGTTCCTCGAAGTACCGACGGAAGAGCCAGTTGTGTTTGGCCGCCTCCATGAGTTCGGCCATTCTGAAAGCACCCAATTCGCCCCATAATGCAGCATTTTCGGCTGATTGGGAGACCGCACGCAGATCTCCGGCAATGATGCGGAGGGAGTCGGCCGACGCCAGAAGCTGCTCATACATGGCCGGATCGTTGAGGAAACGGGCCAGCGTGCCTTCGCCTGATTCCGCCTTGGCCAGGATCCGTTCGACGCCTTCGGTGGCTTCGATGGCCAGATCCACGATGATCTCTGCGTTGGCCTCAGCGGTCGTGGCCAGACTGCTCAGGATGCGTTGGGACTCATCCATCGTCTCCACGATCTCGACATAAAGCGTAGAGTCATAGACGATCTTTCCGAGCGTCCCTTCGCCCTGCTGTATGTCCTGCAGAATGTCTTCAAACGTGACGGCTGCCTGTTCGAAGGTCTGCACGGATGCCAGTGCGCGGTCGGTGATCTCGAACAGGTCAAAGGGGTCCTGACCTTCAATGAAGTCGCCCACCTCGACGGGCTCGGCAATATCGGCCGGGTTGGTAAGCACGATGATCTGTTCACCCACCAAGCCATCGCTCTTGATACTGGCCAGTGTATTCTGCCGTATCAGGTGCGAAGCCCGATTCGAAAGCGACATGGTCACGATAATGGACTCGCCCGGGGCACTGGGCAGGGCAACGTCTCGAACGCGCCCTACGTTGATGCCCTGGAACTGGACCGGCGCACCGACCTGCAAGCCCGCCACCTGAGTGAACTGACTTTTGACCTCGAATGTGCTGCTGAACAGGAACGTTCGGCTGCCGATGAAGAAGAGCACCAGCACGAAGAGGAACGCTGCCGAGGCAATCAGCACACCAAGTCGGACGGAGCGGTTCATGCGGGAACGATGGCTGGCGTTGATGGACGGGTGGGGCGCAGACGCGGTTTGCAGGCCTGCACGCCGCAGGTCAAAATAGGGCGTGAGTGGCATACCATGGAGTCTGGCGCAGGGTCCGCGGCAGGTCTTCCGGTATTACACATCATATATGGGGTTGTCTGGGATCTCATGTGGACCCGAAAAACTCCCTCAGGGCTGGTTCCTGAGCATGGCGAACGTCTTCCAGGGTACCGGAGGCCAGCACGCGACCCTCGAAAAGGAAATGAACCTCGTCGGCAATGATCTCTGCGCACAGCAGGTCGTGCGTGATGGCCACGCTGGTCACACCGAGGTCTTCCCGGAGGCGAACGATCAATTCACTGACGCTCCGCACCGATACCGGGTCCAGTCCCGTGGTGGGTTCGTCATAGAGGATGATATCGGGTTCGAGGACCAGCGCGCGGGCCAAGGCGATGCGTTTTTTCTGTCCTCCAGACAACTCTGCCGGGCGGTGATCCCGTTTCTCGGGCAGACCGACCATGGAAAGATGCTCCATGATGCGCTCTTCCCGCTCTGCTTTGGAAAATCGGGTGTGTCGCTCAAGGAAGAACTCAAGGTTTTCGAAAACGCTCATGGAATCAAAGAGCGCGCCCGACTGGAACAGGTATCCGATGGAAAGGCGAACCTCGTCGAGGGCGTCCCCCTCCAACGTGTCGACCCGCTTTCCCTTCACCCAGACCTGGCCGGCATCCGGTTTGAGGAGACCCACGATGTGCTTGATGAGCACGCTTTTTCCGGACCCTGATCCCCCCATGACCACCGAGGATACCCCTTGATCCACGGTCAGGTCGATACCCCGGAGGACCTCGAGGGCACCGAATCGTTTCTTGACGCCACGCAGTGCGATGATGGGGTCCTGGCTCATGTCCCTACGTCCCCGAAGATCATGATGGAAAGCCGCACGATGACGACGTCGGTCAACAGGATGAGCAGCGAGGCGCCTACGACGGCGCGCATGGCCGCCCGACCCACTTCCCGCGTGCCTCCCCGGACCGTGAAGCCCAGGTAACAGCTGACCATGCCCACGAGGAAGCCGAAGACGGACGTTTTGCCCGTATCCACGATGACATCGCTGATGCGGATCGTTTCAAACGCCGTCGAAATGAAGATGCGGTAGTCCATCCCCGAGGCCAGATAGGATTCGGCGTAGCCTCCGATCAGCGCCACCGAATCGGTCCACATGGTCAGGATGGGAAACATGATCATGCAGGCCAGGGTGCGGGTGACGATCAGGAAATGGAACGGTTTGAGGGCAGCCACTTCGAGGGCATCAATCTGCTCGGTCACGCGCATGGAGCCGATTTCAGCCGCCATGCCGGCGCCGAGGCGGCCTGCCAGCACGAGCGATGTGATGACCGGGCCGATCTCCTTGATGACAGAGAGCGCGAGCATGGAAGGCAGGACCGCCTCGGCGCCGAACCGCACCAAGGTGCCGCGGCTTTGCATGGCCAGCACGACGCCGATGGCCAGTCCCGTGACCGAGGTCAGCAAAAAACTCTTCGATCCCACTTCGTCCATCTGACGCAGCAATTCGCGTCCCTCGAAGGGCCGTCGCCAGAAGCGTGCGAAGAACCGCCCCATGTAGCGACACAGCTCGCCGAAGTCGGCAAAGAATTCCTGTACGGGCGAAAGGGCCATGGCTGGGCTGGATTAATCGACGATCGCAGGACCTGTACCGGGTGGACGTACGCCGGAGGAGGCGTCGGGGCGCTCCTCTTGGGATTGGCTTGGATAGAAGGGCTCCATGATTTCCGGTTTCCGATGCTTTCGCTCGTGCAACAGGGTCACGATGGCCCCCATGGTCAGAATCAGACCGGAGAAGTAGGCCCAGAACACGATAACAATAACAAACAGAAACGTTTCCCCGAGGGCAGCCAGCGCGCTCTGTTCGAAGTTGGCATAGCCCGCGGCGTAGGCTGTGAAACCGATCTTCCCGATCTCCCAGAGAAGCGCTGTGAAGACGGCACCCGCCAGGGCGCTACGCTTGGGTGGTTTCGGAACGGGTATGAGCCAGATCAATTGGAAGAACATGGCCACACTCAGCAGAAAGGGGAGGAACCAACCAAAGGTATCCAGCGCGCTGTGCCAGCCCTGTTCGAACCACGCTGCGTCCAGGCCGATGGACTGCATCCATACAATGGCATCGCTGTCAAGCGTTCGGCGGGCAATCGAAATGACGGTCGAGGACAGGAAGAAAGCGCCGACCTGTATGGTCATTCGCAGATCGAAGGCGTAGCCTCCCAGGAAACTGCGACTTTCATGCCACTCCTCTTGGAACACGTTGCCCAGCACGGTCCGCAGCGTCGTGAAAAGCGTGATGGCTGTCATGCCAAGCCCCGCGACACCGATCAGCGTCAGCGTCCCACTTGCAGACTGCAACTGGGAGAGGAACACCACGATTTGATCCGACTGATAGGCAGGCAGAAAGTCGCGTATCAGGTTCTCAATCGTGGCAAAGGGACGCTCGAGTTTCAGAATCGAGGCAGCCAGACCGGTACCGAGGACGATGACCGGGACAATGGTGATGAGCACTTTGAAGGCGATGGCCTGAGCCCAAAGGAAAACCTGTCGCTCGTACAATTCTGCAGCAAGCCCGCGTACGTAGTAACGGGGCAGCGCGGCAAAACGGTGGATGGTGGCCTTGGCGTCCATGGACCCAACTTAGCGCTGGTCCCGCTTGGAAGAAAGCGGGGGATGCCCCGGCATGGCTGCAGGCCAGGTACGCACAGGCCGGTAATGGAGCAGCTCAGACAGGGGCGTGCGCAGGTGTCACGCTGTATTGGAGGGCTCAGACGATCGCTCGCCGCGTTCGGTCCAGACGCGGCCTCATGCCGTGGCCCGCTGCGGCTCGAACGTGGGCTCTGCCTTGGAGAGCACCGTCTCCCGGGTAATGATGCACCGGGCAATGTTGCTCTTCGAGTGGATGTCGAACATGATGTCGAGCATCGTGTCCTCAAGCACGGCGCGCAGTCCACGAGCACCTGTGTTGAGCGCCTTGGCTTTTTCGACAATGGCCTCGATAGCACCCTCGTTGAAGTGAAGTTCCATACCGTCCATGGCAAACAGCTTCTGGTACTGCTTCAGAAGCGCGTTCTTTGGCTCGCGCAGGATGCCTCGCATGGCGTCCTCGGACAGGTGATCGAGCGCAGATACGACGGGCAACCGACCTACCAACTCAGGAATGAGTCCGAACCGGAGCAGATCGTCGGGCTCGACGTGTTGGAAGATGGACGGATCGAACTTGTCCATCTTCTGGGAGCTGCCCGCTGTAAACCCGATGGCATTCTGGGACACGCGACGTGCAATTACCTCATTGAGGCCGTCAAACGCACCGCCGCAAATAAAGAGGATGTTTGATGTGTCGATGTTGATCAGGCTCTGTTCCGGGTGCTTGCGTCCGCCTTTTGGGGGTACGCTGGCCACAGTGCCTTCGAGAATCTTCAGCAGGGCCTGCTGCACACCTTCGCCGGAGACGTCCCGGGTTATGGAGGCATTCTCCGCCTTGCGGGCAACCTTGTCGACCTCGTCGATATAGATGATGCCACGCTGCGCGCGCTCCACGTCGAAATCCGCAGCATGCAAGAGATGCGCCAGAATGGACTCCACGTCTTCGCCAACGTATCCGGCCTCCGTCAGGGCGGTGGCATCGGAGATGGAGAAGGGGACATCCAGGATGCGAGCAAGCGTCCGCGCCAGTAGCGTCTTGCCCGTACCGGTAGGACCGATAAGCAGGATATTGGATTTTTCCAGCTCCACATCCCGGAATTCCGAGGTGTCATCGATCGCGTTGATACGCTTGTAATGATTGTAGACGGCAACCGAGAGCGCCTTCTTCGCCTGGTCCTGACCGATCACGTATTCATCGAGGGCCGCCTTGATGTCGACAGGAGACATTCGCTGCTGCCACCCGCGGGAGGCGGGGGTCTCGACGGGCATGGCAGCCGGCTGACGGTCGTCCAGGTCTACAATACCCGATGCATCATCGATACACTGATCACAGATGTATACGTCGGGTCCAGCAACCATGGATGTCACCTCATGGGCTGTCCGGCTGCAAAATGAACATCGAATGGTGTCCTGCTCGCTCATTCGGGCTCCTCCTCTCCTCTGACCTTTTCTCTTACGGGTACGGCGTCGTCCCGGATTGCTGTGCTCTGGGGACCTTTTCCTTATCGACCCGAGGTAACATTTCCTTAAACGAGAGAACCCTCCCGCGAATTGGCCCCGGGGACTACCCGTCAACCCTGATTGGATCCGTATTTCGCCTCCAGAAACCGCTCCCGGTAGAGGTAATGACACGTGCGGCACACGTTTGCAGTGTACAGGTAGTTGAGCCCACCACCTACCAGTGCGCCCGTAACCGGGACCAACTGGGTCAGCTTCTTCTGCGCAAGGGTCATGCCCAAGCGACGCATGGCCCCTTCCACGGCGCTTCCGAGTCCCATCTGCCCAGCGATGCCCGATGCGGTCTTGCGGGCTACGGCCGATGCCGTTCTCAAGACCGGAGCTACCGTGATCTCCCGCTTGGAGTCTTCTGAACGGGCCACCGCGTCCAGGATCTGGAGTGCAAAGAGCCGCTCCTCCGGCCGTTGCATGTCAAAGCCGCAGTACGTGGCTGTTTCTCCCGCGACCCGCAGGTTGAGTGCCACCAATGCCACCAGGTCCGGCACGATGCCAGCGGCGCCCGCGGCTCCTGTGGCGACCCCTTCCGCAGATGCCAGGCTGATGTACTTTCGGTCCAGTCCCATCATGATGGTGTCCACGTGCTCCAGATCGAGCCGTTGGATGTCCGCAAGCGCGCGGACCGGATGACCATTCGATACAAAATCCCTGAGTATGGCGTCCGTCCAAATGGAATCCTGCGTCATCTCGTTCGTCAGTTCCAGCAAGCCCGAGACGACGTTCTCAATCGTCCACTCGACACCCGGCAGGGCATGGAGCTGCCCGGAAACGGCGCCCCATACCTGCGCAAGTGAGCGCGAGGCTTTGGCACGCCATGAGGCATCAGGCTGACGCCATGCGGCAATGTCAGCCAGCGCTTGTTGTTCGTAGGGTGATATGTCCTCGTGGACAGGAGCTTGCATGGGCCGTTTATACGGACCTCACGCAAAAGGTTGTGCTTCCTATCGTGCCTGTGGTCAGTTGGCGATGGGCCAGTAGACACCGAACCGGATGCGCTGGCGCGGCAAGGGGTAGTCGGGCACGAGCAGATTGCCGATCTGGGCCTGAGTGCCCGAAAAGATGTTCTCGTAGGCGAAAAACAAGGTGGCGCCCCGGACGTCGCCCTCGGCGCCCACATCCACCAGCCAGTTCCCATCGACCGGGGAGGAAGGGTCCTCGGGCAGGACCAGGAGTCCGGTGGGCGTGTGCAATCGAAGACCGTTCATGGATTCCCAGAGGCGTCCGCGCACGTATACGTCCAGGTCCAGATCCTTCTGGAAGAGCAGTGCCTTCCAGCCGATACGCCCTGAAGCCCAGCGCCGGGGCAGGCTCTGTTCCCAGAGTAAGGCATCGGCCCCGCCATTCGGGCCGCTTGAGGTGCTGATTACTCCTTCGATCCGGGCATAGGGCCCACGTCGGCCGTCGGCCCGCCACCCGAGGGTAAGGCTGAGGAGCGATCGGGTGCGCATGCCCTCCAGGATGCGGGAGTTCAATCCGGGGTGACTCGCGTCCAGCTGGTGGATGATGGCGTCGCGCTCCCGCAGGTGCGACACCTTCAGATCGGCGTGCCAGATGCCTGCAGACATGGCAAGACCTGCGCGCGCCAGAACACGCTCTTGCAGCGGTATGCCGGGTTCATGGGAGATACCATCGATGCCGGTGCCAAACCCCGAACGCTCAAGGAGGGTCAGCCCGCGGGCGTCACGCTCGATGTGGCCGCTCATCCGTACGTCCTTCCAGCCTGCGGACCCGGATGCGGATGCGTGCCACCAGGCATGATCGGACGTGTTGACCAGGCCGGCCTTGATACGCATCTCCTTGGTGGTGTGATAGGCCGCGGCCACGCCGGATTGTGTCCAGTTGTCGGGTGATGACGTCCATGCCGAGCCGCCGAAGCCGGCATCCCGAAGTACGTGGCCTTCGATCGAGAGGACGCCCGACCCGAGGTGGGTCTGCATGGACGGTAGTGCCTGCCAGCGCGTTACCCAACCACGCGTGGCCAGTGTGCTTCCGTCGAAGTCCAGGGTCTGGGAGGTCCGTGCCAGGCGAATCCGGCCCTCCCAGCGCATCCAGGTTGCTGTCGCGCCCACCTCCAGATCGTTCCGGATGGTGCGGCGGCGCGCCGTCGGGTCCTCGACGGTGGCCCCCAGGCGCTGGTAGATGGACCCATAGGCGGCGCCCGTGAACGGCACTACGCCCGCATGGGCCCCGACGGCGCGCCGCGAGGCCACCTCCTGGATCCAGGCTGACCACGACGCACCCTGCAGTCCAACCCGGAGCGTAATCCCGCGTGCCCGCCGCAACCGGCTGCCATCATATTCACCTTGGGCTCCTGCTCCTTCGTAGGCGAATATCGTTTGCAATCGGACCCCGCTTGAATCGGAGGTTCGTAGGTAGCGATTCTGGACATGCAGTGCTCGCACGGCCTGCAGCCCGTCGCCGGCGGACTCATATCGGATTCGTGTCAGGGGAGACGCAACGGCCAACGAGTCGGTCAAAAGCCGTGCTTTTCCATCCATCTGCCAGTCGGCTGTGGCCAGGAGGGACACAGGGACCATGTCAAAGCGGGGGCGGCCCGTCAGAAGGTCATCCACGGATCGGCCATTCCACAGCACCTGGGTATGATTCGGGTCTTGGCCCCAGGCAGAGAGGCCATTCGGCCAACCGGCTGCGTC
>JAFMNH010000069.1 GCA_017859335.1 Rhodothermales bacterium | reverse complement strand
CGAACAGGTCCAGATCTCCATCCAGATCCCCGTCGAAAAACTCTGTACCCCATGCCCAATTGGTATTGGCAATGCCATAAGATGCCGCAGCATCCTGAAGTGGCCCCTCTGAAGCTCCGAGAAAAAATGTATTCAGCAGGGAAGCGCCCTCGCGCACGGCATTGTTTGTGACGTAGAGATCGGGATACCCGTCGCCCGAAACGTCGCCGAGGGCCAATCCCATACTCTCCCCTTGGTCGGCAAGCCCCCACTCTTCAGAGGCATCTTCGAACTGTCCGTTGCCGCGGTTCAGGTACAGCGTGTTCGGACCAAAGTCATTGGCCAGGTAGAGGTCTGGCAACGCATCGCCGTTCACATCCCATGACATGCTCATCCAGGTCCGGTCTTCGTCGTTCAGTCCGGAGGCGCTGCCGATATCTTCAAACGTACCATCTCCACGATTGCGATAGAAACGGTTGGGACCGTTCCAGGAGCTCAGGTAGAGATCCAGCCAGCCATCCAGATCGTAGTCCCACCACGTGGCCCCCGCTGTTTCCAGTTCGTCCAGCTCTGCATTATTGAGGCCGGCTTCATCGGCCACATCCGTGAACGTGCCATCCCCGTTGTTTCGGAAGAGAACTTCCGGTCCGACATGGGTAAGGAGCAGATCAGGATCTCCATCCCGGTCGTAATCCGCCCACGAAACGCTGAATTTGTTGCCGAAAATCTTGGAGGGTAGATCCGGCAGGAAATCCACGCGAACACCCGCCTGCAGGGCGACATCGGTAAAGGTGCCATCCCCATTATTGCGGTAGAGACGGTTCCATGACCGCGGATTGAACGGATCGTGCTTCAGCCGTGAGGCAATGTAGATATCCAGATCGCCATCGCTGTCGTAGTCCGCGCCTCCGATACCGTGTCCTTGCCAAACGGCTTCCAGTCCTGCCTCGTAGGTTCGGTTGACAAAGGTTTGGGCATGGAGGCTTGCCGGCCATCCAAACAGTAAGAGAAGGCACCAACAGGTCAGCGTAAAGAGGCCACCATCTGATCGCTTCATGGAGGACACCAGGGGCCGTTAATCGTTGCAGACCGGCAACCGCTCGGCCAACGCTTCGGCAATGAGGGTTGCGTGATGACGTCCGTTCTCTATGAACCAGCGACTGGTTCGGCGGCCTCCGCAGACGGTGCCGGCAATGAATACGCCCGGCCGGTTTGTCTCGTGTGTTGATGCATCAAAGACGGGGGTTTCTGCCTCATCATCATCCACATCGATACCCAGTGTACTGAACAGCGAGTAGTCGGGATGATATCCCGTCATGGCCAAAACGACATCGTTCGGGATAAGGACCGTGCCATCTGTGGTACGAACCTGAACCTCATCCTTTGTGATGGCGGTCGCGTGGGCGTTGAAGTGGGCGGTAATGGAGCCTTCCTCGATACGATTGACCAGATCAGGCCGGATCCAGTACTTGACCTTGGGGGATATCTCCGGGCCCCGATAGACAAGGGTCACCCGCGCTCCGCGTCGATGACACTGCAGGGCTGCGATGGCAGCCGAGTTCTTGCCGCCAATGATGCACACATCACGCCCTGTATACGTAAAGGCTTCCCTGAAGTAATGGCTGACTTTGGGAAGGTCCTCGCCGGGAATACCGAGCTTGTTGGGCTGATCGAAAAAACCCGTCGCCAGAACGACAGATGCACACGAAATGGTACGTTTT
The DNA here is from genome assembly GCA_017859335.1 of Rhodothermales bacterium. Lineage (GTDB taxonomy): Bacteria > Bacteroidota > Rhodothermia > Rhodothermales > UBA10348 > JAAZVD01. The sequence goes on along the minus strand of JAFMNH010000069.1, from coordinate 11,877 downwards.
GACGTACGTACCTCAAGCGCGCCCTGTTCGCCCTCCAGTCCCAGTACCCGCTCGTAGAGTAACAACGTCAGTTCTTCGCGCTCAGCCACCCGTCGATAGTAGTCGATGGCTTCCTCACGGATGGGCTTGTATCGGGAACTGACCAAAGGGTGTCCACCGATCTCGATAAGATCCGGCGTGGAGAAAAACTCCATGTTGGTGGGATAGCCCGTAAGGGAGTTGACCAGGGCTCCTTTGTCTACTGTAATGCAGGAAAGGCCCTTGCGCTGGATTTCAATGGCGCAGGCCAAACCAACAGGTCCGGCTCCGATGATGACGACATCCGCTTGCATTCGGATCTGGGAAGGTCTTGGTAGGAGAGAGAGTCGATTATGGGCCAAGCCGGCCTCTGTTCCCCGACACTGAGACCAAGATGGGTGCCTGGAGGACCTCAGACCTGACGGGGCAGATCATTGTCCCGCTTTTTACGGAAAAAGGAGGTGAGAAGGTCAGCGCAGCGCTGTTCCTCCACACCGGAAACAAGATCCACATAGTGATTCAGACGTGGGTCCTGCGGAATGTTGTAGAGGGTAGATGCAGCGCCTGCCTTGTCATCGAACGCGCCGTAGACCACCTGCTTGAGTCGGGCCAGCGTTATCGCGCCGGCGCACATGGGGCAGGGCTCGAGCGTGACGTAGAGGGTGGCCTCTGTCAGGTGTTTGGTCTGAAGACGGTCGCAGGCGGCCGTAATGGCAATGATTTCGGCGTGGGCCGTCGGGTCGGACAACCGCTCGACCTGATTATACCCTTTGCCCACGACCATTCCGTGGTGGACGACAACCGCTCCTACCGGTACTTCATCCGCCTCGAAAGCCTTTTCGGCTTCCCTGATGGCCGCCTTCATCCAACGGCGATGATCAGTCATCAGTTGGTCGAGTGCCGTCATGATTCTGTCCGTCGGCATATGGGCATGGTCATGCAGCGAGGCCCACCTCGTCCCCGGGATAATTCGTATCCATCCAGTTTGATGGCCATTTTTTCCCCGGGTTCGAACGTGCTCGACTCATAAAATGAAAGGAATCCCTCGGCGGTCACGATCCGATAACCTTTGTCGGCCATTCCCGCGAAGGTCTTTTCATTGCGATCATACCCCAGGACAACGCCCGGAGCCACTGCGAAGAGGTTGGCGCCGTCGGTCCACTGTTCGCGGCGCTGACCCAAGGGGTCAGCGCCGCCACAGGGCAAGAAGCTCATCGGGTGGCCGAGGTGATGTTCGAGTGCTTGCTGGAGGGTGTCCCACATGCGGGTGGCCATGCGGTCCGGTCCGCCGTTGCGGGAAAAAGTGGCCACATTGTTCAGTCCTTTCTGATCGATGAGAGGAGGGAAGACCACACATTCGTCCGGCGCTGCAAAGGTGAAGACGGTGTCCAGATGCATGCAGGAGCGCTCTTGCGGCATACTGACCATGATTACGTGCTGGACCTCCGTTTTCTCGAAGAGGGCTCTGGCAACCGAGATCAAGCCACCGAAGGAGGTTCGTTCGGAGTTTCCGATGATGACCGTGTCACTCGAGGCCACCAGAAGATCTCCCCCTTCAAACGTCACACCACGAGGCAGCTTGATGATCTTGTCTTCCCAAGCTGAAAATGCCGGGTGGTGATGGACAACGACGTCAATAATGATGCTCTCCCGCGCGCGGGCTGATGTGGCGGCATGGCTGAGCACGATATGGTCCCCGACCACCGCTGCCAGATCACGCATGAACATCAGGTTGGGAACAGGTCGTGCTTCGATGTCAAGGGGAGATACCCCTGTCAGGGCAAAATGGCAGAGCTCCTCCGGTGTCAATCGCTTCAGATCGCCTTCGAAGGCCCGCAGGTTCGCGCCTTGTGACGCTTCGCACAGCTGCTCTACAAAACTGAATCGAGCCGTCTCCTCGTGGAAGGCTTCCAACAGCAGCGTCCGTATCTGCAACACGCCTTCCTCACGGCCGATGACCTTTTCGAAGACGGCACACATGAGTTCATGCTCTTTCCGGGCATGGCTCAGGAACAGGATATCCTCGAAGAGCAGGGCTTCGCGGTCCAAGGGAGAGACCATATCCATTTCAGCGCCCGGCGTATGGACGATGACTTGCTCAAGACGATCTGTTTCAGAGCGGACGCCGAAAGAGACAGGACGCATGACGATATGAGGATGTGAGTCGAATCGAGACCTCTGCATGACAGGACAGCGCCCATGCGTGCCTGCATGGACCCACCTGCTACCGAGCTTACTGCACGCTCAATGATACGAAATCCACCTCGGAGAGACCTTCGCCAGCTGCATTGAACCCACCAATCAGGACCACCGTGCCGTCCGGCGTAACGGTGGCGGTACCACCATAGGTTGGGGTCAGGGCCGCCTCCAGCTCCGAAGGTAGGTAGAAGGATGCCCGTGCCTCTGAAACTTGAATTTCTCCCGATGTGAGCGGCTCGTCTGAGTCCGGATGGCGGCCACCAAGATGCAGAACGTATCCTGGAGCCAGGGGCACGGATGCATGGCGGATTCGAGGACTTCGCAAGGGGGGCCATTCTGTCAGGTCGATCCCGGCCGGCGCTTCGAAATCCATGACCAAGCTCACTCCTTGCAGGTCATCTTCCAGGTCGACGCCCGCAACGAGATACCGACGACCGGCTTCCTGACCGCCCACGCCGATATCTGTCTGCGTGTGTCCCGCCACGGGTCGGATGAATGGTCCAACGGCAGGGGAGAGGGCGATGAGCGAATCATTCCTGAAAAGGAAGGTCCGCATATCTCGTCGGATTCCGAGATCCGACGTTGGCGTGTAGCGCGTATCGCCGCGGCCACCGAGCAACACCAGGTACGATTGCCCGCCCAGATTGCGCAACAGCGCGGTATGATACATCCTGCGGACAGGTGGGCCATCGACCGGTATGGCCGAGAACGTTTCGGTGTCCGGGTCGAACACTTCGACCGCCTCCACGAGTTGATCGACCGCATCGATGTTACCGAGCATACCACCACCAACCAGCAGGATCCTGTTGTCGGGGAGTACCGTGGCCGAATGGCCCACACGGGGATGAGCAGCCTGGGTCCTGGCTGGTGCAAAACGCGACCCTCCTTGTGGCAGGATCCAGGCATCGAAGCTTCCAGGCGAGCCGGCCAGGGCACTCCCACCGGTCAAGACAAGTCGACCATCAGGGAGTGGGCTCGCGGCATGCCCGCCAATGCCGAACAAGATAGGGCGATAACCAACCGGGGTGGTGACAGACCAATCAAGACGCAAGACATCAAGCGTATCCCTGCTGATGGGCCCGTCTTCGACAATCGAAGTAATCGGAAATCGATTCAGTCCAGGCTTCAGATCCAGTTCTGCCTGCCATAGGTCCTCTCCCACACGACCAAACACAATACCGTCGGCCTGGACCTCCCCGACCGGTTGAACGCTGGTAACCCGTAGTGTAAGGAGTATCTGATCCTGATCCGTGGCAACGGACAGGTCGGGGGATACCACCTCGACCGCTGCTTCCCCCACGTCTGCAAATGGGCGGTCGCAGGCGCCAAGAAGAAGGGCAAACAGGAGGACCGGAGCGTACAGCAGGGCCGGGGCGGGCAGGCGAGGTGGAGACCGGTACACGGCAGGGGAAACGGTGCGTGAAGCAGGGTGGGGCGGAGTCATGACGCGAACATACGCCACAAAGCTGCGGTCAGGACGGATGGATCATGCCGGGTGGTTCGAACCAGTGCTCGAATGGTCGGGATAGGCAACATGCTCCAGCATCAGGCCATGAGGCGGGGCGGCAAATCCTGCCTCAATGCGATTGGCGGCTGCCAGGATGGTCGCAATGCTTTCTGGTGCTCGCTTGCCTTGCCCCACTTCAACCAGTGTACCCACGATGGCCCGCACCATGCCATGCAGGAACCGATCGGCCCGGATCACGAAATCAAGCGCGCCATCCCTTTCTGGCACGCGGTACCATTGCGCCGTATTGACAGCGCATACGCGGTTTACCGTCTCTGACTGTGTCCGGCAAAACGAACTGAAGTCGTGCCTACCGAGCAGGAACTGGGCCCCTTCGTTCATTCGATCCAGGTCCGGTGCCGGACGAAGATACCAGCGAATGGCCTCATCTATGGCAAAGGGCAGACTACCCAAACGGTAGCGATACTGCCGGGAACGGGCATCAAATCGGGCGTGGAACCCATCCGCGACACATCGTATTGATCGGACGGCAATGGAGCGGGGTAGCAGACCGCGAAGGGAAGCCAGCAGGCGCTGATCGTCAACCGGTTGGTCGAAGATCACATGGGCAACCTGTCCGCTGGCATGCACACCCGTGTCCGTACGCCCGGATCCAACGATCGACACGGGATGCCTCAGAGCGGTCTGAAGTGCAGTTTCGAGGGCACCTTGAACAGTCGGGTGGGACGGTTGAATCTGCCAACCGTGCCAATCCGTTCCGAGGTATTCGATATCCAGCCTGTAAGTGGGCACTGTTCTTCTGCTGCGTACCTTAGTGGCGAACGAAGCAAAGGTAGCGAATCGTGAACACAGACAGGATCTTTTTGACCGGCTTCATGGGATCGGGTAAATCCACGGTTGCACCGCGGTTGGCCCGGGGTCTAGGGTACAAAGCACTGGACCTTGATGAGGAAATCGTCCAGCATACCGGACTCTCCATCCCTGCCCTCTTCGAGCTCTATGGCGAGGAGCGGTTTCGGGAGGAAGAGAAGAACCTGTTACGCAGACTTACGGAGCAGACTGGAATAGTGGTCTCTCTGGGGGGCGGTGCCGTGATGGACCCGTCCAACATGGCCTGGTGTAAGCAGAAAGGCACGCTGGTCTACCTCAAGGGATCAGCAGCTTTTCTGGCCAGCAGACTGGCCTCATCGCGGCAGGACCGACCACTGCTGCATGATGAGAACGGCAGCCTGCTTCCTCCGGGCTTGCTGCTCGACCGCGTGTCGGATCTTCTGACGCAACGCAGTGCCATCTATGAACAGGCCCACATTACTGTAACCATTGATGCAGCGTCCATTTCGAGCGTGGTGGCGCGTATTCAAGGGGCGCTTCGGCAGTAGCCACAGTCAAGGCAGTCCTTTGGATCGGGCCAACGCGACGGCTACACAGACCCAGATGCAGTACCGACGTGCGCAGGGGGTGCTACGGGCGGTTTGGGGATATCCCGACTTCAGGGCGAATCAGGCGCATGCGGTCCGTCGGGTCCTGTCGGGATCAGATGGTCTCGTTCTCATGCCCACAGGCGGCGGGAAGTCCATTTCCTTCCAGGTGCCGGGACTTGTCCTTGGTGGTCTGACGCTGGTTATTTCCCCGTTGGTCTCCCTCATGCAGGACCAGGTGGCAACGCTGGCTGGAAGGGGCGTGGCGGCCTTTGCGATGACCGGAAGCGTGGACTTGCGCGTGGCCAGGTTCCTGAATCGAAGGATTGTAGAGGCGCCGGCCTTCTTCCTGTATCTGGCACCGGAGCGCATCGGATCCCCCTTACTTGCCACGATCATTGAGGGGCATGTTCCCACCCGCCTCATCGTGGATGAAGCACATTGTATTTCCTCGTGGGGGCATGATTTCCGGCCGGCCTACCGACAGATACACCGGCTGCGCCATGCATGGAATGTGCCGTGCGTAGCACTTACCGCCACTGCCACTCCACGGGTGGCTCGGGACATTTGCCGGGTTCTGGATCTTCAGGATCCGTTCCGGCTCGCGTTCTCTTTTGCCCGCGATAATCTCTTTTTTGCTGTTCGTCACGGAGTTGATCCCGGGCCTGATCTCACACGGATACTATCGCAGGTGGAGGGATCATCGATCGTGTATGACGCCTCGCGCGAAGGAACGGAAGTCTGGGCGGAAAAATTGCGTCGCGCTGGACTCAAGGCGGCCGCCTACCATGCGGGCATGGCAGCAGAGGAGCGGGCAAGGGTGCAGGATGCCTGGTTACGAGGCCGGACTCGAATCGTGGTAGCAACCAATGCCTTTGGAATGGGGATTGACAAGCCGGACGTTCGGGTGGTGGCCCATGTAGGTATTCCGGACTCGATCGAGGCATGGTATCAGGAAGCAGGGCGGGCCGGCCGGGACGGCCGGCCCGCCCTTTCGATCGTATTCGACACGCCGGATGCCCGCTCGTCCCGAGAGGCTATCATGGGCATGGGGGCAACACGCAGGCAACGATCCCGATTTGCTGCCATGCTGCGATGGCTTGAACGCGAAGCCTGTCGAAACTGGGGAGTACTCGGCTATTTCGGTCAGGCAGCGCCGGATGAATGCACTGCCTGTGATCAATGCAGGCCTGATCTGCTCGGATCGTGGCTGGGACAGCCAGCCCGGACCCCGATGGGGTAACCTCCCAATACCGTGTGACAACCTTCCGATCCCGAGGGACGAACTCACCGGCCCGCATGGTCCCGCTTCGTCGCACACTATTCGGGATATACTACTCAGGACATACTATTCGTGACATACTACTCGGGGCCTATTGCTTGGGGCCTATTGCTTGGGGCGCACTGCCCAAGCATCGCGCCTATTCTCGTCCCGAGGCGATGTCCAGGGCTCGATTGTAAATGGCCACAAATCGCTCCGGATCGGCTGATTTCAGCTGCATAAGGTGCCCAAACGAGGCCTCGTCCAGTCCGTAGTGTTGCAAGACCGAATCCCGACGCGTGTGATCCGGCACAAAGGTATCTGATTCCATGGACAGGAATGCATCTACGTCGGCCTCATGCAGCGCTACGAGTACTGTTGCCAGAGAGGAATCCGCAGCGGTCAAGGACAAACCAACAGGGTCAGATGGCGCAGAACACCCCATCAGGAATAGACAGAGAAGCGGCGCGACAGACCTCGGAGCCATGGTCTCACTCCGTTGCCGCCATTGTGGACTCGGTGCTCTCGGCCCGGGCCTCGTTGGCATTCTGGAAGGTGTGGGCAATCGTCTCCATGTGTCTCAGGAACTCCCGCTTGTCGTAACCGGGTGCGAAGACCATGCCGTCGATCATGTAGAGGCGGCGACTGTCGTCGTCATAGAAGGTGTAGTTCACAAACGGACCACCCATGCCCCATTCTGTCAGATCGCCATCGTCTTCCCGTTCCACCATATGCCAGAGGCCGCGCGTTTCAAATCCGTAGCGCCCCAGAAAGTCGATGTTCTCCGAAATCAGTTCCCTCCGGTAGTCGGTCGTCACGAAACCTCCAAGATTGCCCTGGATATGCGTCTCCGTCAAACGATCGCGTGCGGCGTTGATCCATGCCGGGTTCAGATTGGCGGGGTTGAAATCGTCCACATAATAGACAAACAGGCTACGCCAGGAGTTTTGACTGACCACACGACGGAGCCACACGAAATTGGTGGTATCGATTGCCGTGAAGTAGTCATGCTGCATCTTGATGCGGAAGTCGTGCTTATCCAGTAGGGCGTTCTCCATGTCGAACTGGCGCCCTTTTTCGAACATTTCCTCCTCAACACGCTCGCGGGTGATGTCGTTGAATTGATACTGGATATCGCTTCCCCGCTCCTCAAGCTCGGCTATGATGGCTTCTTCGCTCTGTCCAAAGACGTAGATCACCTGCTGACCGGTTCGCCACAGATCCCGGCGTGGAACGATCGAGACGCTTCCGCTCTGCACTGCTGCCAGGGCCTGGGGGTCGAGTCGGGTACGCAGGAATTCAGCCTCGCGAGTCGAATCGGACAAGGGAGCCACAAAAAGGATGTTCTTTTGCTTCTGGATGGCTTCGATGACGCTATTGGACGTGAGGGTCATGCGCTGCAGGTTGAAAGCCCGCTCGGGCGCCGGAAGCGTACCCAGATAGGGCGCCACGTTACCGCGTATGGCATCGCCGAGCGCGCCATTCCAACTGCTGGAGTCGGTGACTACGACCACATCGCCTTCGCGACCCACGGCAGCCGGACGATACTCCAGGGTCTCGCATCCGGCGGTCACCAGAAGGAGGATCAGCAGCAGGAGAGGGTAATGCCTGGTGATTGAGGTGTTCATGCGAAAAAAGTAATGGTGTACAGCGTGCGCCTTTCAACACGCAAGGCACCGTTCCGGTTCGGTCAGGATGACGTTCCCGACTTGAGCTCCCGGACAAACGCTTCCACGCGCTCGAGCCGCTGCGCGTGGGAGAGGTCCGAATCGTCCCAGCAGGCCGCTACCAGGTTGACGAGGGCAGATCCGACAATGGCACCGTCCGTTTCGGCTACCATCGAGGCCACATCTTCAGCCGAGCGGATCCCGAAGCCCACGAGCAGGGCATTCCGGGAGACAGCAGGACGTATGCGACGCAAGTAGTCCTGGATAGGCTTGGCGTCGCCTTTGTCCGCTCCGGTTACTCCCGTGACGGATACGGCATAGACGAAGCCTGAAGACAATTCGTCGATGTACGTCACGCGCTCTTGCGGCGTTGTAGGCGATACCAGACACACCGTGTCTACCCCATGTGCTGCAGCAGCGCGGAAAAACGGCGAGTCAGGGGCCGGCAGGACATCGGGTAGGATCACCCCCTGGACACCCGCCGTCCGGGCCTCCTCGAAAAAGCGATCGATGCCGTAGCGCATTACTGGATTACCATACCCCATGAGCAGCAGCGGCGTATCCGACGAGGCCGTGAAATCGGCCGCGTACTCAAGGGTCTGTCGCATGGTCACCCCCGCAGCCAAGGCCCGTTCACTCGATCGCTGGATGGGAATACCTTCGGCGAGTGGGTCGGAGAAGGGCATGCCCAGTTCGATGAAATCAGCCCCACCCGCATCGATGGCCCGTAATAGATCCGGTGTCGCGTCCAGATCCGGAAAACCACTCGTGATGAACATGCCGAGTGCTTTCTCCCCGGCTGCAGCAATGCTCTCGAGATGTGCCTTCAGCCTGCTCATGAGAGGGCCTCGGCAATGGTCTGCATATCCTTGTCGCCCCGGCCAGAGCAGTTGAGGACGATCAGATCATCGGGATCCGTCTCTCCTGCCAGACGCGCGAGCCCGGCAACCGCATGGGCTGTTTCCAGGGCCGGAATGATGCCTTCGGTTTCGGAGAGCAGCTGCACACCTTCCATCGCCTCCTGGTCTGTGGCAGAGACATAGTCCACCCGACCGGACTGTTTAAGCCAGGCATGCTCGGGACCTACGCCGGGATAGTCCAGGCCTGCTGAAATGGAATGGGCCAGACTTACCTGCCCTTCCTCATCCTGCAGCAGGTAACTCAAGGCGCCATGCAGGATGCCGGGTTTGCCCAGTGTGAGCGTGGCGGCATGCCGGCCATCGAGGCCTTCACCAGATGCTTCTACACCTACACAGCGAACCGACGTGTTGCGCAGAAACGGGTGGAACATGCCAATGGCGTTCGAACCGCCACCCACACACGCAATCAGCATATCCGGGTCCGTTCGCCCTTCCTTCTCGTGCAGTTGTGTTTTGACTTCTTCACCAATGATGGTGTGGAAGTCCCGAACCATGGCCGGGTACGGATGCGGTCCAACCACCGATCCGATGATGTAAAAGGTATCCCGGACGTTGGTTACCCAGTCTCTGATGGCTTCGTTTGTCGCATCTTTGAGTGTCTGCGAACCACTTGTTGCCGGGCGAACATCGGCACCGAGCAAGCGCATCCGATGGACATTCAGCTGCTGCCGCTCGATGTCCTCGGCACCCATGTAGACAATGCACTCCATGCCGAACCGGGCACAGACCGTGGCTGTGGCCACACCGTGCTGCCCGGCACCCGTCTCGGCGATGATGCGGGTCTTGCCCATCCGACGCGCGAGCAGAATCTGACCGATGGCATTGTTGATCTTGTGGGCGCCGGTGTGACAGAGATCCTCTCTCTTCAGGTAGATCCGCCCGCCACCCAGCCGCTCGGTCAGACGTTCAGCATAGGTCAAGGCCGTTGGCCGCCCGACATAGTCACGCAACAGGCCGTGATAGCATGCCTGAAAGGCGGGGTCCTGCTTGGCTGTCAGGAAGGCCTCGTTGAGCTCTTCCAGGGCCGGCACCAGGATTTCGGGCACGAAAGAGCCCCCGAATTCGCCAAAATAACCTCTTTCATCAGGTAGTACCGCCGTGAGCGTGGGTTCAGACATGCCAGATACGGAAGGCTAAGGATGGGAAAGTCATGGTAGATTGGTGGAGATCAGCGGTTTGCTACCCTGCCACGAACGGCCTCCACAAACCGATCAATGGCCTCGAAATCTTTTTGTCCGGGTTTTTCCTCAACGCCGCTGGCCACATCCACCCCTGAAGGCGAAAGTCGTTCCAGCGCCTCGTCGATATTGGCAGGGGAAAGGCCTCCCGCAAGAAACCAGGGTTTCGGAAAAACCAGGCCTTCGAGAACTCCCCAGTCGAACGGTTTACCGGTACCGCCCGCCGCGCCTGCCGATCCGGTGTCGATCAGGTAGTAGTCCACGACGTCGGCATACGCGGCCAGTGCCAGTTCCAATTCAGCGGTCGAGGTGCCGGGGAAAATGCGTAGGGCCTTGATAACCGACTTTTCGATGCGCTCGCAGTACGCCGGGCTTTCCGAGCCGTGCAGCTGTACGAAATCGAATCCCGTGGCTTCGACGGTCCTGTTCACATCGTCCGCTTCGGCATCGACGAACACGCCAACCGATTCAGCACCGTGTATCCAGGCAATGATATCCCTGGCAAGTGATGCCTCCACATACCGAGGGCTGGCCTCATGCTGGATGAACCCGAGCAGGTCAGCCCCTGCGCCTGAGGCGTAGCGGGCATCAGCAAGATTGGTAATGCCGCACATCTTGATTCGGGTCATGACAGGTTCCTCAAGACACGGGAAAGCGCCGTTCCGGGATCGGCTGCCCTCATGAAGGATTCTCCCACCAGAGCGGCTTCAATGCCTGCATCGCGCACTTGTTGGAAGTCTGCATCATCGTGCAAGCCGCTTTCGGCTACCCGGACGTGGGTCGTGGGGATGGTGCGCAGCACATCGATGGCTGCCTGCAGGTCGACCTCGAACGTACGCAAGTCGCGACTGTTCACACCAATGATGCGTGCCTGATCCAGATCCACCCGATCCAGTTCGCGCGGATCGTAGATTTCGACCAGGCAATCGAGGCCCAGCTCCGAGGCGGCATGGTGCAGCTCCGCCAATTGGGCGGGCTCCAGGCAAGCAGCAATCAGGAGAATGGCGTCTGCGCCCCAGGCACGTGCCTCAACGACCTGGTAGGGGTCCACAATGAAGTCTTTTCGTAGCAACGGCAGGTCGACGCACCGACGAACGGCTTCGAGGAAGGCCGGGCTCCCCTGAAAATGCCTGGGTTCAGTCAAAACGGACAGCGCGTGCGCGCCACCGTTCCGGTAGGATGCTGCAAGCCCGGGTGGATCGAAGTCCGGCCGGATGATTCCTTTCGAGGGCGAGGCCTTTTTGATCTCGGCAATGATGGAAAGACCTTCCTGCTTGAGCGCTCCCTGCAGGGAAACCGTATCCCGTTCGAAAGCGGGGCTGTCCATCAAAGCGGACGACGATGTTTCCCGTTTACGCTGGGCAAGCAGCTCCCAGGTATCCTCGAGAATGGTTCCTAGAATGGTATCCCGGATATGGCTGGGTGCACGGCTCATGCGCGCGGAGCGTCCCCGCTTACCCGAATGAGCAGATCGAGTTTTTCCATGGCACGCCCGGAGTCAATGCTCTCGGCTGCCATCTGCAATCCATCTTCTGTCGTATCCGCGACGCCGGCAGCCATGAGGGCGAAGGCACTGTTGAGCAGCACGATATCCCGCGGTGCCCCCGGCCTGCCTTCGAGTACACTGCGAAGGATACGCGCATTTTCCTCGGCATCCCCTCCCCGGATGGACTCATGATCGGCACGTATCAGTCCGAATTGTTCGGGGCTGATCAGTTCATCCCGAATGGTGCGGTCCTCGGCATTGA
>JAFMNH010000170.1 GCA_017859335.1 Rhodothermales bacterium | reverse complement strand
GGTGGGCGCGCCCGGTGTGCAGGCGGATGGCAACGAGGGAGCAGCCCCCGTAAGTCCTGATGGTCTGAAGGCTCAACGATGCCCGCTTGGCACCGGGCGCGCCGGAATCCACTACACGTACCTCCCGATCCAGCTTGGAAAGATGATCCTCCCAGGTGGCTTCATGGGGAGGCGTTCCCTCCAGCCATGCCATATAGACCTTCTCCACGCTGCGCTCAGAGAACTGCTGCACGAGCCGCGAGGCAGCCTTCGACGTGCGTGCCAGCACCATCAGTCCGGAGGCGGGTCGGTCCAGGCGGTGCACCAACCCGAGATAGACCTTACCCGGCTTGTTGTAGGTTGTACCTACCCACTCTTTCATGAGGGAGAGTACATCCGGATCTCCCGTATGGTCAGCCTGGGACAGCATACCAGCCGGTTTTTCGACGACCAGCACGTGGTTGTCCACGTATCGAATGCTTGGTATGCGGCGGCTCATGGGGATACTCGTAACGGGTTCAAGACGGGATCTAAGGAAGGAGCCAGGGGCTGGGTTCCCCCATGCATAGAGGAGGCCCGCTGAGGCCCCCAACACAAAGCGACGTCCTCTAGAATTCAAGCCACGCAGAACAATACACCGCCCACAACCTTTACAGTACGAACACGCATAAAGGCACCGCTATCGCATGTCTGCCTCCCCCTCAAGCCACCCCCGTCACCATGCATCCGGATACCGCTGGCATCGGTTATGATGGCGAACTGTATCGCAAGTTGCTCCACCTGCTGGCCTTGGGCTATCCGGTCGGGTACGTGGTTGCACCCGAACCCTGGGGCCTCAATGTGCTGATCAGCCTCAGCCTGTTGGCGCTTTTCCTGGACTGGCTTCGTGCGTCCAGTCCCGCGGCACATGCCTTCTTCGAACGCTTTTTCGGCTTCATGATGCGCAAGAAGGAACGGGATGTACTGGGAGCAAGGACCGTCTTCAACGGGGCAACGTGGGTAACCGTATCCTTTACGCTGCTCGTGCTGCTCTTCCCTGTGGATGTGGCCCTCATCTCCTTTGCCACCTTCATGATCGGGGACGCAGCCGCGGCACTCGCAGGTCGACGGCTCGGCCGCACGAGGTGGCTGGGCCGGGGTGCCACGCTGGAAGGCTCCCTTGCTTTCCTGATCTTTGGAGGAGCCGTGGGCTGGCTGCTGATAAGCGGGGTCCTGCCCTGGCCCCCGCTGGATATTCCATTTCCTGTGGTCCTCGCGGCAACCCTTGTAGCCACCCTCCTCGAAGCCGCTCCGCTGCCGCTGAACGATAACCTCTCCGCGCCGCTGGGAGCCGCGCTAACCATTACGGGTATCATGGCATTATGGCCAAGCTGACTGCCACTGCCATCAAACGCCTTGCCGGACTCGAGGCCTTTCCACAGCCCGAGTTCGTGCGCACGCGCTATCCCGTAGTGCTCATGCACGGCTTCGGCCTGTTGGCTTTCCTGGCCCGGGGCGGGCATCTCCACGAAGAAGCCATGCACCTCCGACTGCATGGCGTTGCTGCCTTTGCGCCGAACGTGACCCCTTACCATGTCATACCGGAGCGGGCGGCCATGTGGAAAGAGCGGATTGACATCATACTGTCCCAAACCGGGGCCGACAAGGTCAACCTGATTGCGCATTCCATGGGAGGCCTTGATGCGCGCTATCTGATTACGACGTTGGGCATGGCAGATCGAGTGGCCAGCCTGAGCACGATTTCAACGCCACACCGAGGGTCTTCCCTGGCCCTCATGGCATTGAAACAGCCTGAACGTCTCCGGGAGTTGGTCCGGAATGCTGCCAATTGGGTCGGACAAAATGTGATGGAGGTCGAAGCGGACTTCAACGCCGCCCTGGAGAGTCTGACCCCACGGGCGGTCACCAACCGATTCAACCGGGAGGTGCCGGACGTGGAGAGTGTCTACTATGCCTCGTGGGCAGGCAGTGCCGGCAAGGGTGCCCTCAACTCCATCAACCCGTTGTTCCGTCCGTTCAACGCTTGGCTCTACGGCCGGGAGGGCGTGAATGACGGGATTGTATCGGTTGCCTCGGCAACGTGGGGTGATTTCCGGGGACAAATCGAGGCCGATCACCTGCAGCAGGTAGGTATCGATGTGTTGGCCGGATCATCGTTCTCCTCGAAGAGCTTCCTCACCCAGTTGGTAACCGACCTGGGAGCGCGTGGCTTCTGAGTGGGCCCCAGCCCTGCTGGGAATCAGGCCTTACTGGATCATCAGGTCTCCATAGGAGACGAGTTCGCCCAGGCGATCGAAAATGAAGACCCGGATCAGCCCGGTGCGATTGAGCAGGGCGGGACTGAAACGGAAGATGTAGGCTCCCGGGTCGGATGCATCCAGGATGTCATCCAACGTTCTCAGCCGACCCGAAGCATCCCTCGCGCGCAGGGCCAATCCGCCCTGAATGGCGTTGAATTCGAGTACCGTGACCGGGATGATGACAAAGCCTCCACTGACGGGGTTCGGGTACGCCGGGTCAAACCGCACCTTGCCCCCAAAGACAGGCGCCACGCGCCAGTCGTCCGGATCATCATCCACAATGCGGCCGGTATTATCGGTACGGGCAAACGCCTCGGGCGTGGCGCCGGCATCCTGGACAAAAATGTCCTGCTGCTCCTGGGAGTCACAGCCCGACGTGGCAAGCAGGCAGACCAGGACTGCACAGGCCGAAGAAAAATATCGTAGGCGATGGCGTAGGGGCATGCTGTTGCACAAAACACGCTGCAGGGCGGTGGCAGGATCCATAAACAGTCGGCGGCTGCCGGAAGGCGGTTCGGAACCAGAACGAACGAGGATGTGCTGGCGTACCACAGGCCGCCACACGCGTTCCCTGTCCGGCGGCTACGCCCTGCCGAACCACTCACCTATCAGGCATTG
>JAFMNH010000004.1 GCA_017859335.1 Rhodothermales bacterium | reverse complement strand
AAAATGGGTCTGTACATGGGGCTTTTCAACCTCTCGGTCGTCCTGCCACAGCTCGTAGCCTCGCTCGGTGTCGGGGAGCTTGTCAGCGCGGCCGCCAACAAGAACATCATCTTTGCCATCTGTGCAGGCTCGCTGCTCGTCAGCACCCTGGCCTGGACGCTCGTCAAGGAACACACGCCTTCCACTACCTGACATGAACCGATTGATCCTTCTCCTTTCCGCCGTGGCGCTATGGTCGGGCTGCACGAGCCCGGACCCGATGCCCAGCCTGTCTACTGAACACGAAGGTGTCATCGTCCACCTGTTCGAATGGCGCTGGGACGACGTGGCCCGCGAATGCGAAGAGTACCTGGGCCCGAACGGCTTTGCGGCCGTGCAGGTCACGCCGCCGACCGAAAACCACATCGTGGTGGGCCGTCCGTGGTGGGAGAGCTACCAGCCCGTCAGTTACGGCTTTGAAACCCGCCGGGGGGACCGCGCCTCGTTCGAGGGCATGGTGGCGCGTTGCGATGCGGCAGGCGTGGACGTCATCGTGGATGTCGTCCTGAACCACATGGCGGATGCCGACCTGGAGCACGAGGGCGATGCCGAATTCACGGGACGCGGCACCGGTGGATCGACCTTCGGTCCGTGGGACTACCCGGGGATTTACGACTACGACGACTTCCATCACTGTGGGTTGACGGACAACAACCACATCTGGGACTGGGACGACCGAGCGCAGGTCACGGAGTGCGAGCTGCTCGGCCTATCAGACCTGGACACGTCCAGCCCCAATGTCCGCAGCACCCTTGCCGCCTACCTGCAGGACCTTTCTTCGATGGGCGTAGCCGGATACCGCCTCGACGCAGCACGGCACATCAAGGCCGAGGACATCGAGGCCATCCTGAGCGAGGCCGACATAGATGGGTACGTGGTACAGGAAATCCTGACGGCCGGTCGGGTCGAGCCCTGGCTGGATGACTACCTGAGAATCGGCAACGTGACGGAATTCGCCTGGACCGAGGCCATCGGAGAGGCGCTCAGGCACCGCACTTGGTCTGATCTCGCGCCCGGCGGTTGGTTCTGGACTTCCAGGCAATATGTGCCCGAGGCGCAGTCCCTGGTCTTTGTGGACAACCATGATCGGCAGCGCGGTCACGGCGGCGAGGCCGCCATCAACTTCAAGGACGGCGCCCTCTACGAGCTGGCGCAGGTGTTCACGCTGGCCTGGCCCCACGGGCGCAAGCGGGTCATGTCCAGCTTTGCCTTCGACACGGATTTCCAGGGCCCTCCGATGGATGCCTCGGAAGCCATCGTGCCAGTATACGGGGACAATGGTCTGAATTGCGGCAACGGAAGCTGGGTCTGCGAACACCGCTGGCCGGTCATTACGGGCGCCGTGGCATTCCACAACGCCGTAGATGGCCCGGTAACCAACTGGTGGACCGATGGGGAGGATGCGATTGCCTTCGGCCGGGGAGAGACCGGTTTTGTCATCATCAATGGCACGGGTGCCCTGCTGGATGGCAGCTGGCAGACATCGCTGCCGGCAGGTACGTATTGCAACCGACTGGAGGACGGCGAGTGCATGGCCGTGGAAGTGGACGAGGAAGGGCGCCTTGCAACCCGACTGCGCCCCATGACGGCTCTGGCCATCGATTCAGGCTCCAAGCAAAGTCCGTGAGGATTGTGTAAGAATCGCGTGGGCCGCCAAGGGGTGCCGTATCTTTGGCCCATGCATTCTCCCGTCTCAAACAACTGGTCGGATCTCGGCCGATTCTGGACGACCCCGAACGTGCTCAGCATGCTCAGGCTCGTGCTGGTACTGCCGTTGGCATGGCTCATCATCACAGAGGGGCCTCTCTTCTGGATCATGATCATCGTCGTTCTGGCCATTGCCACGGACTACTTTGACGGTCGTATTGCCCGTTGGTCAAACACGGAGAGTGAGTGGGGGAAAGTCCTGGATCCGATGGCCGACAAGATCGGCGGCGGCATGGTAGTCGCGGCGCTGACCTTCCAGGGCAGTATTCCCCTTTGGTTTCTGATTGCGCTGGCCATTCGGGATAGTGCCATTCTGGTGGGAGGAGGCATCATCCGCATGCGAACTGGTCGGATTCTTGCCAGCATGTGGTCGGGCAAAGTGGCCGTTACGGCGGTAGCCATTACGGCATCTGCCGCGCTGCTGCGTGCCGACGCTCCCGTATTGACGTTCTGTCTTTGGGCCTCTGCGGTGCTTCTTGCCTACTCTTTCATTCGCTACATGGTGCGCTTTTTCTCCATCATCAGTGCCTCCGGGAAAGCGACCGATTCGCCTGCGTAAGGTGCGGTGTCGACCTGGCACGCACCGGGATCGGAACACATCGCCTCCTCCATTTCCTGTACTCAATCCATCGTGCTCATGGGCCTGTTCAATCGATCAAAACAGCAGGAATCTCTTGAATCCGGTCTGGAGAAGACCCGGTCATCCTTCTTTGGTAAGCTGAACAAGCTCGTTCGCGGCAAGGATCAGGTCGATGATGAGCTGCTCGACGATCTCGAGGAAGCCCTTGTTACGAGTGATGTCGGTGTCAAGACGACGGTAGACATCATCCGGAAGGTGGAGGAGCGGGTTGCCCGGGACCGCTATGTTTCCACTAGCGATCTGAACGATCTGATCCGGGACGAGATCGCGCGTCTCCTGCTGGAGGACAACCCGTCGCAGCCTATTGAATTCGACGCCCCACTGCCCAACAAACCGCATGTCATCATGGTTGTTGGTGTAAACGGTGTGGGCAAGACTACGAGTATCGGCAAATTGGCCGCTCGCTATAAGCAGGCGGGCAAGGAGGTCATGCTGGGGGCAGCGGATACCTTCCGGGCGGCTGCGACGGAACAACTGGACATCTGGGCCCGTCGCGCGGATGTGCCGATCATCAAGCAGGGACATGGTGCTGATCCGGCTGCTGTTGCCTACGACACGCTGGGCGCTGCCAAGAGCAAAGGTGCTGATGTCGTACTCGTGGATACGGCGGGGCGCCTGCATACGAAAGGCGGCCTGATGGACGAGTTGTCCAAGATCAAGCGGGTCATGGACAAACAGATACCGGGCGCCCCGCACGAGGTACTTCTCGTCCTGGATGCCTCAACGGGTCAGAATGCCATCCGACAGGCACAGGAATTCACCAATGCCGTCGACGTTACCGGGCTGATCCTGACCAAACTGGATGGGACGGCCAAGGGGGGCATCGTGATCGGCATTTCGAACGAATTCCAGATTCCAGTCAAGTACATCGGTGTTGGTGAAGGCATCGACGACTTACAGGTATTCGACCGAGCCGACTTCGTCGGGGCACTGTTTGGGGAGCAGTGAACACGGCCCTCTGTCCGGGTCTGTTCGTGCCAGAGGGAGTACCATTCATCGCATAATTATGACGGTCTGCTGCGGCCCCGTGGAATGGGCTTCGACCGCGGGCGATCTTGGGGTGGGCGTCTCGGCATGCAGGTCGGCAGAGTCCCGATGACGCCCCTGGCGATCATCATGGAAAGGCGTGCCTGCGCGACGATACGCACGGCGCAGGCACTCAAAATCACACTCGGCACGGCACTCGATATGTCACCACGGCCAGCATGCGTTCCATTCGAAACATCACTGTCAGCATGAACAGATTGGTCGTGATCGGCGGCATCCGCTGGATTGGCAGCAATGCGATGCTGGTCTTCATCACCATCTCTTTCCTGTTCGCCGCTCCAAGCATCGCCCAAATGGTCGATGCCGACTTCGAAGTGGACATTGTGGCTGCGCGCAGTGACGATGGCCTCGGACGTCCCAAGGTGGATATCTATACCCGTGTTCCGGTTACCCAGATGAGTTTCGTGCGCTCTGCGACCGGGTTCACAGCGGGATATGACATCACACTAGATGCGATAGAGTGGGATGAAGAGGATCGGCTCCGGAATCTGGTGCAGTCCCGGATCTGGAGCGCCACCGTCACCGCGAATGCCTTCCAGGAGACGCAGACGGAGTCCAGGTTTGACGTGACAACGCAAACGCTCGCTATCGATCCCGGCAAGTACCTGTTCGAGTTTGAAGTGGCTGATCGGAACTCTAACCGCACATACGTGCGCAGCGTGCCGGTAACGGTACGCCCCATGAGTGGCGCCGTCGCTCTGTCAGATATTACCATGGTCGAATCCTACGACGAGGCCGATTTCTCCATCGTTCCCAGAGTGGATGCACGTGTTGGCAGCGATGAGGCCGGCTTTCAGGCCTTTTATGAGATGTATGTCGACGGGGAGCGGCAGCTCATGGTCACGCGAACCGTGCGCCCCTCCCGGATGGATGGCATGGATGCCATTCCCCGCAGGACCACGGTGGAAGGGGAGGAGATGGAGCCGACTGTTGAAATCGTGGAACAGGAGCAGATAACCGTTTCGACGGCGACCAGTCAGTTCATCGTCACGGTGCCCATGGAAGATCTGAAGGTGGGAGCGCATATCCTGGAGGTTTCGATATCGGATCCAGTCTCCGGGATCGTGTATGCCAAAGCAGAGCGACCCTTCATGGTGGAATGGAATGGGCTGGCCTCCCATATTGAGAATCTTGATGATGCCATTGCCCAGTTGGAGTACATCGCCGAAGCACGGGATCTGAATTTCATACGCGAGGCACCCAACGAGGCCGAGCGTATCAAGCGATTCGAGACCTTCTGGGACAAGCGTGACCCCACGCCGGGCACTGTGCGCAACGAGCGCATGGAGGCCTACTATTACCGGATCAACGCGGCCAACAGGGACTACGGTGTCTCCATCCTGGATGGCTGGAAGACAGACAGGGGGTATGTCCTCGTGCGTTTTGGCGAACCGGACCATATCCGCCGCAAGCCGCATAGCTTCGATTACGAACCGTACGAGATCTGGACGTTTGAACGTATCGGTCGTCAGTTCATCTTCGTGGACAAGACAGGCTTCGGAGACTACGAACTTCTGTTCAATGTATGGGACGAGCGGACGCGCTTGTATTGAGTTCCCTTGCCGCTGATCGAAGAGCGGTATCATTGTGAGTGAACGTCAGGGCTTCCTGTGCGTTGGTTGCCCTTCGGCCACCTTGACCCCGTCACATTCCCACCGTCCGTGCGACAACCTTCCGCCATGGTCCAGCCGACCCACGGTTCAGCGCGCATCCTTTTCATGGGTACTCCGCAGTTTGCGGTGCCGTCGCTGATGGCACTGGCCGAAGCGGGATTGAAGCCTGTTGCCGTGGCTACGGCACCTGATCGCAAACGGGGGCGTGGACAGAAGACATCGGCAACGGCTGTCAAGGAAGCGGCCTTGTCGCTTGGTATCGACACCATCCTGCAGCCGGAGGATGTCAAGGATCCAGTTTTTGCCGACGAGGTCCGCATGCTGGCGCCGGATATCATTGTGGTCGTGGCCTTCCGGATCCTGCCTGAAGCCGTGTTCGGGGCGGCTCGTTTGGGCGCATTCAACCTGCATGGTTCCCTGCTGCCCGCCTATCGGGGGGCTGCTCCGATCAATCGAGCCATCATGGCTGGTGAGATGGAAACGGGTGTTACCACTTTCTTCCTGAAGCAGAAGGTGGATACGGGCAATATCATCATGAAGCGTTCCCTGCCCATCGGCCCGAATGAAACGGCCGGAGAGGTCCATGACCGGATGATGGTTCTGGGTGCCCATGTGGTCGTTGATACCGTCCGACGCATGCTTGATGGGCCTGTCATGACGCAGGAGCAAGACGATGCCCTTGCCAGTCCCGCTCCCAAGATTTTCAGGGACGACTGCCGTGTGGACTGGTCCCGCCCGGCCAAAGCGATCCATGATCAGATTCGCGGCCTTTCTCCGGCGCCGGGCGCCTTTTCAGGGTTCAATGGTATGCAGTTGAAGCTGTATCGGGCTCACCTGCCTACCTCGATTGCCTCTTCGTGGGACTGTGCGCAGCCAGGAACCATCGTGGAGGTCGAGCCTGAGCTGGTTGTGTGTACAGGCAAAGGTTTCCTTGTCCTGGATGAGGTTCAGATGGCGGGCAGGAATCGAACGAACGCCCGGGACTTCGTCAATGGTCATCAGCCCCGGAAAGGTCAGCTATTGCGGGAGGTGAGCGTATGAGTCTGCGCCGCCTCGGCACAGAGGGTCGACCCAGTCCGGCCTTTGTTCGGCCGTTTCTCTATGCGCTCAATCGAATGCAAGCCAACGAGGTATTGCGTCCGTCCCAGTACATGGATCGAGCGCGCGCCATTTTGATGGAGCGACTAGGGGCCAGCGGTAGCTTACCCCAAACGGCATTCACGCGTGGAGCAGCCGGGATCATTGCTGATCACACCCACTACTTCGACGGATTCGCCCTGATGCTGCGCCTGTCGCAGGGGGTAGCTGTGTCCGTCCGGGAACATGAGGGCAGCACCACCCGCGTAGTCATTGAGGGCGTGCCGGGAGCACTGCAGTTCAGCTCCGATCACCCGGATGTACAGGGATTCGGGGGCCTGCTGTCCCGCGTCATCCAGGCGTATGGCAGCCAGCACTATCAGTATGACATTGCCATCGTGGGTGGGATGCCGACGGGGCTTGGTGGAGCATTCCACGCAGCGGTTGCCTGCAGTCTCCTCCTGGGACTGGATGCCATCCGTCACGATCGTGCCCAGCCGTTGTTACCCGCCCCGCACCCGGAAGACATGCCTTCCGACCTGCAAAAAGCGGCCATAAAAGCGCTCTCCTCCTGGTATGGACATCCGTTCAGCCCAGCCTTCGTCATCGGATCCCTGAGCCAGGCGGACGACCCCTTTCTCCTGGTCGATACCAAGACCAAGAGTTATCTCCCGGTCCTGACAGAAGCCACTTCGAGACCGGGATGGGCCATCATCGAAACGTCAAGCGACTGGAAAGAACCCATGCTCTCGTCCGTGCGGCGTTTCAAACGTGCAACGGAAAGCGTCCAGGAACTGCGCAAGAAGGAGTTTGCGCACCTAACGTCGCTTCGTGAGCTCGAGCATCGGGACCTGGAGCGCGCAGTGCACGTTGTCCCCCGTCGGCACCGGGCCACGCTTCGCCATCTGGTCTCCGAGAACCGGAACGTCAATAAGGGCGTCATGGCCATCCGAAAGGCAGATTGGCAGTTCCTGGGGGCCCTCATGCTGATATCCCAAGCCTCAAAATCCAACGACTGGGATACCGTTGGCAGCATTCATCAGGTGGTCACGCAGTTGGCCGAGGCTGCCTCTCTGGACGGTATCTTCGGCGTGGTCCAGACCGGAGAGGGTGGATGCATGCTGGTGGCCGGCCAACCCTTTTCCCTTCCTGCTTTTCTGGACGAGGTCAAGGACAAGGCTGCCGAGCATACCAAAGAGCCCATAGAATCGTTTATAATCTGATTACACCCAAGCAACGCACACGGATGAGCACTGATTTTGACATTTCAGCGGTCAATGACCGTATTGCCAAGGAAAGCGCGTTCATTGACGACCTGATGACCGAGATTGGCAAGGTGGTCGTGGGACAGCGGTACATGGTGGAGCGACTTCTGATCGGTCTGCTCGGAGATGGTCACATCCTGCTGGAGGGTGTACCCGGTCTGGCCAAGACGCTGACCGTTTCTTCCCTGGCAGGTGCTGTCGGTACCACCTTCCAACGTATCCAGTTCACACCGGACCTCCTGCCGGCCGACGTGCTGGGTACCCTTGTCTTCAACCCGAAGGAAGGCAGTTTCTCCATCAAGAAGGGGCCCATCTTCGCCAATATCATCCTGGCCGACGAGATTAACCGCTCGCCGGCCAAAGTCCAGAGTGCGCTCCTCGAAAGCATGCAGGAGCGGCAGGTTACCATCGGGGAAACCACCTTCCCCCTCGAGGCTCCCTTTCTTGTACTGGCCACACAGAACCCGATCGAGCAGGAAGGAACCTACCCGTTGCCCGAGGCACAGGTGGATCGCTTCATGATGAAGATCAAAGTGGGCTATCCCACCCGCGACGAGGAGCTCGAAATCATGCGCCGCATGGCGCGTACGGGTGAAAAGGCGGTTGTGCGCAATGTTGTCACACCGAAGCAGATCCTCAGTGCACGCGCTGTTCTCAATGCACTATACATCGATGAACGGGTCGAGCAGTATATCGTGGACCTCGTTGTGGCCTCCCGGGAACCGGAGGCCGTCGGATTGGGAGTCCTCAAGCCGCTGATCGAGTATGGTGGATCGCCGAGGGCAACTATCAACCTCAACCTGGCGGCTCGCGCCCACGCTTTCCTGCAGCACCGTGCGTACATTACGCCCGAGGATGTGCGCTCCATTGCCATGGACGTGCTTCGTCACCGCATTGCAGTGACGTACGAAGCCGAGGCAGAGGAGATTACCAGCGAAGACATCGTACAGCGCATCCTCGATACCGTCGAGGTCCCTTGATTCCCTTCCTTTTCGTCGGTTGACCAATGGCGCGCACGCCCAAACCATTCAAGAAGGAGTCCATTTCGGTGGCGTTTGCCATCGAACAGATCCAGAAATCCGTTGGTCTCTCCATCAAGGCCCTCAATACGGGTGATGCGGATACCCGGCTCATTACAGAAAGCAACCTGCATCGTCCGGGCATGGCCTTGGCAGGCTACCTCGATCTGTTCACCCATCAGCGCGTGCAGGTTCTGGGCAATACGGAGTGCCGTTTTCTGGCCGATCTCGACGAAGAGGCCCGTATCAAGGCCTTCAACAACATCCTCAAGTTCCCCATTCCCTGTATAGTATCAACGGAGGGGAATGTGCTTGATGACACCCTGCTGGCCAAGGCGACAAATGCAGGGGTGCCCATCTACAGCACGGAGGAACCAAGTACCCGGTTCATGTACATCCTCCGGGATTTCCTGGAGGATCAGTTTGCGCCGCAGCAATCCTTGCATGGCTCACTGGTCGATGTCTACGGGATAGGGCTGTTGATTATCGGCCCGGCAGGCATTGGCAAGAGCGAAGTGGCCTTGGACCTGGTTGAGCGGGGTCACCGCCTGGTTGCGGACGATGTGGTCATGGCCACCCGCAAGGAGGGGCAGGTGCTGATGGGGTCCGGTACGGATCTCGTGCAGCATTTCATGGAGATTCGTGGGCTGGGACTTGTGGATGTGCGGGCAATGTTCGGGATCCGCGCCATCCGTTTCCAGAAGCGCATCGAGGTGGTCGTGAACCTCCATCCGTGGGATCCAGACGAGGAGTATACCCGCCTCGGAATGGCGGATGAGACATATGACATCCTGGGAGCGAAGCTGCCGCTGGTCATGCTACCCATCACGCCGGGTAAGAATGTCACGGTTCTGTGCGAGGTCATTGCCATGAACCACCTGCTTCGCCACTATGGGTATGATCCTGCTGAGGTCTTTGCCGAGCGCCTTGCAGAGCGTATCCGAAAGAAAGGAATGGCCGGCGCCGATCCGGGAAGGGGGATCGAGTACTTCGAGCACGACTACGAATAGCTCGGTTCCGAGCCGTGTTGCCCGGATGCGTGCAGATCAGAACCGGGCGCTCAGACCAATGAGCATGGTGCGGGGCATTCCCGGACGAACACCTGCCGGGCGGCGGGCCGCCATGTACACGGCGTCAGTCAGATTGCGAACACTGGCAATCAACTGGACCTGGTCGCTGAGCGCATATTCGGCAGCCAAGTCGACCACAACGTGCGCATCAATCCGGTTGCTGGGTTGAGGGATGCCGTTACCGGCCTTCGTACGCATTGTGGAAATCCATACGGTCGATAGCTCGACGTCGAGGCGGCCGGACTCAACGCCAATGGCTGTAAAGAGTTGATGGGGCGCGACGTAGGGTAGACGATCACCTTTTTCGACGCGGCCCCATGGATCGAACCGGGACTCAAAACTCGATTCGAAGACGGCTTTTGTCGACGAATAGGACATACGCACGGGCACCGAGGCACGCCAGCCCACGATATCACCCAGATTGTGGTGGCCAGAGAGTTCGAGACCGGACACGTTCGCCTTGCCACCGTTGAAGAGGTCCGTGGATCCGGTTCCGCCGCCGGCCGCCAGGTCTGCGCCGAGCAGATTGGAGTACTGGTTCACATAGGCCACAACCTCCAGCGAGCTGCGGTTGGTCCGCCAGCGCGAACCGGCCTCCAGGTTCATGCTGCTCTCAGGCCTCGCTCCAACGGTGGTACCGGGAGGGGCATAACCGGCGTGTGCTCCTGCAAAGACATTCCAGGATGTCCGCAGTTGCCATGAAGCGCTCATTCCGGGTATGAATGCGGTCGTGACGTTTCGGCGGGTGACGAGCTCCAATCCGGTCCGCTCGATGTCCAGCGTGCCGTAGTCATGGCGCACCTGCTCGATGGCTTCGAGGCGCACACCCGGGTAAAGGCTTACCCTGCCGTGTGTGAACCGGGGCTGGACATAGGCCGAGAAGGCGCGGGCGCGCTCGACCCGGTTCGATTCCGTTCCGGGCGTTCCCGTCATGACGCGGGTCATGACAGGGCCATCGAGTTGCCAACCGTCAACCCATTGGAATCGATCCATGTGATCCTTGTGCAGGCGGATACCGGCCTCCACGATGGAGGCCCCCGAGCCGATGACGGCATCGACCTGAAGCCCACTGACCCGGTAAGCCCGGTTGTTGGCTTTCATATCCAGCCGGTGCCCCGAAACGGATTCGGTACCGGAAATGACTCCGTATGCACTGGGGTAGGTTGCGGGGCTTTCGAGTAGGGAAGCGATGGAGATGCTCCCTTCGGAGGGAGTATTCACCTTGTCCAGCTTGTACCAATTCCTGTTGAAGCGGGTGTGATAGGCTGTTGTAACCACTTCGACGGCGCCCTCGGCTTGAACCCGGTGCCGAGCCATGAACAAGCGATGGGAGGCATCCATGAGATCCTCCCGCGAGGCTGCATACCTGCGCAGCGGAGCCACCGCAAAATCCGCCTCGGTCAGCCCCAGATAGGTTTCATTCGACAGCTCCTCGGTCATGGATGCTTTCAGGGTCAAGGACTGATACAGCCGGGCATCAGACCGGCTGTTCCATCGCAGTTTACCCAGCAAGTCGGATTTGCCGAAACCGGTATCTCCACCGCCATCGATCTCCTTGAAGCCGTCGGAATGGGTGCGATAGCCTTCGAGAAGCCATCCCAGCGCACCTTTCTGATTGCCCACACTGACGTGGCCGCGCAGCGTCTCTTCTGCACCCATGGTAAGTTGGCCCCTGGCCATGGCCCGGGTCGGGATGGGCGTAGAAAGCAGGTTGATGGCGCCGCCCGTGGTGGCGGGTCCATACATGATCTGGGTAGATCCTTTACGCACTTCAACTCCCGACATACGACCGATCGAGGGGAAATAATACGCTGCTGATGCCGAGTAGGGTGCGGGCGCGATGGGTACACCATCTTCCATGATGGTAATCTTGGAAGAGCGCTCAGCACCCGTGCCCCGGATCCCGATGTTCGGGCGCAATCCATAGCCATCTTCCTCTTGGATGTTCAGGCCCGGTACAGCGCGCAGTACCCGATGAGCGTCCTGAAGAGCGAACTGCTGAATGTCCCGAGGACCGATGTAGTGGGCCGATCCGGGTACGTTTTGGATGCCCATCAGCCCGCCCGTCATAGAGGCCTGCTCGATAAGTATTTCGGGGATACGGATGGCCTCTTCCGAAAGCAGCACCTCCATCCACGACACCGTCCCAGCAAAGACCTCGATGGATCGGCGCATGGAAGCTCGGCCGAGATGGGAGACCTCAAGCGTCTGCAGTCCGATGGCAACGGGTCCGATGGAGAACTGCCCCCGATCGTTCGTGGACGTCCTCAGGTCGGTATCGAGGATATGCACATGCGCACCTTTGAGAGGAGCGCCTGTTGCCCCATCCACCACGACACCCGAGATATGACCTTCCTGGGCATGGAGAGACGTGCCAAGGGATGCCAGAGCGAGAAGGAGCAGGGCAATCCGAATGGAATACGACATGAGGAGGGGGCGATGGAATACGTTCCTTATTTAGACCAATTCTAAACTAGGGTGCGTGGGATCAATCATTCCATCAATTTCCTGTGAGTGTGCGGTCCATTCGTCGTACAAGGGCTCGGATTCTGCCCCTTCCTCTACTGAACCGGGGTCTCCCTGAGCGGTGTTCTCCTGAACCAGTGTTTTCCTGAACGCACGACACACACCGATCCAGACCCGTCGCAGTCCAATTGGCTTTACGGGCGCTCCCTCAGGCCACCTCGACGTTTTCAGCTTCTTCTTCCTTCTCCCCTTCAAACCTGACGCCAACGAGCTTGGAAACGCCCTGCTCCTGCATGGTGATGCCGTACATGCGATCGGCCGCTTCCATGGTGCGCTTGTTGTGCGTGACCAGGATGAACTGGGTTGAATTCGAGAAGGTGCGGATCAGATGCATGAACCGATCCACGTTGGCATCGTCGAGCGGTGCATCGACTTCATCGAGGATACAGAACGGGCTCGGTTTGACGAGGTAGATAGCAAAGAGGAGCGCGATGGCTGTCAGTGTCTTCTCCCCACCCGAAAGCTGCGAAAGAACACTGGGTTTCTTTCCGCGTGGTTTGGCAAAGATATGTACGTCCGACTCCAGCGGATCGTTGTTGTTGTCCAGCTCAATGTCTGCCGCTGCACCCTCACCAAACAAATCTTCAAAAAGCCGCCGGAAGTTGTCGCGGATGGCATCAAACGTGGTGTCAAACCGCTCCCGCGCCGTCGTATTGATCTCGTCGATGGTGGTCATCAACGTTGTTTCGGCCTGCTCCAGATCGGCCAACTGCTCTTTCATGAAGGTCAGTCGGTCTTTCTCTTCTTCGAATGACTCGAGCGCAAGTGCATTCACAGGCCCCAGATTGCGGATCTTGGCCTTGAGATCCTGTGCCTCACTGCGGGCTTCGCGACGGTCGAAGTCCTCCGGGATATCCCATTCAAGAGTCGTCAGGTCGAGCTCGTGATCCTCATCGAATGAGGCCAGCAAATCCTCCAGACGCGTCTCCAGTTCGGCCCGGCGAACTGCGCGATCAGACTCGCCCTTCATGGCTGATTCCCGCTCTCGGCGGATTTCGCGGAGACGAGCTTCCAGTTCTGAAATGGCCACTTTCGTTTCCATCAGCTGCTCCTTGGCAGCGGACACAGCATCATCTAGCTCCACCCGACCTTCCTGGCGCTGCTTGATCGTCTCCTGCAATACGCCACAGCGCGTCTCGAGCTGTGTGCGTTGCTCGGACAACTGCACCATGGCTTGTTTACGCTCCTCGCCGCGACGGATCAGGGTGTCGATCTCGGTCCGGACCCGCGTCAATTCGCGCTTCAGATTATCCATGCGGTTGCGGGCCTGCACGGCAGCAATGTTGGCTTCGTTGAAGAGGCTGAAGGCCTTGCGGCTGGCTTCTTCAATTCCGGAAAACGCTGCTTCGGCATCCATCCGCTTCTGCTGCAGGTTGGCCTCCTGCAGCGTCAGGTTCTTGATGGAGGCAGACGCTTCCTCCAATGTGCTTCGCGCCGAGACCAGCGTAGCTGCCTGCGTCTCGATGCGTTGCGTGAGCTCTTTGTGACGACCGCCTGCCATGTCGGCCGAAGCCGTTGCCCGTGAGTGGGCCCGCTCGGCTTCGAGCAGGGCACGGTCTCGTTCGGCCACTAGCTCTTTGGCATCGGCCAGGGACAGCGCTTCACGTTGGTCCTTGAGGGCCTTGCGCCTATCCTCCGCCTCCGACAGCGCCTCTGCGGCCGTAGTCAGATCCATCCGTGCCTGCTCCAGTTGCTCGCGTCGACTCATGCGCGTGGACTGTCCTGAGGGCGCTGCATCACTGCTGCCCGCATGCAGGTACCCACGGGCATCCCGCCACTCACCCGCCGGCGTAATCAGGCGGCCTTCTGCTTCGTTGACAACGGCATCATCGAGACTGTCCACCAGAAAAGTCGATCCAAAGACGAGGTCAACAAGGGTCTGGTAGATAAGGTCGACGGGCTCGACAAGGGAGGCTAGTGAGGTCGTTCCGTCGGGCGCTGAGGGTGCACTCGAGAGCCGCAATCGATCGAGGATCAAGAAGGTCGCACGTCCCTTCTCATCCTTTCGCAAATTGGCAATGGCCCGGGCCGCCTCCGCCTCCGTCCGTACCACGATACAACTGGCTAGGTCGCCCATGGCAGTGTGAACGGCGCCGGCCAGGCTCTCGTCACAGCGAATGACATCCGATAGGGTCAGGAGATCCGCATCGCTCCATCCTGGCGTGCTTGCCAAATACTGTACGGACTCGGACAGGTCTTCGTAGGAGCGCAGCAGTCCTTCAAGAAGCCGCACTTCGGCAGCCGCACCATCGTGGGCACGTTCGAGTGTCCGAAGCTTCGCTTGATGGGCATTCCAGTCGTGCTCAAGGCGTTCCTTTTCCTGCTCCAGAG
Organism: Rhodothermales bacterium; assembly: GCA_017859335.1. Taxonomy (GTDB): domain Bacteria; phylum Bacteroidota; class Rhodothermia; order Rhodothermales; family UBA10348; genus JAAZVD01. Next base: position 35,649 of record JAFMNH010000004.1, on the reverse strand, counting down.
CACGCAGGGCATCGCGTGCTGCCGAGGTAGCCTGACGGGCCGTGTCCAGGTTGCCCGCCGCTTCCTTCACTGCCGTCTCAAGATCCTCTGATGTCGAATCGTGCTGCTCCAACGCACTACGCGTCTCTTCCAGATCGGCTGTCGTTATCTCTATCCGACTGGAGAGCCGATCGATCTCGCGCTGCTTTTCGGCTTTCTCGGAGCCTACTTTCCTTTCTTCGAGACGCAGGTTGTGCAGCTTGACCTGGTGTTTCTGCTGTGTTGTCTGGGCCTCATCGCGGATTCGCTTGGCATCGGAGAGATCGCTTTCGGCACGCTCGGCGGCAGGGACAACGTCATTGTATTCACCTTCGTAGCGCGTGAGATCTTCTTCAAGCGTCTCCCGCTGTCCAACAGCTGCCTGCGTCTCGTCGTCGAGGCGGGTCAGATCCCGCGAAATGGTGGAGAGTCGCTCGGTGGCCACCCTCAGATCAGACTCCGCGGCACGTAATGCATCCATGTGCTCAGACAACCGTGTCTGGGCAAGGACCACACCTTTTTCGCGATTCACATGGTCCGTTCGCAGCGCCTCATGTGCGGCCTCCTCGGCAGCAAGCTTGGCTGAAAAGGACTCGGCAGCATCCGAGAGCTGACCCATATCCTTTCGCACTACCTCGATCTCCGAGGTCAGCTTCCGGTATTCGAGCAGTCCCAGGGATACCTCAAGATGATGGAGGCGCTCATCGTATTTCTTGAACCGCGCCGCCTTCTGTGCCTGCCGCTCCAGACCTCGCACACGCGTCTCCAGCTCGTGCGTCAGGTCGCGTACCCGATCCAGGTCGGTCTGGGTACTTTTCAGCTTACGCAGGGTCTGACCGCGGCGGATCTTGTATTTGGTGATGCCGGCGGCCTCTTCAAACAGATGACGTCGGTCGGCGGCGTTTTCAGACAGGATCTCTTCGATCATCTTCAGCTCGATGACCGAGTAGGCGCCGGCCCCCATCCCCGTATCCATGAACAGGTCGGTGATGTCCTTCAGGCGGCAGTTCACGCCGTTCATCAGGTACTCCGATTCTCCGCTGCGGAAGAGCCGTCGACCGATGGTGACTTCGCTGTACTCGGTAGGCAGGACGCCGCGGGTATTCTGGATGGTTAGCATGACCTCCGACATACCCAGTGCTCGCCGTTTGGAAGTGCCATTGAAGATGACACTGTCCATTTTGTCCGAGCGCAGGATGCGCGCGCGTTGCTCCCCGATAACCCAGCGGACGGCATCCACGATGTTCGACTTGCCGCATCCGTTGGGGCCTACGACAACCGTCACACCGTCTGCAAAATCAACAACGGTGCGGTCAGCGAAACTCTTGAACCCGTGCAGCTCCAGCTTGCTTAAATACATGGTGAATCGACGGTGGCTCGAGGGCAATTACACGACGGGGGAATACCCAATAAACCCTGTTGAACGCCGTTTTGCAAATTGACTTATCAACAGGGAACGACCTGTCAGATGCATATTCTTTCATTTTGTTTATATGCATCATAGCCGGTGTCGTTTCTCATGGCAAGACCTCCGTATTCCGTTATTGCACAGGCCCGTTGTCAGCCTTGGTTTGCCACGCTGCATACTCCCCGCCACGTGCCGTCCTGTGCATGCAGGGGATAGGCTGTTCGGACAGGCCATCAGGCAACCTCGGAAACACCTGCCTCGGCGGTCCGGCCACCCGTGCAGCTTCTGTAGTATATTCCCCCACGCCAGCCGTACCCAAGCGCATACGCTTCCTCCAACCGAAACCCTTCGATGTCATGAACGAAGAGGGTATGGTCACTCAACTCATTGCCGCCCACCGGGGTGGTGATGGCCAAGCGGGTAACACGCTCTTTGCACTCGTCTATGATGAGCTGCTCGCCATGGCGCGTCGCCAACTGCGGCACCGCAAACCCGGGCAGGTCCTCAATACGACGGGGCTGGTGCACGAGGCCTACTTGAAGCTGTTCAACAGGGACAACAGCGGCTGGAATGATCGTGTTCACTTCTTTGCGGTCACGGCGCGTGCCATGCGCCAGATTCTTGTGGATACGGCGCGCCGGGTCAATGCGGAGAAGCGCGGGGGAAAGGCTCACCATACCCAACTGGATGCCTCCTTGATTTCGGATACATCGGCGTCTGTCGACATTCTTGAGCTGGACAGCGCCATGAAGGAGCTGGAGGGACTCAACCCTAGGCTCTCCAGCATCGTCGAATGCCGTTTTTTCGGTGGAATGACCGTTGAGGAGACGGCCGCCCACCTGGGCGTGTCCACCCGAACGGTGGACAGGGACTGGTTGAAGGCGAAGTCTTTCCTGTACGTGGCGTTGTACGCCGAATCCTGAACCCTCCCCGGCGTTCTGCCCCAGAAACGTGGATACTCCCTGCCTGCCATGATGCACATTGATCCCGAACGATGGCAGCAGGTTGAATCGCTTCTGGATGAGGTGTGGGACCTGGATCCTTCCGAGCGGGTAGCGCACGTACATCGCAGCGCTGGCGGCGACACGTGGTTGGTCGAGCATGTGCTCAGGTTGCTCAGGGCGTCGGGGGAAGCCGGGACATTTCTAGAAGATGCCCGCCGCCCGGATCTTGAGGAGGCGTTGGTCCAGATGTCGTCAACACTGACGAGTGCGTCAGCCGATGAGGTGGACATGGAGCGGGCAGGGCCCTACCGGCTGCTTCGTCGGCTGGGACGGGGTGGCATGGGTCAGGTGTATCTGGGTGTGCGCGATGACGAGGCGTTCAAGCGCTACGTGGCTGTAAAAGTCATTCGGCGGGGAATGGATACCGAGGACATCCTGAAACGATTTCGTGTGGAGCGGCGCATCCTGGCCAGCCTGAACCATCCGGGTATTGCCCAGCTGTTTGATGGCGGAGCCACCGACGAAGGCGAATCCTATTTCGTCATGGAATACGTGGATGGCAAGCCAATCACAGATCATTGCACCACACATCGCCTCTCGCTGTATGAGCGCCTCCGGTTGTTCCGCAGGGTATGCGCCGCGGTGCACTACGCGCACCAGAACCTGATCGTGCATCGGGATCTCAAGCCGAGCAACATCCTGGTAACGGAAAAGGGAGAGGTCAAGCTGCTCGATTTTGGAATTGCCAAATTCCTGAATCCCGAGGTGACCGGGTACACGCTCCCGATGACACGGGAGGAGCAGCGGATCATGACCCCGGAATACGCCTCCCCCGAGCAGGTACGTGGTCAGAATCTCACGACGGCCTCGGATGTCTACCAACTCGGTGTCCTGCTTTACGAGCTGCTGACAGGATGCCGCCCCTTCTCCTTCCCCTCGCGCAGGGCGGCAGAGATCGAGAAAATCATCCTGGAGGAGGAGCCTGACAAGCCGAGTAACCGGATGTGTGACCCGGTATCATCCCCGGATACAGGCACCTCGCTGCCGGCATCACTGACCGGTCGACAGCGGGGAAAGGCGCCCCAAGCCATCCTACGGAAGCAGCTGCGAGGCGATCTGGATCGGATCGTTCTCATGGCACTTCGTAAAGATGTGGATCGGCGCTATCAATCGGCAGATCAGTTGCAGGCTGATATTGGCAACTTCCTGAGCGGGCACCCTGTCACCGCGCAGGAGGACCGGTTGGGGTATCGGTTCGGAAAGTTCGTTCGTCGCAACAAGGTGGGTATGGCGCTGGGTATGGCGGCGCTGTTGGTGCTCCTGGCCACTACCGCCGCCGCGCTGTGGTCAGCTTCGGTGACAGAGCGCCAACGTCAGCAGGTTGCACTCGAGGCCGAGAAGTCCCGGGAGGTCGTCAATTTCCTCGTGGACCTGTTTGAAAAGGCCGATCCTGAATATTCGCAAGGACGGCAACTGACGGTTCGGGAGATGGTGGATATCGGTGTTGAAGATGTGCAGGAGCGCCTGGCAGAGCACCCCCTGGTACAGGGCGAACTGATGCGGGTCCTATCCCTGGTCTACGCCGGGCTCGGAGAGGAAGCGGATGGCATGCGTCTGGCGACGGCCGCATGGGACCGGCAACAGGCGCTCTCAGGAAGCGAACCTACTCCGGAGTTGGCTTCGGCCCTTTATGCCATGGGGGTACTCAAGGACGATACGGGCGATCCGGCGCAGTCGCGGCAGTTCCATGAGCAGGCGCTGGCCATGCGCCGCCAATTGTATGGAAACCAGAACCTCGATGTTGCTCAGAGCCTCAATGACCTGGGCGTCACGATGTACGGAATGGGTCTTTACGATACGACAAGGGTCGTCTGGGAAGAGGCGCTGGCCATCCGCTCCTCCTTGCTTGGTGAGTCACACAGGGATATTGCTGAATCGCTCTCCAACCTTGGAGCGGTTCATGGCGATCTCTTCTGGCTTTCGGGCTCGGAGAATCTGCAACGCTTCGAAGAGGCCGCCTCCTATTACGCTCGCGCCATTGCCATGACACGGCAAGAACGTGGCGAAAACCATCCGTTCTATGCCTCGAATCTGCACAATTATGCCGTCACCCTGCTCGATCGGGGCAGGCTGACCGAAGCGGAAAGCAAGATCGAGGAGGCCATTGCAAAGCGGACGCTCATCTATGGACGCCAGAGCGACGTGACGTCCCGATCGATCAACATGATGGGGCGGATTCGTATGGCGCAGGGAAAATTGGACGAGGCTGCCAAGCATTTTGAGGAGTCATTCGACATACATCTGCGCATGCTTGGACCTCGTCATGTCACCCTTGGGATCGATCATACCATTCTGGGCGATCTGGATGTCCGCAGGGATCGTCGCCGAGACGCCGTGGCCCATTACCGGGCCGCCCTCGACATTTTCCTGGAATCCTTGCCAGCGGCTAATCGCCGGGTGGTTGAAACGGCGCGGCGGTTGGGTCACCTGCTGGAGGAAACACGTGACCTGGCTGAGGCTGAGCGCCATTTTGCCCTCGCAGTGGATGCATTTGCCCCGAAGGGCCCGCAGTCGGCCCGTCACGTCTCGGACCTGATCAACCTGGCACGGGTGCAGATGCAAAGCGGCCGCCGCCAGGCGGCCGAAGGCCATCTGGCGGCGGCCGCACAGTGGCTCGCCGAGAATCCGGACGAAGCGCTGAGCGCGCAGATCGAAGCCATCCGGGGCTGATCGCTCCCGGGCAGTTCCTGGAGGGGTGCCGGGGGCATGCCCCGAACGTCAGCACGGGTTGTCCGACGCGGTACGACCCCCACCGAGGGCGTGCTACGCAGCCTGGGACGCAAGCATCAGGCCTCGGCCCGCGGCGTCGGGAAGTCTTCGGTATCCGTCATGGCTTCAGCGCCTGCGTTTTCGGGCGCGTTTTGCTCTTTCGCACCGGCCTCAGCGGCCAACGTTTCGAAGGCAAATCCTTCGCCCTTCGGATCGCTGTCAATGCGGATGGTTTCTCCTGGCTCGATCCAGCCGGAAAGCACCTCTTCGGCCAGCTTGTTCGTGATTTCCCGCTGTATGACCCGCTTCAGGGGCCTCGCGCCGAAGACCGGGTCGAAGCCGATCTCAGCCAGCCGATCCCGGGCTGCATCGGTCAGATCCACTTCGATCATGTTGGATCGGAGGGCCAGTGTGCGCACGCGCTCGAACTGGATGTCCACGATGCGACGGATTTCGTTCCGACCCAGCGGATGGAAGGTGACGATCTCGTCAATGCGGTTCAGGAATTCCGGACGCAGACGCTGCTTGAGCAGGGCCATGAGTTCGGCGTTCAGTTGGGTCTCCTCGTCCGCGGAAAGACCGCCTTCCGAAGCTACGTCCAGCCGGGCCTGGATGACTTCCGATCCCAGGTTCGAGGTCATGATGATGATGGTATTCTTGAAATCCACCACACGACCCTGGTTGTCTGTTAAACGACCATCATCAAGAACCTGCAAGAGGATGTTGAAGACTTCCGGATGGGCCTTTTCGATTTCGTCAAGCAGCACGACCGAGTAGGGCTTGCGACGCACCTGTTCGCTCAGCTGTCCGCCTTCTTCGTACCCCACATAGCCCGGAGGCGCACCAACGAGCCGGGAAACCGTGTGCCGTTCCTGATACTCGCTCATATCGATACGCACCATGGCGTTCTCGTCGTTGAACAGGAATTCAGCCAAGGCTTTGGCCAGCTCGGTTTTGCCGACACCGGTAGAGCCCAGGAAGATGAACGAACCGATCGGGCGCGTCTCTTCCTGCAATCCGGCACGGCCGCGCCGCACGGCGTTGGCTACGGCCGCAAGGGCTTCGGGCTGGCCCACGACGCGTTTTTCGAGCGAGTCCTCGAGGCGCAGCAACTTGGCCCGTTCGCTTTCCATCATGCGCGATACCGGGATGCCCGTCCAGCGGGACACGATGGCGGCAATGTCCTCAGAGTCGATTTCCTCTTTCAGGAGGGCGCCACCCTGCTGGACCTCATCCAGTTTGTGTTTGGTCTCGGTGACGAGTTCTTCCAGCTTCGGAATCGTGCCGTAACGCAGCTCGGCCACCTCACCATACTGCCCCTTGCGCTCTAGTTGTTCGGCTTCCGTGCGCAGGTTCTCGATGTCTTCCTTGGCCTGCTGGATGGTCTGGATCATCTCCTTCTCCTGGCTCCAGCGGGCCTTGAGCTCGGTGCGCTTTTCATCCAGGTTGGCAAACTGCTCCTTGAGGAGCGCCAACTTGGAATCGTCCTTTTCGCGCTTGACGGCTTCCCGCTCAATTTCCAGCTGTCGGATCTGGCGCTCCAGCTGGTCAAGCTCTTCCGGCATGGAATCGATCTCGATGCGCAGGCGCGCCGCCGATTCGTCGATCAGGTCGATGGCCTTGTCCGGCAGAAAGCGGTCCGTGATGTAGCGGTGGCTGAGCTCGGCCGCAGATACCAAAGCGCCATCCGTGATGCGCACGCCGTGGTGCACTTCGTAGCGCTCCTTGATGCCGCGCAGGATGGAAATGGAGTCCTCCACAGAGGGCTCGTCCACCAGGACATTCTGGAAGCGACGTTCGAGCGCCTTGTCCTTTTCGAGGTACTTGCGGTACTCGTCGAGCGTCGTGGCGCCGATGGCGCGCAGCTCCCCTCGGGCCAGGGCCGGCTTCAGGATGTTGGCGGCGTCCATGGCGCCTTCGGCGGCGCCTGCGCCCACGAGCGTGTGGATTTCGTCGATGAAGAGGACGATGCGTCCTTCGGACTCCACGATCTCGCGGACCACGGCCTTGAGCCGGTCCTCGAACTCACCGCGGTACTTGGCGCCCGCAATGAGCGATCCCATGTCGAGCGCGAGGATGACTTTGTCTTTCAGGCCATCCGGCACGTCGCCCGACACGATGCGGATAGCCAAGCCCTCGGCAATGGCGGTCTTTCCAACACCCGGCTCCCCGATCAGGATCGGGTTGTTCTTCGTACGGCGCGACAGGATCTGCAGGACGCGTCGGATTTCGTCGTCGCGGCCGATGACGGGATCGATCTTGCCTCTCGAGGCCAGGTCGTTCAGGTTGCGGGTGTAGCGCTCGAGCGCCTGGTAGCGGCTTTCCGCGTGTTGGTCGGTCACTTTCTGGCTGCCGCGAACGTCCTTGAGGATCCCGAGGATGGCATCCTTGGTCACGCCTTGGTTGCGCAGCGCCTCCCCGATGGCGTCCTTGGAGGCTGAGAGGGCAACGATCAGGTGCTCGCTGGCCACGTACTCGTCGCCGAGCTGCTCGGACTCGGCCAGCGCCCGGTCGAAGACCTTCTTGGCATCGGCACCGACATACTGGCCACTGACGGAAGAACCCGTCACGACAGGCAGTTTGTCCATGGCCTGCTCCGTCTTGGCCTGGAGCAGGTCGATACTGGCCCCAAGCCGGGTCAGCATGTTCATGCCAATACCGCTCGTATCTGCCAGGAAGGCTTGCATCAGGTGGGGTGGCTCAATTCCCTGATGATTGCGTGAAGCGGCCATCTCCGTGGCAGCCTTGACGATTTCCTGGGCCTTGATCGTAAACTTCTGAAGATTCATGTCTGCCTCGACCGATTGGTGACCGTTGGCCAGAGCGGACGAAATGGCAGTCCGTTGGCCAAAATCTTGTATGTTGGACGGTTGCCAAAAGCATACCAAGCTCATTTCACTGCCATCATGACAGCACACGGCTGCATGGGGCGTTGAATGCAGGGATTCCGACAACCGACACCACCTGACATACGGCATGCCACAGCCTTCGCCTCCGGTTCTGGGACTGCGCGCCAACATGGGACAATTCGCCCTGTTGGTGGTCATCAATGCGTTCGTGGGGGCGATGGTGGGACTGGAGCGGGTGGTGCTTCCGGTGCTTGCGGGGACACGCTGGGGGGTGGAGAGCTATGCGGCTGCGCTCTCTTTCATCGTCACGTTTGGTCTGGCCAAGGCGCTGGCCAACACCGTGGCGGGCCGGCTCGCCGAGCGAGCCGGCCGCAAGAAACTGCTAGTCCTGGGCTGGATGTTCGGACTACCGGTACCGCTTCTGCTGATGTGGGCACCCTCCTGGGCCTGGGTCGTAGCGGCCAACGCCCTGCTCGGTCTGAACCAGGGCTTCGCCTGGACCATGACCGTCGTCATGAAAGTGGACCTCGTGGGACCGCGTCAGCGCGGACTGGCCCTGGGCATTAACGAGAGTGCTGGCTATGCGGCTGTTTCCCTCGCCGCCTTGATCTCGGGATACTGGCTGGCTGCCGGGAATGAGGATCTTACGTTTTTACTGGGCATCGCACTGGCCGCTACCGGTCTGCTGCTGTCCCTCGTGTTCGTCCACGATACGATGGACCATGTCGCTCTGGAGCACGGACAACACAACACCGCGGAAGAAGCCACACCGGCATGGCGGGAGATTTTTGCCCGCACCACCTGGAGGGAACGCCATCTGCACGCGGCTTCCCAGGCCGGCATGGTCAACAACATGAATGACGGCCTGGCCTGGGGTATCCTGCCGCTCTTCTTCCTGCAGTCCGGACTCGGCGGTGAACAGACGGCATGGCTCCTGGCGCTCTACCCGTTTGTATGGGGTGTTGGACAGCTCCTGACCGGAGGCTTATCAGACCGGGTCGGACGCCGCGGGCCTATCGCGCTGGGTATGGCTCTGCAAGGCGTGAGCATCCTGCTGCTCCTGCAGGCTGAGCACACGGTGGGCTTGGCAACGGCCATGATCGGGATGGGTGCAGGTACGGCTTTGGTCTACCCCACGTTGCTTGCCGTCGTCTCGGACCATTCCGCGCCGTCGTGGCGCGCTTCGGCCCTGGGTGTCTATCGCCTGTGGCGCGACGGAGGATACGTGGTCGGTGCCGTGCTCTCGGGTCTATTGGCCGACGCGTTGGGCCTCGAAGAAGCTATCCTGGGGATTGGCATCCTCACCCTGCTCTCCGGTCTGTGGGCGGCGTGGCTGCTACGGCCCTCCGAGGAGAACGACCCACAGGGCGATCAGTGATCCATCCCGCCCCTGAGGGCCGTGGTCTGCACATAATCGATGAGCACAGTGCCCTCGCCGTTGAGCCGAAGACCGACGGGTCCCATACCGCCATCCTCGCCATGCCCATGGGCAATCAGCTTCTGGTCGGCATAGGCCCGGAAATGGGTCTGATCTGCAACTGCCCTGTAAAAAACCCAACCCTCCGGCGCATAGGGTTGGTCATCCATGAGAATCAGGTCACCCGAATCACTTTTTCCCTGTCGAACCGATCCCTGGGAGATGGAAGTGAAGTAGTAGTTGTCTGCATCGTTGACGTGCGTGACAAACATGACGGTGCCTTCGAAGGCATCGAGGTTCATGACTGCGTCAATCTGCAGGGAAGACATGGTGTGATCGAAGATGATCATGACCGGATCGCCGGAAACGGTCAGTCCGAGGACATCGCCCCGATCGCCACCATCCCTGAGTGAGGTCTCCAGGCCGTCCCGATCCCCATACAGCGTCATGTCTTCCATCCAGGCAGCTGCGCGCGTGGGTTTGAATGTCCATCCGCCATCCTCATTCATGACGGGCCCTGAGGTTTCACTGGAGTCAGGCAGCGAGAAAACGGGTGCTTCGGATTGCGCCGCCTGAACGCCGGCGCCATGCCGGTACACGAGTTCACCCCCGTGATCGGCCGTGACCGTGGTCAGGCCGATACCGACCAGGCCGATGGCCCAGGCCGTTGCCCTGAGGGCCGTCCGAGCTTCCAGATTCAGCCCAAACATGACAAGGCGAACCAGGGCATAGCCACCGAAAAAGTACAGGGTGTAGTGACCCAAATCGGAATGCTCGGTCAAAAGTGCATTCGCTTCTGTGGCCAGGAAGACGGAATCGGCCGCCTGTTCACCCGAAAAATAGGCGGCTACAACACCTGCCGTACCCAGTAGATAGAGGCTGAAAGCCCCCTTGCGGATGAAGTCGTTCGATCGCAGGATCATGCCCACAGTGTCCACGAGCGCCGCCACGAACAGGAGGGCGATCGGAAAATGGACAATCATGGGGTGGATATTGGGAGCCCAGTCAGGTAGCATGGCGGTGGAGCGGCATGTGATCAGGTGGCGCGTACCCTTGGTACGATCGATGGTGCGTCAGTGATTCACGAAACCATCTGCATATCAGACGAATATGAGCGGGGCGCATTCCCTCCTGACGATGCACCCTTATCGGACCATGGCTCCCCAGAAACTACCGCTCACCGATCCCAACTGGTGGAACAACTTCCAACAGCTGCTCGATGACAATAACGAGTGGCCGGTCCATTACCTGTTCAAGTTCATCGTGCCCAAGGCTGGCCTCTCTGAGTTGAAGGCCCTTTTCAGCAACCATTCGATTGATGTCAAAGCCTCTTCCAAGGGTAATTATCTAAGCCTGACGATGCACATCCGCGTCGAGAGCAGCGACGAGGTCATAGACGTTTACAGAGCTGCCGGTCAGGTCGAGGGTGTCATCGCTCTCTAGCCCCGGGCATCCAGGACATTCAGAAGGCGGTCGATTTCCTCGACGGTATTGTATTGCCCCAGACCGATGCGCAGCATGCCACCGGATGCGCTCAGGCCGAGCCGCTCAATGACCTCAATGGCATAGTAGTGCCCCGGCCAGGTGAAGATATTGGCTTCGGCCAGGCGACGGGCCAAGGTGTCGGGATCGGAGCCTTCCTTGACCATGCCGACGGTCGGAACGCGGTCTGTCAGGTCTTCCTCCCGGGTCAGTCCGTGCACCCTCACGCCGGGAATGGCTTGTAGACCAGTGATAAGATGGCGGGTCAGGTCCCGTTCGTAATCGATCAGGACTTCCATGCCTGAAACCAGACGCTCACGACGCGTCGTGCCCCCCGCGCCCATTGCCGTTCCCATCCATTCAAAGTGTTCGACGGCGCCCAGCGTGGCCGCCATTCCCTCATGGGACTGCGTGCCGGTTTCGAAGCGGCTGGGCAGCGTGTCGTCGGCCGGACGGACCTTGTAGGGCGAAAGGGATTCAAGCAGGTCCCGTCTGGCCCAAGCCATACCCTGATGCGGCCCGTAAAACTTGTAGGGTGAACAGGCCAGGATGTCACATCCGATGGCCTTGACATCCATCACGAAATGCGGGGCGAACTGGACGGCATCGACGAATACGAGCGCACCGACTGCATGCGCCTTTTCTGCTACCGATGCCACGTCGTTGACCGTGCCAATGGCATTGGAGGCATACCCTACTGCCACGATGCGGGTTTTTTCCGTGACGGCTGCATCCACGGATGCCTCGTCGTATCGATAGGTTTGTGGATCAAAATCGATCCAACGCACCGTGCAGCCCCGGTCCCTGGCCACCAGCAGCCACGGGCTGATATTGGCATCGTGATCCATGCGGGTGACCACGATTTCGTCGCCCTCATTCAGCAAGTGAGCCAGCGAACGGGACAGATGCAGCGTGATGGTGGTCATGTTCTGGCCGAACACGATCTCGCCTGGATCGTCGGCCCCCACGAAGTCTGCCAGTGCCGCATGGGTTTCGTGGATGATCTCGTCCGTCATCCGGGAGGTGCGGAAAGGGCCGTGCGTATTCGTGTTGGCGCGGACCAGGTACTCATTCATCCGGTCGATGGACCGTTGGCAAATCTGTGTGCCGCCCGGGTTGTCGAAGTAGATGCGAGGCTGCCCGCCATCGGTTTCGGAAAGGGAGGGGAATGCGCTGCGCACGCGTTCGATGTCGTATGCCATGGTGCTCTGTGTACTGGTGTGAATACAAAGGTACGACGGGGAGCATACGCAATGGCTTGACCCAGACCTTTTTGGTATCCTGCAGCACGTTTCACCAACGAGTTCCCATCATGCGTGCCTTGCTTTTTTTCGCTGTCCTGCTGGTTCTGGCGCTGCCCTCCCCCGCACAGACCCTCCTGGTGCCTGACCTGGTTGCCGTCGAGGGGAATCCACTGGACGACATGAGCGTGGTTCGGGACGTTCGCCTGATCATGAAAGGAGGCGCTGTCGTCCGGTATAATTACTGAATCGCGGCGCCCTTCAAACGTAGAAAAGGGGCGGTGCGCACTGCGCACCGCCCCTTTCTCTGAACACTTGCGTACCGGTTGGCTTACTTGAGCTTGAAGGTAATCGGAAGAGACATCTTCACTTTCACCGACTTGCCACGCTGTCTTCCCGGTTTGAACTTGGCCTCCATGATGGCTCTGATAGCCTCTTCATCGCAGCCAGCACCGATTCCACGGGTCACGATGGGGTCGTGGACGTTGCCCTGTTCATCGACGACGAACTGCAGATAAACGCGTCCTTCGACACCAGCTTTCTTGGCAATCTCGGGATATCGGATCTTCTTCTGGAGACCGGCAAGACCGCCAATCAGTTCAGGAGACTGCTCCACGATCACGAAGATCTCAGGCTCCTCCTCTTCTTCCTCAGCCGGTGGTGGCGGGGGCGGGAGGTCTATCATGTCATCGAGATCCAGGGAAACGTCCAGGTCCAGGTCTACGTCGTCGAGGACTTCGTCGTTGGGTACCTCAACAGGAACCGGAGGCCGCGGTGGTGGCGGGGGTTTCTCGATCTGCTGGGTTTGCTGGATTTCCTCCATCTGAACGACTTCCTGTTCATCAAGAGCAAATTCAGGCGGCGCATCTGCTGACATGTCCAAGCGGAACGCCACGATGAGAACGGCCAGCGTGAGGACCATTCCGATTTCGACATACAGCGGGTATCTCCGCTTGATGTCAGCCTTTTCTGTTTTTTTGAGAGCCATGTTTCTGCGTAGCTGAGTGCCATGGGCGGCACGAAATCGACTGGAGCGGAGAGTATACGGAGGAGCAACCGTTTTGGAAAGAGGTGTACCTCCTTGCTGTGAGGCCTCGGGCTCATCCCTTCATCTGTTCTCAACGGATGCGGTCCGCTTGCGTTCCGACCACGCACGAAGATAATCTCTGGAGGCCAGCCAGAGCAGAAAACCGGTCAGGGCGCCAGCAGCGTCCGCTGCTGCATCCACCACGTCGGCTGAGCGGTTGAACGGCAGCCAGCTCTGATACAGCTCGGAGAGGACCGAAAAGGCCAGTATGACGAGCAGGATCCCCCACGCCCTGCCCATGGCTCCACGATACAGGGCCGCCAGCCAGAGGATGGTCAAAACGAAGAACAGGATGAAGTGGACCGCCTTGTCGTACTCAAGCAGCGATGCGTCCGGCAGGCGACTTCCCGGCAGGCTCAAGGCTACGAGAATCAACAGGGTCCACAAAGGTGCCAACAGGCGGGGAGAAAAAAAGACCATCACGTGTCGGTGAGCTGACGCAGCACGTTCGGCAGGGCATCGATGATATCAGGCGCCGTCAATGATTGCGCGGCTTTTCCTTCTACGAACTGGCTTGCGGCAGTTCCACCGATATGAATTCCGGCGGCCGCAGCCGCGAACGGATCCAGGCCCTGGGCCAGCAGTCCAGCCGTGATGCCTGCCAACACGTCCCCGCTCCCGGCGGTCGCAGCAGCCGGATGGCCCGAACTGTTGATCATCACGCGTCCATCGGGCGCCGCCGAAATGGATGGTTGTCCTTTGGCAAGAACAATACACTTCCAGGCGCGGGCGACCTGCCGGACATGTTCGATCCGACTGATATCGCGTGGCATGTGGGGTGCGAGACGGGCCAGTTCGCCCTCATGGGGGGTCAGGATCCAACGCCCCTCAGCCCTGGCTGCGATGCGATCACGGTCCTCGCGAATGGCAAAGAGGGCATCGGCGTCGAGCACCACGGGTCCGTCGAAGCGATCGAGCAGCGCCCACAAACGGGCACGTACATCTTCGCCGCGACCCATACCGGGTCCGACCAGGAGCGCTCGGGCCTTGGTCCAGCGCGATCCCAGCTCCTCAATCATGTCGGCCACGGCAGCCTCGGCGTCCTGCTCCTCGGACCAAGCAGAAACAGGGATGGCATCGAGACGCTCCTGCAAGAGTGCTTTGATACGTTCCGGACCCGCCGTCACGACATAGCCACTCCCAACGCGGGCTGCTGCCCGTGCTGCCAGAACGGGCGCCCCGGGAAACGCAGGGCTTCCGCCCACCACGATGGTCGGTCCGGTCGTGTACTTGTGGTCGTGCCGCGAACGGGGTCGAAGGTGCACAGATACCCATGCATCAGTGGACAGAAACCCGCTGCCCGGGCTTGCTGCCTGCTGCCTGACCTGCGTCGACGGAATACCGATCCGGGCCACCTCGATGCGCCCAGACACATCAGGACCGTCTTCCAGTAGATGCCCTGTTTTCAGCGCGCCCATCGAAACGGTGGCCGTGGCTTGGATGCAGGGGTCGAACGCGCGTCCGGTTGAGGCAGAGAGTCCAGAGGGGATGTCGAGGGAAAGGATGGGCGCTCCGTGTTCGTTCATGCGCCGGACGAGGACATCAAACGGAGGACGAAGCGTGGTTTCCAATCCGGTACCGAAGAGACCGTCGATGATGAGGTCTGCCGGCATGCCGGGCCATTCCTCGACCGACCAGTCTCCGGCATGCCTCAGTACGAGACCCGGAGCGTGCCCCATGTCGAGTAATCGGGTAAGGATAGCCAGGTTGGCACGATACCCCTCAGACCCCTCGGTCGGCGGGGCGGTCAGGAAGATGTGTACGCCGAAGCCCGCATCGAGCAGCCAACGGGCTGCCACCAGGCCATCACCTCCGTTGTTACCCTTGCCCGCACAGACTACCACGCGGAGGGTTCTCGTGTCCTGGACGGGTCCTGAGAGCATGCCGGCCGCCATGCGGGCGGCTTCCCGGCCGGCCGTCTCCATGAGGGCGGCCTCGGCCACACCAAGTGTCTGGATGGTCCAGGCATCGGCTGCCCGCATGGCGGCCGCATCCAGTACCGGATGAAGGATGTCTGCCCGTTCGATTTCGGGATATCCATTGCCGGGAGGCGCTTCGGATCGCGTCATTCGTGCCGGTCCTGCATCGTGATGGGATCGAACGAAAGCGTGTCGCTGGCCATGGTATCCCACCGCGCTCGAACCCGTTCATTGAATACGTGCCAACGTACCGCTTCCGGGGGCACATACGGCACAAGGGATCCTGGACTCCACCTGTCATCCATATCCTGATCCACAAAGACGACGGCTCGTCCCTTCAGGCCGGTGGGCAGCCTCTCGAAGAGGATCACGTCCTCCTGCAATCGGGCGCTGGCCACGGGCCGCCCCCCGATGTCCGGGCCCTGCAGGTATGCCTTTATCGTGGCATCGCCATGGGGCCCCGGGTTTACGTACACTCCCAGCGCGCCCATCTGACGCGGCGAGGCGCTCTGCAGCCGGAGGGAGTACGTGGAATCCTGATCGGGAAGGCGCGCAGTCACGATATAGGGGGCGCCGTAATCCTCAGGAGGTCTCCAGGTATGCCATGTGGCATCCTCCTGGACCGCTGTCCACGGCAGGGGAGCGCCACTGGTGTCCGAGAACGAAATCGCCAGATCGTCAAATGGCCGCGTAAGCCGTACCCCGGGGTTCTCCATGGGCCATACGGTACGCACCGTTTCGGTACCTCCTCCGGGGGTATCCAATGAATCAGGTGTCCATCGAAGCACATCGACGAGCTCGGATGCCGGCAATCCTTCGGGTATGTCAAATGCCTCCTGGAAGGCGCCCACGGAATTCCCACTCGAATCAGACACGGCCAGGGAGCCTGAGAGATTCCATGACCCCGGCGTAAGCCCCTCGGCAAGGGCCAGTATCCTTCGGGGCTGGTCTTCCGAGAACCAGAGTGCGCGCACGGGCAGGTCCTTGCCACCCTCGTTGGTCAGCGACAAGACATGATCGCTCGGCATGTTATCATCCAGAAAGAGGCGTAGTCGTTCTGAAAACCGGATCTCGAGCTCATCCTCGGTCACCGCACGTATCCGTTCGACCCGTGGGGATGATCGGTCGATGTCCGTCAGGACCCAGGGCGTCTGCACGACGGCCCCCGTGGTATCTGCCTGCACCCACTCAAGGGGAGGTACAGCTATCTTTTCGCCGTCATCAATTTGTCGGTTTCCATTCGTATCGCCCAAGCCAACGACAAAAAAGGATTGGCTGGGGAGATACTCCAGCAGGAAATGCCCTTCCCTGTCGGTCTGCGTCCTGAAAAGGGGGCGCTCCGAAAGAGTCGTCGAATCCGAGCTGGCAAAAGCCAGGACATCCACGCCGGCTGCTGCACTGCCATCATGCGCGTGCACCATGCGCCCACCCAAACGGGAGCGATCCATTTCAGCGCCGGTGGAAAATGCCAGTGTGATGGGGGCTCCGAGGGGCACGCGGCGCTGATCCCTGAGGGCAACATCGAGTACGACGCGATAAGTGGTCTCCGCCCGCAGTTTCTCAGGCAGCCTGACTACCACACGCCGGCTGGACCCGCCAACCTCGACAGGTCCACTCATTTCAGGTGTGATGGAAAAGGCGGGGAGGAAAGAGGTGCCGTCAATGGGCTCCGAAAACTGGAAGACCAAGTGATCGGTATCCACACGCACGGAGCCGGAAACGGGTTCGGATGCCGTTAGCGTGGGAGGGGTGGTATCCGCGGGTCCTCCCGTGGGCGGCACGGGGACAGCACACGATTGCAGCAACAGAGCGATCCCCGTAAGCATGCCAACCGAATATCGTGAAGGAAGGGGCTTGTAGCCTTTCATCCGGTGTCGCTTCGCCTGCTTCGAAGGTTGAAGAGCAGATAGGTCCCGACCGCTGTAGCGCCAAGGAGAACGGCTGGTTCCATGATCCGCCGGGCTGTGTGCAGCAGTCTGGATCGCGGCGGCAGGTCGGGATCGAAAAGCTGGCTTCCGGGCACAGCAAGGCGTTTTGCCTCCGCCCGACTGAGATGATCCGAGAGATGGTCCCCGCAGGTATCGGTGGCCAGTACATCGCCGCCGGCGGAGGAGAGCCACCAGGTCAGATCCACTGCTGCCCTTCTGGTCAGCATGCCGCCGTCCGTGCGCCCAAGGGTGATGGCGCTGCGCTCGGTTGTAACCACGAGCAGTGGAACCGCCGCTTCAGAAGGCTGCAGATATACGGTCTTCCCGGCCGACGTCCACGCTGCCACGAGCGCCGAGGCGATAGGTGCGGTTGCGCCCTGTGCAAGAAAACGGAAGGCTGTTTGTCCGCCAACGGCCTTCTCCAGACATCCCTCCGTCACACTCGCAAGCAGGGATGCGTGCGAGCGTGACGGCACGGTCTGTGCCTGGACACGCGGCGCCGTGCAAAGCGCCAGGCAGAAGATGATGGACAGTAAACGCATCGTGGTTGTGGCATGAGCTCACAGCAAGATGCAATCAGGCGGCCCCACAGTCAACCTCGGACGGGACCGTATCAGGCGTAGATGCCCCGCAGCTTCAACGCGTCGGCCACTTTCTTGATGGCCAGCACGTAGGCGCCGATGCGCATCGTGACGTCATGCTGTTCTGCCCGGTCGTAGACGTCGTCAAAGGCCTTGCGCATCATGCGATCCAGGCGTCGCTCCACCCGATCCTTGGTCCAGAAGTATCCCTGGCGGTCCTGCACCCATTCGAAGTAGGACACGGTCACGCCGCCTGCGTTGGCCAGGATGTCGGGGATGACCAATGAGCCTTTTTCTGCCAGGATACGGTCACCGCCCGGCGAGGTGGGGCCGTTGGCGCCTTCGGCAATGATCTTGGCGTTGATCGTGTGGGCATTCTGACTCGTGATCTGATCTTCCTTCGCGCAGGGCGCAAGCACATCCACTTCCAGCGCCAGCAGTTCCTCATTTGAAATCGGCTCAGCATCCGGATACCCTTCCAGGCTGTTTCCGTTGCTGGCCGAGTAGGCGATCATGGCCTCGATATCCAGACCGTTTTCGTTGTAGTACCCGCCGGAGACATCGCTCACGGCCACGACCTTGCAGCCTTGCTGCGTGAGCAGGTCCGCGGCCACGCTACCTACGTTGCCAAAGCCTTGAACGGCCACCGTGCTGCCTGCTACCTGCATATTCAGGCGCTCCATGGCTGCCAAGGTCACGGTCATGACACCGCGTCCCGTGGCCTCGCGACGCCCCTGCGAGCCACCCAGTGCAATCGGTTTTCCTGTTACGACCGCCGGTTCGGTGCGTTTGACCGACATGGAATACGTATCCAGAATCCATGCCATGATCTGCTCGTTCGTGTTCATGTCGGGCGCTGGGATATCCTTGTCCGGACCGAACACATCAGCCAGGTTGGCTGCATAGCGTCGCGTCAGCCGTTCCAGCTCGGTTCCGCTCATTTCGCGTGGGTTGCAGATCACGCCCCCTTTGGCGCCGCCGAAGGGTACGTCCACGATGGCGCACTTCCAGGTCATCCAGGAGGCAAGAGCCTTGACCTCGTCCAGGTTCACGTCGGGTGCATAGCGGATGCCGCCCTTTGAAGGACCCAGGATATCGCTGTGGATGACCCGGTAGCCTTCGAACATCTTGATCTTCCCCGTATCCATGACCACCGGAATGGCCGTGATGTGCACGCGTGCCGGCGTAACGAGATACTCGTAGAACCCTTCATCCAGCTCAAGAATCTTGGCCGCGATGTCGAAGCGCTCAACCATGGCTTCGAACGGGTTTTCATGGCTACGCTTGATGGGCGCTGGCTCGGAGTAGACGGCTTTGCGGTGGGGATCGGTGAATTTCATCAGAGTGCATATGCCGGCTGGAAAAGCGCTTCCGAAACCGGATGAAGAAATGAGAGAGTGAACGAAGAACGTGTACAGAGGGCGTCGATTCGGCGTTCCTGAAGGCTCGTCGGATCCGTGGCGCGAAAGGTATGAACGCCCATGTGGAAACCTCTCGCACTGCAGGCGATTCTCCCCCAATCTTCACCATTCATCCACCTCCCCGCGCTGCATGGCTGCTCCCACGGCCCGACAATTGAAGGACGCTGCTGCCCTGCTCCGGCGGAAAGGACGCCAAGCGACAGGATGTTTTCAGGTCGAAGGGTGGCGATCCGTGATGTCGGCCATTGATGCCGGTGCCGTAATCGAGCACATCTTTGTAGGACCCGCACTCACCGTTCCGGACGACGATATGGTCCGCCTCGCCGATGCTGCGCCCGTTTACCGGATCAGCGACCGGGAGATGCAACAGCTTTCTGATGTTACCACGCCACCCGGCATCCTTGCTGTTGTACGGCAGCCCGAACCCGCCGCTCGCGACCCATGGCCCGACCGTGTACTTCTGCTTGATGGCGTGCAGGATCCCGGCAACGTGGGCACCTTGATACGGACGGCAGCCTGGATGGGCATCGATACGGTAGCCATCGGACCGGGAACGGCCGATCCCTTCGCACCCAAGGTGGTCCGATCCACCATGGGAGGTCTGTGGGATGTGGTGTTGGATCGGGTAGCGGATCTGACCGATTGGCTTGAGCAGGCAACGACCGGGGGTGCACAGATTTGGATTACGGATATGACCGGAACGTCCCTGACGGACTGGGCGCCATCGACCCCATCGGTCCTGGTCATTGGTAGCGAAGCGCAGGGGTGCTCGGAGGCGGTACGTCGTGCGGCTGCGGGAGCCGTATCCATTGGGCGTGGTGGTGTCCCCGGAGCGGTCGAGAGCCTGAATGCAGCGGTGGCCGGTGCCATCATCATGAGTCGCTGGGCGCCTCCTGTCTCACAGCCTCCAGTCTAGTGCAAGCGTTGGTCAGGGTAGTATATTCCCCATGAACAAGCGCACCCCGCCATGGAATTACCTTCGCTTCAGGACCTGGGTCTCGAATCCGCCGTCCTTACCAAAGAGCAGAAAAAACCGCTCGATACCCGAGGCCAGTCGCTCGTCGTCGGCGTCCCTAGGGAGGCCTCTGACGAAGAACGACGCGTCGCTGTTGCCCCGGCGGGCGTGGCCACGTTGGTGGCCAACGGGCATCGTGTACTGGTCGAGCAGGGAGCGGGCGAGGGTGCCAATTTTTCGGATGCCGAATACGCGGAGGCGGGCGCCGAGATATCTCCTTCGCCCGGGGATGTATATGCAAACAGCAGCCTGATCGTGAAGGTCGGCCCGCCCACCGAGGAGGAGGCCGGCATGCTGAAGGAGCGCCAGGTCCTCATTTCCGCGCTCCATCTGGGCAATACGTCGCCTGAATTCCTGAAGCGTACCATCGAGCTTGGCGTTACGGGCCTCGGATTCGAGTTCATCCGGGACTCGGACGGCAGTCTGCCCATCGTCCGCATGATGCACGAGATCATGGGGTCCATGGCCATACAGATTGCCGCGCGCTACCTCGAAAGTTCGGAAGACGGCCGTGGTGTCATGCTGGGCGGTATTTCGGGCGTTCCACCCTCGAATGTGGTCATTCTGGGGGCCGGCGTGGTAGGTGAGTGGGCTGCCCGCACAGCATTGGGTTTCGGGGCCCATGTCATCGTGCTCGACAATGATCTCGGCGCCCTGAGGGCCATCGAACACTACCTGGGTCGAGGCATCACGACGGCCATGGCCACGGAGCAATACATCACCCGTGCGCTGGAAACGGCCGATGTTGTCATCGGCGCCATGATGTCGGCCGGCATGCGCTCCCCCATCGTCGTTACGGAAGAAATGGTCGCCCGCATGCGGGATGGCTCGGTCATCGTGGATACCATGATGGATCAGGGAGGCTGTATTGATACCAGCCGCCCCACAACCCACTCCGATCCGGTATTTCGCAAGCACGGCGTCATCCATTACGGCGTCCCCAACATGCCATCGAACGCCGCCCGCACGGCCACCTATGCCCTGACCAATGTCCTGGTGCCCTACGTCTTGAAGATCGGCCAGGCGGCCTCCGTCAACGAAGCGCTCTGGATGGATGTCGGCTTACGCAACGGAACGTATGTCTATCGCAAGCACCTGACGAAGAAGAGCCTTGCCTCGATGTTCGGTATTCCACACCGGGACATCGAACTCCTGATTGCTTCGGGTATCTAATCCGTTCGATCGGCCCTCGTGCCGGTCTTCCACGCCGCGAAACGAACCTGTAAAATGCCCCGCAAACACCTCCTGTTGTCCACATCCCGCACCCGGGATACCGGCTACCTGGAGCATGCCGCGGCGGGTGTGCAGTGGCTGCTCGGAGGCGAGCGGCGCAGGATTGTATTCATTCCCTACGCTGCGGTCCGTTTTTCCTACGACGATTATGAAGAGATGGTAGCCGGTGGTCTGGCGGCATACGACGTTGAGGGTATACACCGCTTTGAGGATCCACTCCGCGCCGTAGAGGACGCCGATGCCATCTGTGTAGGTGGTGGCAACACGTTCAAGCTGGTACACGACCTGCATGCCCTCGGGTTGATGGATCCCATCCGGGAAAAAGCGATGGCTGGCGCGCCCTACCTGGGCTGGAGTGCCGGTGCCAACATTGCTTCGCCGCGACTGTGCACGACCAATGACATGCCGATCATCGAGCCGGCGTCCTTCGAGACACTTGGCCTCATCAGGGCTCAAATCAACCCACACTATCACGACACCCACCCTGATGGTCACATGGGCGAGACGCGGGAAGAGCGGATTCAGGAGTTCATGTTGCTCCATCCCAAGGTGCCGGTCGTTGGTTTGCGCGAGGGCGCATGGCTTCAGGTGGAGGATCAGAAGGCGACGTTGCAGGGGTCGGCCGGTGCCCGTCTCTTTTCTGGGGATGCCCCGCCAAGGGACCTGGACTCAGGGACAGATCTGAGTCGCTACCTTGGCCCGGGAGCTGACGACCGCTGACGAGCAGGTTTTCGCTGGGCGGCCGAGCTGATTGAACGGTTTGCCCATGCGCGTCATCCGGCCTGAAAAAAGTATATTGCGATCAATGAACGATTGATTGCATCTCCTACCGTCATGCAGGCACACCAAACGGCTATTCGCGCACCGCGTGGCACCACGCTCAGCTGCAAGGGCTGGCACCAGGAAGCCGCCATGCGCATGCTCATGAACAACCTGGATCCGGCCGTAGCCGAGCATCCGGACGAACTGATCGTGTATGGCGGGGGTGGCAAGGCAGCCCGCAACTGGGAGGCCTACCATCGCATCATTGCCACGCTGCAGCGCCTCGAGAACGACGAGACCCTGATCGTGCAGTCGGGCAAGCCTGTCGGCGTCTTCCGGACCCACGAAGAAGCGCCGCGCGTCCTGATTGCCAATGCGCACCTCGTGCCGCGCTGGGGGAACTGGGACGAATTCCGTCGGCTCGACGCCATGGGCCTGACGATGTACGGCCAGATGACGGCAGGCTCCTGGATCTACATTGGCACCCAGGGCATCCTGCAAGGCACCTACGAGACCTTTGCCGAATGCGCCAACCAGCATTTCGGGGGTACGCTCGAAGGTCAATTCGTCGTGACCGCCGGTCTCGGTGGCATGGGTGGCGCCCAGCCCTTGGCGGCCACCATGAACGGCGCGGCCTGCCTGACCGTGGAAATCGACCCAACCCGTATCGACCGCCGCGTGGAAACGGGGTATTGCGATGAGCGAAGCGACAACCTGGACGAAGCGCTCGAAAGACTTCTCGGGGCGAGGGAGCGCAAGGAAGCACTCTCGATCGGTCTCCTGGGCAACATGGCCGAGGTCTTGCCTGAGATGGTCAGACGGGGCGTCATCCCCGACGTGCTGACCGATCAGACCTCGGCGCACGATCTGGACCTGGGCTACCTACCGCTCGGACATTCCGTCGAATCCGCCGCCGTCCTGCGCCAGTCCGACCCCGAAGGATATCGGGAGGCGGTGCTCGACGCCATGCAGATCCATATCCAGGCCATGCTGGATTGCAAGGAGAAAGGCGCCATCACGTTCGATTACGGCAACAACCTGCGCGGGCAGGTTGCCGACCATCGGGGCATGAGGGAGGCCTTCGACATCCCCGGCTTCGTGCCCGAATTCATCCGGCCGCTCTTCTGCCGCGGATCCGGTCCATTCCGCTGGGCGGCGCTTTCCGGGGACCCCAACGACATCGCCGTCACGGACGATGCGGTTCTGGAGACCTTCCCGCAGAAAGAGGCCCTGGCCCGATGGATCCACAAGGCCCGCGAGCAGGTGCATTTCCAGGGACTTCCGGCCCGCATCTGTTGGCTTGAATACGGCGAGCGCGCCGAAATGGGACTGAAATTCAACTGGCTGGTCAAGACCGGCCGTGTCTCCGCACCTTTGGTGATTGGTCGTGACCATCTGGACTCCGGATCCGTCGCCTCGCCCAACCGCGAGACCGAAGGCATGATGGACGGATCGGACGCCATCGCGGATTGGCCGCTGCTGAACGCCCTCCTCAACACGGCGTGTGGGGCCTCGTGGGTATCCCTGCATCATGGCGGTGGCGTGGGCATCGGATATTCCATCCACTCCGGTATGGTCAGCGTGGCCGATGGCACGGTCATGGCTGACCGCAGGCTCGAGCGTGTGCTCACGGCCGATCCGGGCACGGGTGTGATGCGGCATGCGGATGCTGGGTATCAGGATGCCATCGACACGGCGGGCCAGCGGGGCATCGACCTGCCCATGATCAACGGGTAGCATAGATGGCTCATCGCATCACGATTGCCAATCTGCCGGACGACTTGAAGGCGGCCATCCGGGTGTTGGAGACCGATCGCTCCCGTGTGGCGTCTTCGCGTTCCACGTTGGAAGCGCGCATTTCGGGTGGTGCGGCCACGTATGGAGTGAATACGGGCTTCGGCAAACTGGCGGGTCAGCGCGTTCCGGACGATCGGCTGTCGGACCTGCAGCGCAATCTGCTGGTGAGTCATGCCGTGGGGGTGGGAGATCCGGTATCGCCCGACATCACACGGGTCATGCTGGCCCTCAAACTGCATTCCTTGGGCCTCGGCTATTCGGGGGTTTCAGAGAGTACATTCGCCCGGTTGTTGGCGTTTGCCAGTCGGGATCTGCTTCCGGTCATTCCCTCCCGCGGATCCGTAGGAGCATCGGGCGATCTTGCGCCGTTGGCCCACATGGCGTTGCCCCTCATCGGACAGGGGTATTTCTGGGGTGATGGGGGAGCGCATGTGCCTGCCGCGGAGGTCTTGGCCGCCCATGGTATGCAGCCGATCGAGCTGGGGGCGAAAGATGGGCTCAGCCTGATCAACGGCACGCAGTTCATGGCGGCCTGCGGAGCGTGGGTCCTGCACCGGGCCACGAAGCTTGTGCGCAGCGCTGACATCCTGGCCGCCATGAGCCTGGAGGCCCTGCAGGGCAGCGCACATCCCTTCGATGAGCGCGTGCACGCCATACGGCCGCACCCCGGGCAAAAAGACGTGGCCCGCAATGTGCGCATTCTCTTGGAGGAGAGCCAGATCCTCGAGTCCCACCGCGACTGTGGCAAGGTGCAGGACCCGTATTGTCTGCGCTGTGTGCCCCAGGTGCACGGCGCCAGCCGGGACGCGTTGGGCTATGCGGTGAACGTGCTGGAGACGGAGATGAACGCTGTCACAGACAATCCGCTGGTTTTCGACGATGGGGACGTAATCAGTGGGGGCAATTTCCATGGTCAGCCCCTGGCGTTGGCCCTCGATTTTGCCGCCATCGCCTTGGCCGAACTGGCTTCCATTTCCGAGCGGCGCATCTACCTTCTGCTCGAGGGGCACGACGGGCTGCCACGCCTTCTGATGCAGGAGACCGGGTTGAACTCCGGTTTCATGATCCCGCAGTACACAGCCGCGGCGCTCGTGTCGGAAAACAAGGTGCTCTGCCATCCGGCCTCGGTCGATTCCATTCCCACCTCACTCGGTCAGGAGGATCATGTGTCGATGGGCTCGATCAGCGCGATCAAGCTATTACAGGTCCTCGAAAACGTGCAGCACGTGTTTGCCATCGAGCTCTTGACGGCCGCGCAGGCCCTGGACTACCGGTTGCCGCTCAGGCCGGGTCGCGGTGTGGCCAGAGCGCACGCCCTTGTTCGGGAGCGCATCCCGCACCGGGAGGGGGATTACCTCTTTCAGGATGATCTCGCGCCGAGTGTTGATCTCATCCGCTCCTCGGCCCTGCAGCGCCATGTGGAAGCAGCCGGAGATGCCCTTGTCTGATACTGCCCACACCTCGTCTGCTTCCGCTCACTCAGGTGTGGGCATCCTGACGGACATCGGCTGGCTGGCCACATGTCGGGCGGAGGGAAAGCAGTCCGATGTACACCCCATTGAACATGCCGCAGTGGCCTTCTCCGGTGGCCGGATAGATTGGGTTGGAAAAGAAGAGGACCTGCCCGTAGAGCTCAGGGAGCGTCCGACGTATTCGGCGGGTGGCCGCATGGTCACCCCGGGCCTGGTGGACTGCCACACGCATCTTGTTTTTGGGGGCTGGCGGACTGACGAATTCCGTCGGCGCCTGGCCGGTGAATCCTATCTGGATATTGCGGCTTCAGGCGGTGGTATCAAGCGCACGATGAAGCAGACGCGCGAGGCGTCGACTGAGGAGTTGCAGCGTCACGCCCTGGGGAATCTACAGCAGATGGTGCGTCTCGGTATCACGACCGTGGAGTGTAAGTCGGGCTATGGGCTTTCCTTCGAGGACGAACTGAAACTGCTTCGCGTGGTGCGCAATATCCAACCGGAGACGCCCGTCCACCTCGTCTCCACGCTACTGGCCGCCCACGTCACACCACCTGAATGTAACTCACAAAGTTACATTCAAATGATCGTACATGAGCTGATTCCGACGGTTTCTGCCGAAGGACTGGCCGCATTCAATGACATTTTTGTTGAGGAAGGAGCGTTTTCGGCCGATGATGCACGGGCGGTACTCGGGGCCGGCGTAGAGCACGGACTGCGGCCCAAGCTGCATGTGGATCAACTGCATGATGTAGGCGGCGGCCGGTTGGCGGCTGAGGTGGGCGCCATCAGTGCCGACCACCTCGAGTTCACGTCGGCCGACGGGCGCCGGGCCATGGCCGCCGCCGGAGTGGTCGGCGTGTGCCTGCCCTTCGCGTCCCTCTATCTCAACCAGCCCCCAATGAATGCCCGCGCCTTTCTTGAGGATGGCGTGGATGTAGCCGTGGCAACGGATTTCAATCCGGGATCTGCGCCCTCCTTTGACCTGCCCCTGGCCCTCATGCTGGCCTGCACCATGAGTCGCATGACCCCGGCCGAGGCGCTCAAGGGCGCCACGCTCATAGCAGCCCGCGCGCTGGACCTCGAGCGCGACCGCGGCTCCATCGAACCTGGCAAACGAGCGGACTTCGCCGAACTTTCGGCGGACAATGTGGACCAGTGGCTGTATCATTTCCGCCCCAACGTCTGTGAACGGACGTGGATCGGCGGACAGCCGCTCGTCTGATCTCCGCCATTCCCACCAAATCCATCACCCGCATGAAGCTTGCCATCTTCACCACCGGAGGGACCATCGACAAGGTCTACTTCGACGCCAAGAGCGACTACAAGGTGGGCGAGCCGCAGATCAAGAGCATTCTGGACCGGGTGGGTGTCACGTTTCCCTTCGATGTGACGGAGCTGTTTTATAAGGACAGTCTGGACATGACCGAGGCGGATCGGCGTCTTATCGTAGATGCCGTAGCTGCAGCGGATACCGATCGTGTAATCGTCACGCACGGCACCGATACGATGGTCGAGACGGCCAAGGCCCTCAAGGACCGGGTGGGACAGGTCAAGACGGTTGTTCTTGTCGGCTCGTTGACGCCAGCACGTTTCAGGGAGACCGACGCCGAGTTCAATATCGGCGTCGCCGTGGGCGCCGTTCAATCATTGCCCTTCGGCGTCTATCTTGCCATGAACGGCAGAGTTTTCGATCCTGAGAGTGTTCGCAAGAACCGGGCAGAGAACCGTTTCGAGCCTATTTGAAGCGGGTTCGTTGTCCTGGTTTTCGAACAGGATACCCATCCGCGTGCGTCCCCCGGTACACATTGTTTTTTTGGCCCTGGTGGTTGTTCCTGCGCAGGCGCAACAGGGAGCCCTCTTGCCTGATCCGGCCGTCGAGGCAGCGTGTCCGATTGATTCATCCCTTCAGTTAGCAGGAATGGCCCCTTCAGCGGTGGATGAGGGCGCCATGACGCCGCTGTGGACGCTTCCGATCGAGCCGACGGGAACGTTTCGGCACAGTGCGTTGGCCCGTGTTTACGAGACGAATCCGTCGGGGGGCGAGGCTACGGAGGTTACGCTGCAGGGCCTGCTGGGGAACGGGTCTGCCCTCGACGGCGAGTTCGTACGCGCGGGCTCGGATCGTCTCGATGGCATCGGAGTAGCCGCCAAGGCGATCGATGGGGCCTTCACGTTTGCTCCCGATACGACCGAAGCCGTGCACTGCATGGTCGACCTGGCGGAGTGTCCCGCTTTCGATGCCGTGAATGTGTACTACCACGTGGATCGCTTTGCGAGGGAGTTCTGGGAGCAGAGGATGGGCCTCGACATTGATTTCCAGGCGCAGGCAAGGGTACATGTGGCTGGTGATGGTGGCTTCGCCGATTGGACCACCCGGTCCATGAAATTGGGGGTAGGAAGCATCTTCATGAAGAATGGAGCGCTCTCCGATGACCTCATCTATCACGAGTACAGCCACCTCGTGATGGCCTCTCTCGGCTTCGAAATCGGAATCGGGAATGCGGATGAGCCCCGAGCGCTGCACGAGGCTTACGCCGATTATTTCACGGCCACCTGGACGGATGATCCCCGGATTGCCGAGTGGTTGGTTACCTGTCCGCCGCGCGCGCACTGCCAGGGTCCGGTCAATGCGACGGACCTGCGTACCCTTGAACTGAATCCCGAGGAATGGAATTGGCGACGTGGAAGCCCTCTGTCTACGCTCAGGTACGGCAGCTGTACGCGCTACCACGAGGGGGACCGAAAGTGCAAACAGTCGTGGAATAACGCATCGAACCTCTACGTTTGGGCCATGATCTGGGCCGCAACGCTCTGGGATGTCCGGTCGGCGACAGGCCCCGACAAGGCTGATCAGATCATCCTGGAAACAGCGCGTCAACACACCGCGCAAACCCACTTTGAGGAGGCACGTGCCACGCTTTTGCAGACTGCGTTTCGTCTTTTCGGAGCGGCTGTCGCCGACCAGGTACGCTCCGTGCTGCTTCGTCGCGGGTTTGCTGTCGCTACCGTTACCGATGGACGTCCTGCCCCCAGAGAGCGTCCCGAAAAGGGGCGCATGGAGCTGTGGCCCAATCCGGCCACGAGCACCATTCGGCTCCGCTTGGACACCCGCACCTCAGGATACCCCATCTATTGGGCGGTTGAAGACATGGTCGGTCGGTTGCTCCTGCAAGGACGGGAAGGTCCGATAGGCGAATGGAGCGTCGACATTTCGCGTCTGCCCCCCGGTGTGTACCGCATGCGTGTCCAGGACGGCAGGGTCCTTCGAACGGTCCCTTTTGTGGTTGCGTTCTGACACAGCAACATCACAAGATGCTTCTCGTTCATGCCGTACATCGCTCGCGACCGCTGGCCATCCCACGGCTTCCATCATCTTTTTCTTTTCGCATCATGGACATTCGATTCCTCCGCGTCCTGCTTCTGCTCCTTCTGGTAGCGCCGCTGGCTATGCACCCCGCTGCTCAGGCCCAGCATGTCCTGCTACCGGAGGCCTTCGAGTTTGCCCCGGAAATTCCGCGCAATGACGCCGTGCCATCTCCCTCGGATTTCCTCGGTCGCGATACGGGAGAGACCTATACGCTGCATGCCGACGTCGTCCGGTACCTGTACGCTTTGGCGGACGCCTCGGATCGGGTCACGGTTCAAGAATACGGTCGCACGTACGAGGGCCGGTCGCTGCATCTACTGACGGTCACCTCGCCCGAGAACCATGCCCGCCTCGATGGCATCAAGGCTGCCAACCGGGAACTGGCCGATCCCGACACGGACGAGGCGCGCGCGGCCGAAATCCTGGCTGATAATCCTGTTGTCACGTGGCTCAGCTACAACGTGCACGGCAATGAACCCTCCAGCACGGAAAGCGCACTGGAAGTGCTTTACCTCTTGGCCGCTGGAGAGAGCGAATATATTACCACGCTGCTGGATCAGTCGGTCGTGCTTATCGACCCGGTGCTCAACCCGGATGGTCGGGACCGCTATGTCTATTGGTACAAGTCCATGCGCTCGAGTCAACTACGAGTAAGCGCTGATGACCTCGAGCACACGGAGCCGTGGCCGGGTGGACGGACCAACCATTACTGGTTTGATCTGAACCGGGACTGGATGTGGCTGGTGCACCCCGAATCGCAGGGACGCATCCGGGTCTACCAGGAGTGGATGCCCCAGGTGCATATGGACTATCACGAGCAGGGCTTCAACAACAACTACTTCACCATGCCGGGCAAGGCGCCCCGTAACCTGAACCTGCCCGAGGCCTATGAGTCGTGGGCCGACATGTTCGGGCGCGCCAGCGGCGAAGCGCTGGCGCGCAACCAGGTGAACTATTTCACCCGGGAATCCTTCGAGTTCTTCTACCCGGGATACGGCTCGTCCTACCCGAGCATGTTGGGCGGCATCGGCATGCTGGCCGAACAAGGCGGACACAGCCGGGGCGGACGCGCGGTGGAAACCAATGATGGATATGTCCTCACCCTGCGCCAGCGCGCTTGGGATCACTTTGCAACGTCCATGGCCGTCGTCGAAGCATCTGTCCGACACCGTCAGGACTTGATGTCCTATTTCCGGAGGTTCTTCGACCCCTCCACATCGGACAACCCCACCACGGCGTACCTGATTCCGGATGATGGTGGGCACGGGTACGTGACCGATGTCATCGCCCTTCTGCTGGAGCACGGCATTGAGGTGGAACGTGCCACGGAGGCCTTCACCATCGAAGCGGCGGACTACTGGACCGCACGAACGGACAGGCACTCGTTTGATGCCGGTACCTGGATCGTTCCGACCGATCAGGCGCGGCATGTCTTGGTCAATACGTTGATGCAGCGCCAGATGGAAATCGAGTCCTACGACATGTACGACATGTCCACGTGGTCCGTGCCGCTGGCGTACAACCTGCAAGGGGCCGCTTGGACGCAGCGCACCATCAGTGTCAAAACCGAATCCGTTTCTGCGGCACCCGAGCGCCCGTCTGGCGTGACCAACCCCGAGGCGCGCTATGGCTACGTCATCGACTGGCGACAGCGCGAAGCGCCACGCGCACTCGGCATGCTGTGGGACGCCGGGTATGACGTTCGCGCCGCTCGCCGCACGTTCGGTATTGGAGAAAAGGACTACCCGGTTGGATCCATTATCGTGCTCAAGGGCCGCAATCGGGACAAGATGGAGACGATCGGCACTGACATGCAGCGGATTGCAGCAGAAGCCGGGGTGCAGATTGAGGGGTATGATGCGAGCCGGGTGGATCGTGGCATGGACCTGGCCTCGGCTGATTCCCGGGTCATTGAAAAGCCTCGGGTCGTACTCATGCTCGACAGCCCGTTCAGCTCAGAGACCGCCGGTCAGATCTGGTATCTGTTTGATCAGCGGGTACAGTGGGGGATCGACCGGGTCCGGGGGGATAATTTCTCTTCCCTGGATCTGGACGAGGTGGATGTCCTGGTATTTCCGCCCGGCAATGTGGGTGCCCTCCTGGACTCGACGCAGACAGCTCGTCTGCAACGTTGGGTTCGGCAGGGTGGTACCTTGGTTGCCTCAGAAAGTGCAGCAGCCCAGGTAACCAAGGAACGCACGGGCCTGACGTCTGCCGAGATGGTCCGGGTGGAGGGCGCAAAGGAGGATGAGCCCGCTGTGGATGAGCGCGTCTACACGCGTTACGAGGATCGTAGCGATTCGACCAATGTCAGTCGGATTTCCGGATCCGCTTTCCGGGCCATCATCGACAACTCTCATCCGCTGGCGGCTGGCATGCCGGACCGGATGTACACCCTGAAGTTCGGCACAGACGCCATCAAACCTTCCCGATCCATGCACTCGGTGGGGTATTATGACCGCGACGCCTCGAATCTGCTGGCCTCGGGTTTCGCCTCCGACGAGAACCAGGAAAAGCTGGCGGGCAACCTGTTTGCCGGCGTGCAGCCGATGGGATCGGGAAAGGTTGTATTGCTGCTCGATAAAACGCAGTATCGCATGTTCTGGCTTGGCCCGACCCGGCTCCTGATCAACAGCATCATGCTCATGCACGGCATGTAGACCTCTCGGGGACCATCCAAAGACACCATCACCATGCTGCCTTATTCGATCAAGGAGGGACTGGCCGGCTTCAGACGGGCATCGTTTTCATCGGTGGCCGCGACGAGTGCCATGACAGCAGCGCTCGTCATGGTGGGTCTGTTCGCCATCGTAACATGGCAGGCACGGGGCATTTCAGAGTGGCTCAAGCAACGGGTCGGGGAGGTAGAGCTGTTCTTGGAGGACACGTCGGATACGGTGGCTGTATCGCTCTTCGAGCGCGCCCGCTCTACGCCCGGTGTGGCGCAGGCCGAGTTCATCAGCAAAGAGCGGGCACAGGAGATCTTCCGGCAGGAATTTGGCGAGGAGGCCGATATCTTCTTTGACGGCACCTTTCTGCCAGCCTCAATCCGCGTCCGCGTAGAGCCGGATTACATCAATGCCGACAGCCTCAGCGTATTGGTTGCCGAGTTCGCCTCTTGGAATCGCGTGGATGAGGTGGTCTTCAACCAGGCCCTGTTGACGAAGGTGGAGAGTAATCTTCGCCTTATATCGCTTATCGGCATATCCATCGGCGCATTGGTCCTGTTGGCCTCGGTTTTCCTCGTCGCCAATACCATCCGCTTGGCCATTTACGCCCGTCGCCTCATGATCCGGACGATGAAACTGGTGGGTGCAACCGATGGGTTCATCCGCAAACCCTTCATTGTCGAAGGGGTTATCCAGGGGTTCCTTTCCTCCATCCTGGCGCTTTTCCTCCTCTGGTTCATCCAGCGGGCCGCCATGGCCTACGTTCCACAATTGGAGCCTCTGGCACTGCCCGGGGTACTCGTGTTCAGCGTGGTACTGACCGGTTCGGGCTGTGCCCTGGGCTGGATGGGATCGGCCAGTGCCGTTGGGCGCTTCCTCAAGCATATCTCGTTGCACTGAGAGCGGATCAGACGGCCACTTCTTGGTTGGCCTCATGCATCCGGCGCCGCCTGCGGCGGATGGGGATGGGCGCCCAGAACATCCAGATGCCGGTGATCCACATGCCGAGTAGGATGATGGCGGCCGGCAGGAAGAGTCCCAGCTTGCTGACATCGCCACCGAACCAAGAGCCATCGTGGAGGGATTCGATCAGGTCCGTTCGGCGGTGCTCGATCTGCAGGATGCGGCCATCCGAGAGGTCGATCTGTACCTCGCGGCCATCTTCCAGGCGCACCTTCATCATGCCTTTTGACGGGCGTACGTCAAAGCGGTCAATGTCCTCCCAGTCGCTGATACCGACCTCGGGATGCGCGGTCATGATGGCCACGGATTCGGCCAAGGTAATCGGTGAATCCGTTGGCGTGCCGCGCTGCTCTTCGGGTTGCACCCACGTCCACTGCTTCTTGACCTGCAGGAGCAGACCCGTTACCAGCACCAGCAGGATGGGCAGGGCAATGAAAAGGGTGGACCAGTAATGGATCTTCCTGGCCAGGACCAACGAACGCATGCGCTCAGGGGCAATTCAGGGTGGATTATCCCTCTATGGACGAACCCAAAGCCTGTTCCATTCATGACCCGTTGGCCAAATCGACCCCGGCGAGGTTACCGCGTGCTCAGCCTTCCGGTACAATGCCCACCATGCGCAGCGGCCCGCCCGAGCCGCCTTCGATTTTCATGGGCAGGGCGATGACGGTGGCGCCCGTTACCGGTAGCTGGTCCAGGTTCGCCACATTCTCGAAGGCAGGGATGTTCTGGCCGAAAAGGATCTGATGGCTTTCGAAGAGGGCGGACTGTCCATAGTCGATACTCGGTGTATCGATGCCGACTGCTTTTATTGAACGATTGTCCACGATCCACTGCGCGGCTACGGGGTCGATGCCGGGGAAGTGAAGCAGCGCCACGGCATCCTGCCCGCGTTCGGCCGTGCCCATGTAGGCTTCTCGGTCCGGCCAGTACTGCCCGAACCCGGTACGGAATAGCAGGATCGACCCATCCGGAATGGCGCCATGTTCGTGCTCGTGCGCCATGATGTCATCAACCGAAATAAGATGGTCCCGGTTGCCGGCAGCCTGTTCGCTCACATCCACAACCACAGCGGAGCCCATCAGACGCTCAAGTGGAATCTGATCAGCAGCATGCTTGCCTTCACTGAAGTGGATAGGGGCATCCAGGTGGGTACCTCCGTGCTCGGCCGTCGTCACAGTGTAGGCGGTGTACCAGAATCCCGCTGGCGTAATGCCCTCGAAATCCGTGTTTTTGTCAAACCCGGGAGCCGTGGGCCAATAGATCGTTTCGTCGTTAAAGGCATAGGACATGTCCACGATGGTTCCTTCGGGGAAGGTCATGGGCGGCTGCTCTGCGGATTGACAGGCCGGAAGCAAGAGGACAAGGAGTATCGGGAGGAAGCGATGCATGACAGGAAGGGATGAATTGTGTGGCGGTAGTATAGCACGTCCTGTGGAAATGGTTGTAGGTTCGACCCACCCAAACCACGACTACCATGCGCATCGGCCTCGTATACGATCTGTTCGACGACTACCCCTGGATTGAGGGGGAAGCGTTCGACGCGGATGCTGAAAACGAGCCGGAAGAGACTGTTGTGGCGCTTGAAGAAGCATTCCGGTCGCTGGGGCATGAGCCCATACGTATTGGTCCGGCCCGGAATCTGCTTAAAAGGATGGATGACCCCGGATTCGATGTGGGGTTGTCGATTGCCGAAGGGGCCCGCAGCCGGAACAGGGAGGGAGAAGCGCCGACGCTGTTCGAGCTGATGGGCGTGCCCTACCTGGGATCGGATGCCTTGACCATGAGCCTTAGCCTGGACAAGGCGTGGACCAAGGATTTGGCCGGGGCGGCAAGCGTGGCGACTCCGGCGTATCACGTTGTTTCAGAACCTGAAGCCTGTCCCATCCCGGATACCTGGCCGTGGTTCGTGAAGCCGCGCTACGAGGGCTCTGCCAAGGGACTCACCAAACACAGTCGAGTCGAATCCCCGGCATCGCTGGTGGCGCAGGTCCGGCATGTCATCCGAACGTACGGACAGGATGCCCTCGTAGAGGCCTTCGTCGAGGGCAGCGAGTTCACGGTAGCCGTTGTTGGTCACGATCCGGCCCGGACCCTGCCGGTCATACAGCGCGCGGTGGAGGCGGAAACCGGTATCGGGCTGCATGTCCTCGAACGGGAAGGGCTGCAGGATGCCGAATACGAGTGGGTTCTTCCGGGCGACCTGACGCCCGAACTCGAACGGCAACTCCAGCGGGATGCCCTGGTTGTCTTCAACAAGCTGGAGTGCAACGACTTTGCCCGTGTGGACTTCCGAGTCGATGCGGATGGGAAGCCGTGGTTTTTGGAGATCAATCCGCTCCCTACCTTTGCCCCGGACGGCACCTTTGCCATCATGGCGGAGTTGATGGGGCAGTCTTATCCTGATTTTCTGGCCTCACTGCTCGACGAAGCACTGAAGCGCGTCACCGCCTGACTCCCCATGACCGTACCCGAAATACCGTTGGACGCCACTCCAGAGCAGTGGGCTGACTGGCGCTGGCACATGCGCAACCGGATCCGCAGTGCCGAGGCGCTGCGTACCTGGATGGATCCGACTGCAGAAGAGGAAGCCGGCATTGAGGGTACCAAGGGCGTATTCCAGTGGTCCATCACGCCGTATTACGCGTCGCTGATGGATCCGGTTGATCCTTCCTGTGCCGTACGGCGGCAGGTCGTACCGCTGGCCAGTGAGCTGGCACCCGATTTTGTGGGGGTGGAAGACCCGCTGGAAGAAGTGGCCCATTCACCGGTAAAGAACCTTATCCATAATTACAGGGACCGGGTGGCTTTCTGCGTGACGAGTCAGTGCGCCATCTATTGCCGGTATTGTCTCAGAAAAAGGATGGTGGGCGAGGCCGACTTCATGATGCGCAAGGACGAGCTGCGCGAGGCCATCGCCTACATCGCGGCGCACCCGGAAATCAAGGATGTTCTCCTTACTGGCGGCGATCCTCTGACACTCGGCGATGCCAATATCGACTGGCTGCTCACGGAGCTACGAACCATCGCGCATGTGGACATCATCCGTATCGGATCCCGCATGCCGGTCAAGCTCCCGCAGCGCATCACGCCTGAACTCTGTGCCGTTCTGGAAAAGCATCACCCGGTCTGGGTGAACACGCATTTCAATCATCCCAAAGAGCTTACACATGAAGCCGGTGCGGCCATCGATCGGCTGCTCAAGGCCGGCGTGCCGGTGGGCAATCAGACGGTTTTGCTGCGCGGAATCAACGACAATGTCGCCACGATGCGCGCCTTATGTGAGGGACTCGTGCGGCATCGCATT
>JAFMNH010000068.1 GCA_017859335.1 Rhodothermales bacterium | reverse complement strand
TTCCAGAGGCCGTTTTATTTTGCCCCGCCCCACATTCTACCTCCCACACCCCAACCCGCTCCGTTGGTCTCGCGCGCAGCATCCCTTCCCGTTTTCGCCTGAACGTGCCTTCTCCAGTCGCCATACGCCCGCCTGTAGCCATACTGGGTATCGAAACCTCGTGTGACGACACGGCTGCCGCCATCGTGGTCGACGGCAGGCTGCAATCCAGTGTCGTGTCGACCCAACTGGAGCATCAGGATTGGGGCGGCGTTGTTCCGGAGTTGGCGTCCAGGGCACACGAGCGGGCTATCGTGCCGGTTGTTGAGAAGGCTCTTGCCCAGGCAGGGATACGCCGGGAGGAGCTCGATGCCATCGCGGTTACCATCGGCCCGGGGCTAATCGGATCGCTCTTGGTGGGCGTCTCCTTTGCCAAGGCGGCTGCTCTGGCACTCGACATTCCCCTGGTTGGCGTCAACCATCTGGACGGCCATCTGGCCAGCCTCTACCTCTCGGCGGAAAAACCGAGGCATCCGCATCTGAACCTGATAGTGTCCGGTGGGCATACCCAGATCATGAAAGTGACCGCTGAGGGAAAGGCAACGCTCCTGGGCAAGACCCGGGATGATGCAGCCGGAGAAGCCTTCGACAAAGTGGGCAAGATGCTGGGCCTCCCCTACCCCGCTGGACCCGTCATCGATCGTCTGGCAAGCTCGGGAGACCCTGGATTCGTACGGTTTCCCAGAACGCGACTCGAAGGCTACGACATGTCCTTCTCGGGCATCAAGACGGCTGTATTGTATCACCTCAACGGTATTGAAGACGCCCGGCGCGAAGAGTACATGGCTACGGAACGGGCCAACCTGTGTGCTTCCTTTCAGGAGGCTGTCGTGGACATGCTGGTGGCTCCCGTCAAGAAAGCCATGAAAAACGAAACCATACGGGACCTTGGTCTCGTGGGCGGCGTGAGTGCAAACACAAGGCTTCGCAGCCGCCTCGAGGACGTGACCGGTGAACTGGGCGGCCGTCTCTTCGTACCGCCGTTGGCCTTCTGCATGGACAACGCCGCCATGATTGCCATGGCAGGCTACCATCGATTCCTCCAAGGCACGACTTCTCCCCTCACCATCACCGCAGACCCTTCCCTCGCCCTGGCATGAACAGCCTGACCACCATCACATCCTTGCTGAACGCGTTGGCGGAGCTTGATGAGCCGGATCCCGAGGAGGGTATCACTCCCTGGCGCGAGCGGATTGACCGGATTGACCGTATCGTCCTCGGGCTGCTCAACGAGCGCAGCAGAAGCGCCAATGCCATCGGACATCTGAAACAGCAGATGGGGATGCCGATCTACGTACCAGAGCGGGAGCAGCAGGTCCTTGATGGGGTATTGAAGGAGAATTCAGGACCACTGGAGGACAGGGCAGTACGGCGGTTGTTTGAACGCATCATAGACGAAACCCGCTCTCTGGAACGGCGCAAATACCAGCATCGTACCGAGGAAGACGACCCCGAATCCGATCGCACTACACCGTGAAGGCGCTGGATCCGGATTAGGAAGGCAACAGACAACCATACGCAAACACGTGAAAAGGGAAAGCAGGATCCTGGGCATCATCGCCCTACTCATCGTCGTGGCCGGCGCACTGGCCACCTACGATTTCCTGTATCGTTCCGCAACACCTGACTTTGAAGGAAAGCGGTCCGTCAGACTGCATCCAGACATCGGAATTGACGAGATAAGTGAGCGACTGGTGCAAGCCGGTATCCTGCTGAAACCAGGGGCTTTCTCCCTGTTGGCCCGAACAACAGGATGGGCCGAGCAGATCAAAGCCGGGCACTACGTTTTTGAGCGGGGCGCATCCAATTTGGACATCATTACGGTCCTGCGGCGTGGATTGCAGGAGCCGGTCAATGTTCGCATCCCGGCGGGTACGCGGAAGGAGCGTATGATCCGAGCCATGGCGTCTGAAATGGCGTTCTCCGAAGACGATCTACACGCCGTGTTTTCGGATACCGCGTTTGCTGCCGAACTGGCCACGGATACGACCCATCTCTGGGCCTTCATGGTCCCCGACACGTACCACTTCTACTGGCTGACCCCTCCTGGGGACGTTGTCCGGCGTATCAAGCGACGCTACGATGGCATCATCCAGGCAGGACTCGACTCCTTGGGTACCTTGCCACGCAACCTGACTCCCGACGAAGTCATTCGGCTGGCCGGGATCGTGGAGTGGGAAACGGCCCACGTGCCCGAGAAGCCTGCCGTGGCGGGGGTCTACATGAACCGGCTGAACAATGGTTGGCGACTTGATGCAGACCCTACGGTGCAGTACGCCATCATGAAAACAGAGGGCAACAAACGGCGCCTCTTCTTTCGCGACTACGATCTGAAGCACCCCTACAATACCTACCGGCGACGGGGCTTGCCACCAGGCCCCATCACGAATCCCAGTCTGACCTCGATCCAGGCAGTCCTCTACCCTGAGGAGCATCGGTATTTCTTCTTCGTGGCCACAGGCGAAGGTACCCACATTTTCAGCCGCACGCTGGCTGAACATCGGCGAAACGCTCAGGCCTATTATCGGGTGATGCGCGAGCGCAGGGCTGCTGCTGCCGCCGCAGAAGCAGCAGGAAATACGCCTGCAGCCACGGAATGAGGCAGGACTGATGAACCCGGACTCGGTGCTCCTTGGCAAGCGCCCAAGGGTGATCTCGAGGCGGCTCAGAAGAAACTGAAGACAATACGCCGTACGAGCATCCACCCGGCCGCCCCACTCAAGATTAGCACCGCCAAAAAGTGCCAACGCAGATGAGGAGGCGCTTTGTGACCCACCAATACGAGCACTACCAGTGCTGTGGACATGGTCAGGATCGACCAGAGTTCGGTGAACGGGCTGTCCAGGTGCATGACGGTGGTAACAATCCACCCGGGCACGAGCACTCCAATAAGGTACAGGATGCCTGCCACCGCGACCGAGCGGGCCATCCGAATGCTGCGTGATGGAGACCATGATGGCATACCGGCACGCATCAATACGGCCATGACGGGGACCAAAAGGAGGCCGAACCAGGGCAGCATGGCGGCTGTTGAGCGGTCATAGCCTTGGCCAACCATGAACCACGCCATGATGCCCAGCTGAACGATCCAGAGTAAAACAGCAGCGGTCAGGACCCGCCGAAAAGGCTGGATGTGTGTCGGGGAACG
This sequence comes from Rhodothermales bacterium, assembly GCA_017859335.1. GTDB lineage: Bacteria > Bacteroidota > Rhodothermia > Rhodothermales > UBA10348 > JAAZVD01. Next base: position 11,041 of record JAFMNH010000068.1, on the reverse strand, counting down.
GGAGACAGACATGAACGGCCTGAAGAATGAGTGACGAAGTGAACATACCGCATAGGCGGGTGGATTGACAGACGGTCGTCGCTCGGTTGTAGTCGCATCCCCCACGCCTTCTGCGTGTTTTCCACCACTCTGATACTGTGATTTTTGCCATCGCACATGCGTTGGATAATCACGATTATTGTACCCGAACATCTCTCTCGACACCCGCCCTATGGTCGATCTCATGAGTACGGTATATCACCATCACGATAAACATGCCCACCACCGGATGCGCACCCTGTTTTTCGCGCTCCTTGTCATCGGCATAGCCATGCTGCTGGCAGCGGCACTCATTCCACCCTCCCATACGTCATCCACCACGTCCGACCAGGACGACGCAGTCCGGACGATTTCGCTCAGCTTGGTGGACGGTGAGGAAGTATTCAACAGGGTCTGTTCGACCTGCCATACGATCGATCGGCCGGCAGAAACGGAACAAGAGCCCCTGGCTCCGCCCATGCGCATGGTAGCTCGTCGATATGTGATGATGACAGAGTCTACCGAAACCGCCACAGCGCGTATCGTGGAATGGCTCGAAGGGCCGGATGCCGAAAAATCCCTTATGCCACCCATGGCTATTGAGCATCATGGCTTGATGCCTCCCGTCGTCCTGACCGAGGAAGAGCGCAGCGCCGTGGCCACGTTCGTGGTATCGCTCAACGAAGCGCAGGAAGGTCAGATGATGCATGGCGAAGGTAATGGCCACATGAAGGGTTCCAAACACGGCACCAAGAAGTCCTAGAAATACGGCACGCTTCCCAGGCCGCCTCTGGCTATGCGGCCTGGCCCGAACAGGACGCGGGGCGGCGCTCGAATGAGCGCCGCCCCGCTGTCGTTTGACTTATCCAGTCTTTCAGGAACCTTCCAGGACCGCTCCCTCCACCCTCTTGCTGCCTACAGACCGAAGGTGAATCCGACAAGCAGCCGCTGCCGTGAGACGTCTTCCGTGAGGTAGGGAGCATCCGAGATGTCAGTGTAGAGATCCGTACGATCCTTCATCTGCTCGAGCATCCAGCCGGCAGTCATGGTCATGCGCTCATTGAAACGGTAGCGCAGACCAAGAGAGGTCAACGATCGGTCACGATCCACTGGCAGGAACCCTTCATTCATGAAGGCTGATGTCCGACGGGGATCCGGATGAATCCCGAGACCTGCCAGAAGCTGGACGTTCCCAAAATCAACCACAGCACCCAATCGGACGTTCATGACGGACTGAAGCACATTGCGGATTTCAAGATTCTCCTCGCGGAAGTCATACGTGCTCGATTGAAGCTCCAACTGGGACCAGTCCATCCACTCGACATCAGCCTTGAACTGGGCAGGTCCTGCCTGGTAATGGAACCCGAGGCCGATCTTCCACGGCGTGCGCATGGTGTAATCGAAAGCACCCGAGCCTGCGTCCTGACCCGGACCATCCCCGTAACTGAACAGGTCTCCGTTGTCGAAACCCGTCTCGATGTACGTGCCGTACTCTTCCTCAATGGCAAACAGGGTGGGCGTTTCGATGGTGGCGCCAAAGAACAAGGACGGATGAACCTTCGCCGAGACACCCAACCGACCGTTCACACCGACCATGGTCGTGGACAGTTGCTCCGAGAAGGTCAGATAGGCAAAATCCGTCGTGCCGTTCGTTCCATCGTTGTCGTTGACATCATCCCGCTCCTCAATCAGCCGATAGCGCTCGAAGCTGCCAACAGGAATGTTCATGCCGAAGCCGACCATCAGATCCGGAGCAGCCTCTACAGCCCCACCGAGGGCAATTTCTGTCATTCGCCCCGTATCCTCGATGACACCCGTTTGCGTGACCGTACCGAAAGTGACGGCCGGGAGAAATGGCACTGGATCTCCTGCATCGACCAAACCCTGATCCAGATCGATGGCATACGTTTCGTAGGCGATGAAGGACAGTGCCCGCGAGAACTCGGGGTACAAGCCTTCAGCATCCTCGAGAAGGGCGAACTCGTCAGCGTACGGGATGAAGTAGTCGGTGACCGAGTTGGACCCGTTCTCTCCATCGAAGGCTGTGGCCCGGTCAAAGGAATGAACGCTCGAGATGGCGGCGCCGACAACGAGGGATCCCCGCGTTGTCGGCGCCTTGAAGAGGTAGGAGAGGTTTCCGATACCCGAATCAGTAAGTGTGTTTCGACGATCACTGGCGTACCCTGGCGCCACATAGGTGCCATCGGATGTCGATCGGAGGCTGGAAAACGCCCCCGATACTACGCTTTCTTGAAGCCAACCCAATGCCGCCGGATTGACCGCGAGCGCCGATGCATCGTCAAGGCGGGCAATTCCGGTACCCGCAATGCCCATCCCGTAAGCGGTTACGCCTGGTGTCCGGTCTGCATAGCGCAGCACGTCGTCGGCCGTTTGCGCGCGAACCAATGCCGAAGGCAGCAGCGTCAATACCCCCGTCAGTACGAGGAAGGACACCATGCGGATAGGACGTTGAAACACCATTATAGCCTCATGCGGCTTCGTGAGTACGGGAAGAGACCTGAAAACCGGTTCCTGCTTTGGATCAGTGCCGGTTCAAGGAGCGAATCAGCTGTTGCGACCGGAGCGCGAAGAGGACCGTCCGCTTGAGCGACTGGAAGAGGATGAGGATCCGGAACTGCTCGCTCCCGACGAACGGGATGAGCTGCCACTCGAACGACTGACGCCCGACGAACGGGATGAGCTGCCACTCGAACGACTGACGCCCGACGAGCGGGATGAGCTGCCACTCGAACGGCTGACGCCCGACGAGCGGGACGTGCTGCCACTCGAACGGCTGACGCCCGACGAACGCGAGCGCGTGCTGCTGCTTTTCCCGACGCTGGTGCCCGAGCGGCCCGTTGAACGCGAGGGAACAGCCCGGCTGCCGGTTGTCCGGCTGGGTCGTGTTGTTGCCCGGCTGTTCGTGGATCCCGTGGATCGGCTCGATCCGACACTCGAGCGGGTGGTACGGGTCGTGGTTCGGCTACCGACGCTGGTTGAACGCGTGGTTCGGGTCGTTGCCCGGGTCGTGGACTGCGTTGCGGTTCGTGTACTGCCAATCGTCGTACGGGCCGATCCTTCGCCTGTCAATGCGCCTCGAGACGGCCGTGTGCCCCTGGCCAGGCCTTTCGACGCCGTAGCGCCGGCCCGACCACTGCTGACCACAGTGCGCGTGCCCGACATCGGAGACGTATTCCCCAACGTGCTTCGGGTCCCTGCTATACCGTCACGATCCCGGCCACTGCGCGTGCCACGGGTACGGCTGGTCAGCGCACTGCGCGCCATCGTTGCGCCTCGGGGGGCGAACGTTCCCGAGGCTACCCGAACGCCTCCATGACCATAGCCACCGCCATACCACGCGTAGGTCGGTACGTAGGCGTATGGGCGATAATACGAGCTCCAGTAGAATGGATCGTATCCCCATCCAAAACCACTGTATGCGTAGGGGCGACTCCAATATCCCCACGATCCAAATCCCATGCTGATGGAGAAACCTGAGCCGTACCCCCGGTACGGATCGCAATAAAACAGATCCCAGCAGTAGGACCCGACAGCAAAGGTGGGCCCATAAAAACTGTCAAAATACCGGGAGTACGAATACGGACGATGACGGTACCAGTCGTACTCGGTGTACACTTCCTCTTCCACGTACCCATCCTCATAATAGCGTCGCACCAGGATATCGCCGTCGTCGCCATAGTCCGCCACTACCTGATCAAGATCTCCATGCGGACGCTCGAGTACGGCCAATTGGGTGTAACAACCACTCAATGCCGCGACCGACAGAAACGCCGCAAGCAGCATGGGCACGCGTTGACTGAGGCGGCTGATGGAAGCGCTGTGGATTTTGGTGGTCTGCATGTCCGTATCCTCTCGGTGGTGGAACCTGAAACCCATCCCGCGACCGGTCAGGGTTTTACCGTTCAAACATCATCTTTATGTGTGAATGCCAAAGCAGGCATCCGGTTGCCGAAAAAGCAGCATCGCCTGCAACAAGGTTCAGATGCCTGTTCCTGAACGACCCTGCGTCTTCGGTGAAAACTGGGGCAAATACCCTGCCGGACTGTGTTCCGGTCTCCATAGCGGTGTATATAACCGCACACTGTCTGCTGGAGTGGGCGTTCGATGTCCATCCAGTCGACGGGTGTACACCATGGAGGACACCTCTCCCGAATCTGTCTCACCGAATCCCGCTGCGATCATCCCATGGCCGATAAAATCACCCCCCGCGAACAGGATTATTCGCAGTGGTATCTGGATGTCATCAAGAGTGCCAAGCTTGCGGATTACTCGCCGGTGCGCGGGTGCATGATCATCCGGCCGAACGGCTACGCCCTGTGGGAAAACATGAAGGCCGCCCTGGACGGCATGTTCAAGGAGACAGGCCATGAGAACGCCTACTTCCCCATCTTCATTCCACAGTCCTTCCTGGCCCGGGAAGCGGACCATGTCGAAGGATTCGCCAAGGAGTGTGCTGTCATCACCCACTCCCGTCTGAAAGTGGACGAGGAGGAAGGCCTGATTGCCGACCCCGCCTCGCAGCTCGAAGAAAACCTGATCGTGCGACCGACCTCCGAGACCATCATCTGGGATACGTACAGTCGGTGGATCCAATCCTGGCGAGACCTGCCCATCATGATCAACCAGTGGGCTAATGTCGTGCGCTGGGAGATGCGCACGCGTCTTTTCCTGCGAACCATGGAGTTCCTCTGGCAGGAAGGCCATACAGCACACGCCACGGAGCAGGAGGCCATCGATGAGACCCTGACCATCCTGGATGTGTACGCGACCTTTGCCGAGGAATACATGGCAGTGCCCGTCCTCAAAGGCGTCAAGACGGCTTCCGAGCGCTTTGCCGGGGCAGTCGAGACCTACTGCATCGAGGCACTGATGCAGGACGGCAAGGCCCTGCAGGCCGGTACCAGCCACTTTCTAGGACAGAACTTCGCCAAAGCATTCGACTGTCAGTTCCAGAACAAGGAAAACGAGCTCGAGTACGTTTGGGCCACGTCCTGGGGCGTATCCACACGTCTGATCGGTGCGCTCATCATGGTCCATTCGGACGATGCCGGCTTGATCCTTCCCCCTCGCCTGGCGCCAGTACAGGTCGGGCTCGTACCCATCTACCGCAGTGACGAAGATCGGGAAAACGTCCTTACCGCCGCTCGGGAAATCGAGGCTGAACTGAAAGCCGCCGGTGTCCGCATCCACATTGACGACCGTGATGGATTCCGCCCCGGTTGGAAATTTGCGGAGTACGAAGTGCAGGGCGTGCCCGTGCGACTGGCCCTCGGCCCGCGCGACGTGCAGAACGGGACCGTGGAAATCGCCCGTCGCGACAGTGGCGAAAAAACGAGTGCCTCACGGGAGGGCCTTGCCGATACGCTCGTGCAGCTACTCGATGACGTGCAGTCCGGACTGTACAACAAAGCCCTGGCCCACCGCGAAGCCAACACGACCACCGTCGAAACCTACGACGAGTTCAAAGAGGTCCTCGAAGGGAAGGGCGGCTTCATCCGCATGCACTGGGACGGCACGGCCGAGACCGAAAAGCAGATCAAGGACGAGACCAAAGCCACCATCCGCCTCATCCCGATGGAGGGATACGAGGAGGAAGGCACGGATCCGGTTTCAGGCAACCCGTCCAAGGGCCGCGTGGTCTTTGCCCGCGCCTACTAGGCGCTAGCGGTTTCCTCCCTGCGTCGGCTCTCCCTCCAGCGTTGGCCACACCGATGCGATGAATTGCGGCGGCGTGGCTTCGCTGCCCACGCGGCCTGTCAGTTCATCGCCGATCCGGTCGCGGGCGTCCTCGATGTGGACCATCAATGCCTCGACGATGTCCGGATGTTCAGCGGCCAGATCGACCGACTCCGACGGGTCCGTCTCCAGATCGTAGAGGGCGATCCCGATTTCCGCGCGGCCATAAGCTCCCGGATGACCGCCACTTCCCGGTCGTCCTCCGAATTCTTCCCGGATGGAGGTGTATGCATGCGGCACATGGAGTTTCCACTTTCCTTTGCGCATCGATCGCAGCTGGCCAGAGCGGTAAAAAAACAGGGGGCGTTCGGGATCGAGGGCTGTATTTCCTGAAAGGGCCCGATCCCCAGATAACATCCCATCAAGCGCGATCCCGTCGAGGCCATCAGGTAATCTGATCCCGGCGTAATGCAATACCGTCGGCAGTACGTCCATCGAAATGACCGGCTGGGTAATCACCTGACCACCTGGTATGCGCCCCGGAGCCCAGATGGCTGCCGGCATGCGAATGCCCCCTTCGAACGTCGTCGCCTTACCCTCTCGGAAATCACCCCTCGTACCGCCGTGGTCACCCATCAACAGCCATGGGCCGTTGTCGGAGGTAAAGACAACAATCGTGTCATCATCCAATTTGAGGCGCTCCAGCTCCTCCAGGATCCGACCTGTTGATGCATCCAGTTCCCGCATCACATCGCCATACAAGCCTGCTCCGCTTACGTCCAGATACGGATCCGACACCCAGAGCGGGACATGCGGCATGGAGTGGGCCATATACAGGAAGAAGGGTTCCTCTTTGTGTTCACGTATGAACGCGAGGGCCTCCTGCGTGTAGCGCTCGGTCAGTTGCCGCTGATCCGGCTCCCGTTCGACGATGGTCGTGTCCCGAAGCAATGGAAGCTCCATCCACTGCGCGGCGTGCGGACGCGGATTGTTGATCGAGCGCGGAGAGTAGTCATTCGAATAGGGCAGTCCGAACCACGTCTCGAAACCGTGATTGGTCGGCAAAAAGTCCGGGTGTGCTCCCAAATGCCACTTGCCTACCATGCCTGTCCGGTACCCGGCCTCCCGGAAGAGTTCCGCAGCCGTGCGTTCGGCCTCCGGCAATCCTCTCAGCGTGCGGGGGCTGATAACCTCCCTGACACCGGCCTTGAGCGGATAGCGCCCCGTGAGCAACGCGGCTCGCGACGGAGAACACGCTGGCGTCGGGACGTAGAAGTCCGTGAATCGAGCCCCCTCCGCCCCCAATCGGTCCAATGCGGGCGTCTCCCATGCGGTCTGCCCGAAGGATGAGAGATCCGTGTAGCCCATGTCATCCGCAAAAATGATGATGACGTTGGGCGATCCTTCGCGGCTGCCATCCGGATCGCACCCGGACAGGAGCACGGTAGTCAGAAAAGCGATAAAGACGAATCGTGACGAGGTCAGCATGTCCGTGATGATTGGCTGTCGAGGGGCCCGCAGGCAGGTTGCATCCCAGAGTGTTCGGGTCGTAGTGTTGACCAATGTACAATGAAGCGCTTCCCGCCGCATCACGCATGACCGACCCGATGAGTCCATTCGGATACAAGTCGCCTCCCTCTCCTGCCGGGAAACCCGGGCAGAACCGCCTGGCCTGGACCCTGAACATGGTCATCAATCCGCTGACGGTATCGCCCGTGCTCATGGGGTTCATAACGGCCCATGCCGGCGGCCATGCGCACACGGTCGCGAAGGTCGTTTTGATGGCGTGTGCAGGGTATATCGCTCTGCCGACAGCCCTTCTTGTCATGCTCGGGAGGCGGGGTCGGATCGATTCCATTGAGGCCCGCAATCAGTCCACTCGACCCCGCGTGTTGCTGCAAGGCGCCGTCCTGTTGCTGATTGCCGGATGGATGTGCTGGTCCGTGGCGGCCGATACGCAACGCTCCGTGGCCTTGGTGGCTATGGTACTGCCCCTGCATGTGGTACTAGCTGCGTGGATCACGCCGCGAATGAAGGTATCCCTGCATGTTGCCTGCCTTTCCGGGGCGCTTTCCCTGCTGCTCATGCTGGCGTGGCTGAGGGGACATCCAATGCCCTTCACGCCTTGGATCCAAGGTATCCTCCTTTTCCTGCTGCCGATAATCATGTGGGCTCGAACGGCAGATGGCGCGCACTCCCGCGCGGAAACAGTGGCCGGTCTGTTTTTTGGGCTACTTCCTCCACCGATCATCCTCTGGATACTCGATGCAGCGTGGATCCCTTCCTGAGGAACGATTGCATCAGGCACAGGTTGGTCCCGCAAGATCCCTCCCGACACATGAGACACGCCTACTCACCGACGGATACCAAACGGCCTTTATCGACATCTTTCCCGGGTATCTGCGCTCGTGATCCGCTTCCGCATCGTGTCTGACGTTCGTCCCCGCGCTTTTTGGCCAGGCGCCTTCTGCTGCCTGGCACTGACCCTCCTGGCTTGTGTTCTGCCCAGTATCAGTACAGCCCAGGAATGGGGTGCTGTTTCCGGGCGCATTACGGCCACCGACTCCGGCTTCCCGATACCGGGCTCGACCGTCCTCGTGGCCGGTACGAACTTTGGTACGGCCTCGGATGCAGACGGCACCTACACCCTGCGACTGCCCATCGGCTCTTATGTCCTGCGCTTCTCCTCCATCGGGTTCGAAGCCCGATTCGACTCGGTTACCGTGCGCTCGGGACGCACCACCTATCTCGATCGGCAGCTTCGCCCCTCCACAACCGAACTCGAGGCCATTACTGTTGAAGGCGAACGTGAGCTCGGAGCCGGCATCTTCGGGATTTCGCCGGACGAGGCCCGCAATATGCCCACGCCCCTGCCTGACGCCCTGCGCGCACTACGTGTGTTGCCCGGGGTCGTTGCCAACAACGAGCTGTCCAACCAGTTTTCCGTGCGCGGCGGCGGTTTCAACGAAAACCTGTTCTTCGTGAACGGATTCGAGATCTTCCTGCCATTCCGCCCCCGCACAGGCGAGCAGGAAGGGCTCTCGCTCATCAACCCCGACCTGACGGAACGCCTGACGCTGTACGCTGGCGGATTCCCGGTCCGCTACGGCGGCAAGCTGGCCTCGGCAGTGGACGCACGGTACCGCCGTCCGAATGCGGATGCGGATTCCCTTCAATGGTCCGCGCATGCGTCGCTCCTGGATGTGGGATTCTCTGCGGGTGATGCCGCGCTGGGTGGCCGTCTCGGCTGGCTGGTGGGTCTTCGCAAGGCCCAGGCTCGGCGCTTCTTCGAGACGCAGGAGCTCGAAGGCGAATACCAGCCTGATTACACCGATGCGCAAGCCTGGCTGGGCTACCGTTTCCGACCCGGCCTGGAGCTGGAGTGGCTGGGGATGTACGCCGAGAACGAGTTTCGACTCGATCCAAATGGCCGAAAAACCTTCTTCGGGACGCTCAGCCAGAACGAATTGCTTGCGCCCTCCAATCTGCAGTCCCTCTGGATCCGCTTCGATGAGGGCAACGAAGAGGTCGACGCCTACCAGACGTTCTTCTCGGGGCTGCGCCTTAAGTCGCAGCTCTCCCCGAATGTCCGCATGGAGCACGACGTATCCATCTACGACACGCACGAAACGGAGCTGTTGGATCTTTCCGGCACGGCCATCCTGTATCAGGTCGACCCCGGCTCGGGCAATCCGGACAGCGGCGAGGGCCTCTTCCCCACGGGATCCAGTCGTCAGGAAGACGCCGCTGATAACCGCATCGAGGTACGTACGTCCACTCTGACGGGACGATACATTCTGACCCGGGGGCGCCACGCCGTCGAAGCGGGGTGGTCCCTGCGGTCTCTGTCCTTCGGCGACAGGCTCCGTGAGAAGACCGTTGTCGTGGGCCGGGCCACCAACGGGGACACCGTGCGCATCGTGGCCGACAGCCTGAACGATGCGGCTTCGCTCTCCACATCCCAGCAGGCCTTCCATCTGCAGGACTCCTGGGATGTTCTTGCCGATGAACCCGGCCGTTTGACCGTGACGTCGGGCGTACGCGTGGATCGGTTTGATTTCACGGGCGAATGGACAGTTTCTCCGCGCGCGTCCTTCACCTGGAAGGCCAACCCGATTACCACGTGGTTCGGATCGGTGGGACGCTACCACCAGGCGCCCACGTACCGGGAGCTGCGAGGAAAACCGGAGATCGGGGAATCCATCCTGGGAGCACTCAACACCTCCCTGAGATCCCAACGATCGCTGCAGGTAGTAATCGGCGGCGAGTATTTCATCCCGTCCCGCCGCTTTTTCTTCCGCACCGAGGCCTGGCTCAAGAACATCGACCACCTGATTTCCTACGACATCGAGAATGTCCGCGTCCTGTATTCAGGTGAAAACGACGCCAAGGGGCAGGCGTACGGCTTGGACTTGCAGCTGCGCGGCGAGCTCGTGCCGGGCATGGAGAGTTGGCTTAATTACTCCTACCTGGTGGCCCGCGAGGAATTCGGGAGCGCATTCCAGACGCCGAACAACCGGGGACGCGTGGCGCGCCCCACCGATCAGCGGCACACGGTTTCGCTATTTGTTCAGGACTATATCCCCTCCGACCCTACCTGGCGCCTGCACCTGCGGACCCTCTACGGCTCCGGCCTCCCCTACACACCACCTGTCCCGGGCGAGCAGATCGGCAACATCGTGGAGCAGATTCCGGGGGATCGACATTCGGCGCGCTACACGCGATTCTTCCGTTTCGACATCGGGGCCACCAAGGAAATCCCACCTGAGCGAACGGGTACCCGCATGCGCGTGGAGTTGACGGCAGAAATCCTGAACCTGTTCGACATGGTCAACACAGTCAGCTATTCGTGGGTACCCGACGCGGCCGGAATCTGGCAGCGTATACCAACCCGCCTGACCCCCAGGACCGTGAATGTTCGACTATCAGTCCATTTTTGATACGTATATATATTGTTATATATACACGTTATTACGACGCTTATATGCTTACTTTATTCCCTTATACGGCTCTGGACATGTTCAGACACAGTATCACAGCCATACACAGCATTCAGGGTAACGCAATACATGATCTCTTACATATACCTGTATATGATAGGTATTATATATATTTACTAATTAATTAAAGCAATACATATACATACATCTATATATCTCATAATACTAATACTATTTTGTGTCCCCCGGAAGAATAATTAGGTCCTCCCCGACCCCGCAATACCTCCTACAACACCCATGTTAGAGCCATTTAGGGATGTACATGGTCATAATACCTATATACCGTATTATTTATAACATATTATTTTAGTCTTTATTTTACTACA
>JAFMNH010000169.1 GCA_017859335.1 Rhodothermales bacterium | reverse complement strand
TCCCGAAATGAATGGCTGTCGGGGAATACCAGACCAACACCCGTGTCGAGTCCTGGGAGCGGCGTCCATCCACGGGTAGATAATCCCAGAAGTCCCGGAATACGCTGGCTTGCTGCCAGACATCCTCGCTCAGGAATCCGTCGATAGTCACGTTTGCTGCATCGACCCGCGGAATGGCCTTGTCGAACGGGTCGGGGTCGGGGGCACCACTGGAGCCAAAGCTTTGAATGGCCGTCAGGGCGGCAAGGCAGGCCAGGATGAGGAACCGGATCATACTCTCAGCGCATGTTGTAGTCAGTGGGGCGACGGAATCGGATGCTGTTTCGAGGCGTGGATGCGGTCGCAGGTTCGGGTTGGTCCAAACGTACAACACGCGGCGGGATTCTGCCGAATCCCGCCGCGTGTCCACATGCCTCTTCCATGGCTCTTCCATGGCTCCATACGTCGCGCCCGACCTGCACGGTGCCGTCTGATGCGGAGCCACCCGATCCGGTGTTGCATGATATTGATGTCATCTTGTTGGCAATCTCATGACGGATGGTGGAGGCTTCACCCCTCGAGTGGTACCTTTCGGCTACTTGTCTGTCCCACAGCATCCCCCATGCCCGCCAACGGCGTCCCTGTCGTCGGCACCGGGTCCCTCAATCAGCCATCATCCGAGTCCACGCCATGAAGTTCTTCATCGATACTGCCGATCTCAATGAAATACGGGAAGCCAATGATATGGGCGTCCTTGACGGAGTGACCACCAACCCGTCGTTGATGAAAAAGGCCGGCGGAGCGGACTTCCACCAACATATTGCCAAGATCTGCGACATCGTGGACGGAGATGTGTCGGCTGAGGTCATTGCAACGAACTACGAGGGCATCGTGAAGGAAGGTCGGGAGCTGGCGGCCATCCACCCCAACGTGGTGGTCAAAGTGCCCTTGATTGCGGACGGCATCAAGGCCATCAAGACTTTCTCGGGTGAAGGAATCAAGACCAACTGCACATTGTGTTTTTCGGCAACACAGGCCCTCATTGCAGCCAAGGCAGGTGCGACGTACATCAGTCCGTTCATAGGTCGCCTCGATGACATTGCGACGTCGGGAATGGAGCTGATCGAGCAGATTGTCACCATCTATGCCAACTATGGCCTTACGACCGAGGTCCTGGCAGCCTCCATTCGCCATCCCATGCATGTGCTCGAGGCCGCACTGATTGGCGCCGATGTGGCTACCATTCCATTCAGTGTCATCGGTCAACTCATCAAACATCCGCTCACGGACAGTGGCCTGGAACGATTCCTGGCTGACTGGAAGGCATACGAAGCAGCCAATGCACCCCACGGGCAGGGTGCGTAAGCGTCCAGCGGCAAGCGCATGAAGTTTACCACACTGGGAGAGACAAACGAGATTGGGGCCAGCTGCCACTACCTCTTGATGGACCACACGGGCATCATTCTGGATGCGGGAGCGGATCCGGAGAAAGAGGGCATGGACAGTATGCCCGATTTCCAGTTGATTGCCGATCATCCGGACTGGCCGGTTGACCATGTCATCGTGAGCCATGCCCATCATGACCACCTGGGCGCCCTGCCCTTGGTTACGAAGACATTCCCGCATGCTCGTGTTCACATGAGCGCGGCCACGCGACAGCTGGCCGATATCCTGCTGCCGGCCTCTGCGCGGTTGCAACGCCGCAAACTGAAGGAGGGGTCTACCACCGTCGATCCCCTTTTCGATGAGGATGAGGTAGAGGCCAGTTCCTATGTCTACGAGGCTCATCCTCTGGAAGATGAATTCGACCTCTCCGGGCTCAATGCCGAGGTTGATGTCACCGGCGAATTCTTTGATGCCGGCCACATTCTCGGATCGCTGGGTGTCATGCTTCGGTGGGAGGAGGATGGCAATGCCCGCAGTTTGTTCTACACCTCTGACACGGGACGCCGGAATCAGACGATCATTCCCGGCGCAGTCTATCCGCAGGAGGATGTGGACATTCTGCTCCTTGAGAGCACTCTGGGTGCGGATCCAACGGCGGAGTCCGTGACACGACGTAGTGAGGAGAAACGCCTCGGAGAATCACTGGCAACGGTTCTCAAGCGTGGGGGAACGGTTCTGATGCCTGTTTTTTCACTCGGCAGGGGCCAGGAAATGCTGGCACTGATCGATCGTTACAAGAGACGCGGCATCATTGACGAAGAGACACCGGTCTACACGGCCGGCATGATGCGGGCCATTGCAGAGGTCTATGACAAAACCCGCTTCAACACACCCCGTCTGAACGAGGAATTCCAGGTTTTCGGCGTTCAGCAACGTCGTCTCCCGCGCTCGAATGATGCGCTCAAGGAAGCACTCAAGAGGCCCGGCATCTTCTGTGTCGGATCCGGGATGGTGTTCGAACGGACGATTTCGAACAAGTTGGCTCAGCAGATGATTGGCAATCCCAAGAACGCAATCTTTCTTGTGGGCTTCGCCAGGGAGGATTCACCCGGAGATCGTCTCCTTACGGCACACGCGCAGGGCAAGGGAACGGATGTCATCCTCTCTCAGGCCAAGGGTCCACAGCCCCTGTGGTGCGATGTGGACCGCTTCCGGTTCTCCGGTCACAGCAACCGTCGGGAGTTGCTTTCGCTGGTTGAAGAGCTGAATCCCAAAAAGATTGTTCTGGTTCACGGAGAGAAAAAGGCCAAAGAGTGGATGGCCGACAACATCCGTTTCTTTTTTCCGGACATCGAAATCCATGTGCCGGCCGAGGGCGAGACGCTGACGCTCTGATTCAGGGCCTTTGGAGCCGACGGCGCGCAGTCTGCGGGCTGCGTCAGTTCCAGTTCACAAAAGGCATCCATCGCATCCGCTTCTTGTTGCCGGCCCCGTTGATCAGGCCGATCTGGATACCCTCGAGTTGGCGCGTCCAGTTCACGATGCCGATCGTCAGACCCTCTTGTACGCCCCGGATGCGGTTGAAGGCGGCAATGGATGCTCCTCGTTGGCGGCCGTCATGATCGATCTTGAAATAC
>JAFMNH010000168.1 GCA_017859335.1 Rhodothermales bacterium | reverse complement strand
CTTTGGATACGGTCATATCCACGGGTACGGGGTAATTCCGGGAGAAACAGGCGTCACAATAGCCATGCTTCCCGGTATTGGCGGCACTGACCGCACTGCGCATCCCCTCGACACTGAGATATCCCAGCGAATCCACACCCAGCCACGCAGCCATGGCCTCCACATCGCTTCCGTGCTGGTTCGCCAGCAGCTCCTCTTCCGTCGGGAAGTCCATTCCATAGAAGCAAGGACTCACAACCGGCGGCGAAGCCACCCTGAAGTGGACCTCTTTGGCTCCTGCCTCGCGGACCATCCTGATCAGTTGTCTGGCGGTCGTTCCCCGTACGATGGAATCATCCACCATGACCACCACACGGTCTTTCAGGACGCCTTCCACCGTGTTGAATTTGGAGCGTACACGCTGCTCGCGTGACTGCTGACCGGGAGAGATGAAGGTGCGTCCGACGTAGTGGTTGCGGATGAGCCCGATTTCGTAGCGGGCACGCTGCCCTAGTTTCTTGCATTCGGACACATAGCCAAGGGTGGCTGTATTGGAGGAGTCTGGAACGGAAATAACGATGGGTTTTTCTTCGTTCTCGCCGACCTCCGGGACAGGAGCATCATGGGCCAACTGCTTGCCCATCTTGCGCCGGACCTTATCTACCATCTCACCGAAGATCTTCGAATCCGGTCGGGAGAAGTAGATGTATTCGAAGATGCACTGGCTGACGCCGTTATTGCGGGCCAGCTGGTATGAATCGAAGGATCCGCGATTGATGCCTTTCTGATCGATGACGATCAGTTCTCCAGGTTCCACATCCCTTACATAGGTGGCTCCAACCAGGTCAAAGGCGCATGTCTCACTGGCCACGCACCAGGCGTCCTCCGAGCGCTCACCCGATTCCGAGGGAATGCGTCCTATGGCCAGGGGTCTGAATCCGTTGGGGTCGCGCAGGGCAATGAGCGCTTCGTCCGTGAGAATGACCAGCGAAAAGGCGCCTTCCAGTTGGGAGACAGCGTCCGTGATCTTGTCAATCTGTTTGCGTCGCGTGCTTTGGGCGATGAGGTGCAGGATCAGTTCCGAGTCAGAGGTACTCTGGAAAAGCGTACCCCGCTCGATGAAGCTGTGTCGTATTTCCCGCGCGTTGGAAATGTTGCCGTTATGCGCCAGGGCCAGGTTGCCATCCCGGTAGTGGACGAGAAACGGCTGGATATTGGCCTGATTGTCGGCTGCTCCCGAGGTCGAATACCGGTTGTGCCCGATCCCTGCCGTGCCAAGAAGCTTGGTCTCGAATACGGAGGAGTCCTTGAATACATCCAGTACGAGCCCTGGCCCTTTGTGCACCGGCATGACCTTCTTGCCGCGTTTCTCATCGAATACCGACGTGACGATACCCGCTGACTCTTGCCCGCGATGTTGAAGGGCGTGCAGGCCCATGTAGATTTTGTGGGCGGCATTTTCGGCATTCGTGATGCCGAAAATGCCGCAATACTCTCGAATTTGGCGCATGAAGAAGGGGGTGGGGGTGCGTCCTGGAAAGCCGGTTCAATGCTGTCCGTGGGCGAGGTGTTTCGTTGAGCCTGCCGGTGCCGACGAACAGCCAGTACCAAGGTCCGGGGGGCAATATACCTCCCGGCCTACGTAAATGAACGCCGGATCTTCAGCGCTGCAGGTCCTCGGCTGGTCGGGACAGACGAAGCTCGACCTGCCGGATCCGGTTGTTTTCCAAGGCACCTACGGTCAGGTGCAACGGACCATGCTCGAAGGTATCCCCCTCCTGGGGTATCTCGCGGGCCAGATGGAATACAAGTCCACCCAGCGTCTCGAAATCAAACTGCTCCGTATCGATTTCGACATCCAGTGTGTCAAAAAGATCGTCAAGATCGATCCTGGCGTCCACCTTGAAGTGGTTCTCATCGATGCGATCAATCAATTCGACTTCCCGCTCGTCATTCTCGTCACGGATTTCTCCGACAATCTCTTCCAGTACGTCTTCGAGGGTTACCAGACCGGCCGTGCCGCCATACTCGTCGACCACAATGGCAATGTGGGTCCTGCGGGCTTGGAAGTCCGTCAGCAGATCGTCCAGCATTTTACCCAGGGGTACGAAGATGGCGGGCCGGGCAAGACGGGTCCAATCCAGTGACGTTTCTTCGGGCTTTTCGGTCTGATAACGAAGCAGATCCTTGGCATAGACCACACCCAGGATATTGTCGAGGTGCTCTACATAGAGCGGGAGCCGCGAATGCCCCGTTTCTCTGATGATGGCCACGGCGTCGGCTACATCGGCATTCACATTGAGGGCAACCATGTCGAGGCGACTGACCATGATCTCCCGTACGCTGGTATCTCCGAACTCCACGATGGAGTGGATCAGATCCTTTTCCTCCTGCTCCAGATTCCCGCTTGCCTCGCCGATTTCAGCGATGGTTTTCAAATCCTCTGCAGACAGCCGCTCATTCAACCCCTCAAAGCGTCCATGGAAGGCCGCCATGGAACGGGCCAAGAGGGACGAGAGCGGCAGCAGTAGTCCGTGGAGCAGGATCAGGATTCCGCTCATGCGCTTGGCAAAGGCAATGGGCTCGCGCGAGGCCACCAGTTTCGGCGTAATCTCGCTGACCACGAGGATCACGAACGTCAGGACCACGACTTCAATGATGAGCGTGGCAACGGGAGACCAGTTGTTGCTCTCGGCAATGTCATGGGTCATGACGGCTGCCGTGATTGCCGCACCAACATTGACCACCGTGTTCATGATCAGGATGGTGACGAGCACCGTTCTCGGGTGGTTCAGCAGCCTGGCGACACGCTGTGACGCGGCATCCTCGGCACCCGCCAAATCCGATTTCTGACCCGCGTCCAGCGTGAAGAGGGCGACTTCTGAGCCGGAGAACAGGGAGGACAGGACCAACAGTATGGCCAGGACGATACCGCCTGTGACCAGATCACCTGCGTGAAGGGTCGCATCCTGAGCCATCAGGAAGGAAATGAGCGCCGTCGCAGGTGGAGGCTCCACGTGGGGAGAGG
>JAFMNH010000003.1 GCA_017859335.1 Rhodothermales bacterium | reverse complement strand
TTCAAAAACGTGGCGGTTGGCACGCAGGATTTCCCGGGCCAGGCCGATGTAATTCCGGGACCCCGTACTGGCCGCATCGTACAGGAGTACTGGCCGGCCAAAACTGGGAGCCTCTGACAGTCGGACGTTCCGTTGAACGATGGTGTTGAAGACTTTCTCCCCGAAATACCTTCTGACTTCGCCGGCCACCTGATTGGCAAGCCGCAACCGGGTGTCGAACATGGTCAGGACGACACCCTCTATCTCAAGTGCCGGATTCAGATGTTGACGTACCAGTTTGATGGTGTTCAGCAGCTGCCCGAGGCCTTCGAGAGCGAAATATTCGGCCTGTACCGGAATGATGACGGAGTTGGAGGCAGTCAGGGCGTTCAGCGTCAACAGGCCCAGAGAGGGTGGACAGTCGATGATGATGAAATCATAGTCATCCTGGATGGGTGCCAGTGCGCGGGAGAGCATCCGTTCACGATCCGGTACCTCAACCATCTCGATCTCCGCCCCTACCAGATTGATATGGCTGGGAATCAAGGACAGGAAGGGCGAATCCGTTTCAACGGTTGCCTCCTTGGCCGTCATGGAACCAATCAGGATTTCGTAGGACGATCCGCTGACGCCGCGCGGATCGATACCAACACCCGAGGTGCCGTTGGCTTGTGGATCAAAATCAACGAGCAGGGTAGGGTGCTCCATGGCCGCGAGCGATGCAGCCAGGTTGACCGCGGTGGTCGTTTTTCCAACGCCCCCTTTTTGATTCGCCACTGCGATGATTTTTCCCATGTCGGCTACGTACCGTCCGTGTTAGCTGTCAGTCCCACAATGAATCTATGAAGTCCAGTCTCGGGCTTCCACCGGAGCGTTCTCAGGAGATGGTCGAGTTATCCACGAAATGTCCGCGAGGAGCCCGGTGGCTGTCCCATTCCACCTGCACGGCGTGGGATCGAATCCAGTGCCCGGGTGTACCTGATGCATGGCTCGTCGTATCGTCATCGCCCCCGAACAGTTTCCCGTCCAGGACCCGGATGGGCTGGATTTCCGCAGCGAGCTCAACGAGCGGCAATACGAGGCGGCCACCTGGGGAGCGGGCGCGGTCCTGGTCGTTGCCGGCGCCGGGACGGGCAAGACCCGGACCCTCGTGCATCGGGTGGCGTGGCTGGTAGGACAGGGAGCACCGCCGGAACAGATCGTGCTCTTGACCTTCACCCGCCGGGCCGCGCAGCAGATGCTGACGCGGGCCGCCAGCCTGCTCGACGGTCGGTGCTCCCGCGTGCGCGGCGGCACGTTCCACGCCTTCTGCCTGACCATTCTCAAGCAGTACGCGCCGAAGCTGGGATACCGGGACGGATTCACGGTTCTCGATGCGCAGGATGCAGCCGACGTCATCGACCTGCTGCGCGGCCCCATTGCTGCCCGGTTCAAGGACAAGCGGTTCCCCAAGAAGCGCACCATCGCCTCCGTGTTTTCCTCGGTCCACAATACGGGACGCTCCATCGATGCGGTACTCGAGTCCTCGTATCCGCATTTCCTGGAGTTCTCGGACGCCCTGGATGCCCTCTTCGAGCAGTACACCCAGTACAAGAAGGAGCAGGGGCTGATGGACTACGACGACCTGCTCATCCTGACGCTGAAGCTCTTCCAGCAGGACGCGGCCTTGCTCAGGGAGGTGGCCGCCAGGTGTCGGTACGTGTTGGTGGATGAATATCAGGATACCAATCGGGCCCAGGCGCTCCTGGTCAAGGCGCTTTCCAGTGTGCACGGCAACGTCATGGTTGTGGGGGATGATGCCCAGAGCATCTACCGCTTCCGGGGCGCCGACATGGGTAACATCCTGCGATTCCCGGAGGAATATGCCGGAGCTTCCGTCATCAAGCTGGAGCACAACTATCGCTCGACGCAGTCGATCCTCGACCTGGCCAATGATGTCCTGACACGGGCCAAACGCAGGTTCGACAAGCATCTGTTCACGGAGCGGGGGAAAGGGGACCTGCCCGGCCTTGTGCCGGCTCCCGACGACCGATTCGAAAGCCGTTTCGTGAGCCAGATGATCCTGGCCCTTCGCGAGCAGGGAGAGCCGCTCCACAGGATGGCGGTCCTGTTCCGAAGCGGCCACAACTCATACGACCTGGAAGTCGAGCTCAACCGTAGGAATATTCCCTTCGTCAAGTACGGGGGACTCAAGCTGGCCGAAGCGGCCCACATCAAGGACGTGATAGCCCACTTGAAAGTGCTCGAGAACCCCCGGGACGTTGTTGCCTGGAACCGGGTACTGCAGCTCATGGAGGGTATCGGTCCAAAGACGGCAGGTCGCATCATTGAATGGATCCAGGGTGACGATCAAACGCGCTACAGTGTGGAAGGCGCCCCCTTTTCCAAGGCCTACAGGGCATCGCTGAGCAGCCTGTTCGGCGTACTCCGTTCCCTTCACGGAAGCAAGGTGGGGCTCGGCCAGCAG
Organism: Rhodothermales bacterium; assembly: GCA_017859335.1. Taxonomy (GTDB): domain Bacteria; phylum Bacteroidota; class Rhodothermia; order Rhodothermales; family UBA10348; genus JAAZVD01. Next base: position 48,291 of record JAFMNH010000003.1, on the reverse strand, counting down.
CTGGAAGCCATCATGGACTATTACGCACCCATCCTGCGGAGGGTGTACTCCGAAGACTATCCCAAACGGGAAACGGACCTGGAACACCTGGCAGGCGTCGCCGCCCGGTTCTCGGACCGGGCCACGTTCCTGGATTCGCTGGCGCTGGACCCCATCGAACTGACGGCCGTCGATGTGGAGGAAGAAGAAAAGGATGAGCCGCCGCTCGTTCTGTCCACGATCCATTCGGCCAAGGGGTTGGAGTTCACATCCGTCTTCGTCATCCAGGCGCTCGATGGCGTGCTGCCTTCATCCTATTCGATAGGCGATGAGGAGGCGATGGACGAGGAATTGCGGCTCCTGTATGTGGCCATCACGCGTGCAGAGGATCGCCTGTTCATCTCCTACCCCATGATGCAGTTCCGGCGGTATGAGGGGCAGTATTTCACCAAGCCCAGCCGATTCCTCGAGGGACTGCCCGAGTCTGTTCTGGAGCCGTGCACACTGGTTGAGGCACCGTCCAACGAACTGGACCCGGTCGAACCGCAGCAGCGGCTTCCCGGAGAGGGTGTCCGTAGTGGAGAGGGAAGTTTCTCCGGAAACGCCGGATTGCTGGGAGGCGGCGAAGAAAAGGATGCGGGGGCAGATGCGTCCACGGACCGCGTGGTCAGAGAAGCAGATGATCTTCCGTTCTGATGCCCATGCAGCGTTTTGACTACATCCCACCGGCGGCGCTTCGGTCTCCCCGCGTGCCTGGACTAACGATTGAGCAGAAGCGGCGCGATGCGCTGGCGTCCATCGAGGACATGAACCGCGCCATCTTCAAGGAAGAGCGCATCATCAATACCTTCGATCGGGAGGACCTTCTCATTCTCGAGGCGCGCCTCGAGAATCAACCGGCAGGCTTCAAAATCGGCTACCGCGAAAGCCCTCATACCTTTTATAGCGCCAAGGGTGGGGTCATGCCTGCTTTTCGCAGACAGGGTATTGCCGTGGCGCTACTGGCTGAAATGATGCGGATTGCAGGCTCTGCAGACTACCGCATGCTGGCGTTCGACACGTTCCCCAATCTCCATCCTGGAATGACCAATCTTGCGTTGAAGCACGGCTTCCAACTGACCAAAGCCGACTTCAACGCAACGTACGGGGAATACCGGCTGCGTTTTGAAAAGCCGCTGTCATTCGAACACCCTGAGACCATGGGCGGCCCGTCCGTTACTTAGAACAGGGCGTAGATGAAGGGAGCCAAGGCAGAGCCCTGGGCCAGAACGATGACCAGGCTCAAGAGCAGCAGCACGACCAGGATCGGGGCGAGCCAGAACTTCTTGCGGACTTTCAGGAACTGCCAGAACTCGCCAAGGATGCTGATTTTTCCCATGATGATGCGGATTGGATGGATGCGCTGAGCAAATATGGAGGCAGTGGGGCGTTGTTCCGGATATTTGCAGAGTTGCGGAATTAAGGCCGTTCTGTGATCGGCCCTGCAACACGCGCGCCTGCCCCACGTACCCCTTTCCTCCCAACCATCCAACACCTTCGCTGTGCGCCGGTTCTTCTTCGAATTGATCGAATCCATCCTGATTGCCGTCAGGGCAGTATGGTCCAACAAGATGCGCGCGGTTCTGACCACGCTCGGCATCATCATCGGTATCGTCTCTGTTACCGGGATGGCGACGGTTACGAACGGGATCGAGCAGGGCTTTGAAAACGACATCTCTTCCCTGGGAACGGACGTCGTGTACATAGAGAAGTGGCCATGGGCTAGCGGACCGGGTACGAAATGGTGGGAATACATCAACCGGCCCAATATCACGGAGGCATTGGCCGCCGATCTGAACGAGCGCTCCCGCATGGTTCAGGCTGCCACCGCGGTTGTACGCACGTCCCGGTCACTCAAGACCGAGCACCAATCCATCTCCTCATCGCAGATCATGGGCGTGCAGGCCAATTACGGCGACGTTCATGTGGTCGATCTGGCAGAGGGCTACTTCATTACCCCATTCGATGATCAAGGGGCGCGCAACGTGGCCGTCATCGGTGCAGGCGTCGCAGAGGAGCTTTTCCCGTTCGGCAATCCGCTGGGCAAAGAGCTGAAAGTAGCCGGCAACACGTTCCGGGTGATTGCCGTCATGACCCGGCAGGGGCAAGGGGCTGAGGGCAGCGCCTCCGAGGATTGGGCGGTACAGATCCCGTTCAACACCTTCAAGAAATTCTACGGTACCCGGTGGCGCGACGTAAGCGTTCGTGCCAAGGTCATTGACGGCGTCGCCCTGGCCGATGCAAAGGATGAGATCCGCGGTGTGGCACGTCTCTCGCGAGGACTGACCGTGGGGGAGGAAGACAATTTTGAGATCAACGAGCAGGAAACGCTGCGGGCTACCATTGAGCCCATCAAAAATGCCATTTTCGGCATAGGCATCGGATTGACGGCCCTGGCCCTCCTGGTCGGTGGTATCGGGGTCATGAATATCATGTTCGTGACCGTGCGTGAACGCACGCGCGAAATCGGTGTGCGCAAGGCGGTCGGTGCCCGGCGAATCAGCATCCTGATGCAGTTCCTTGTCGAAGCCGTCGTCATCTGCATGGTCGGTGGGCTCATAGGTGTCGGTCTGGCCTTCCCCCTGTCCATGCTGATTGGCATGGTCCTGCCGGCCAGCCTGGATCTGGGTACCGTGGCCATGGCCTTCTTCATCTGTGTTGCCATCGGAACGATCTTCGGTCTGGCGCCGGCCTGGTCGGCAGCCAAGGCCCCTCCCATCGAGGCACTGCGCTATGAATAACATGGGCTTTTTCGAGTCGGCCCGCATGTCCATTGAGGCCCTGCGGGGTCACAAAGTGCGTTCGGCGCTTACGCTGCTCGGTATGGTCATCGGTGTGTTTGCCATCATCGTGTCCGTGACAGCGGTTCAGGTCATTGATGTGTACTTCAAGGATCGACTCCAATTCCTGGGCTCTTCCACGTTCTCGATTTCGCGAACGCCCATGATCCAGACGGGCAACACGGATCGTAGCATGCGCAATCGTCCGAGCATAACATTTGACCAGGTCGAGCGGCTCAGTGACGCGTTGACTCTTCCCGTGACCGTCAGTGTGCTCGAGGATTTTTCGCTCGGTAAAGTGGTGTACAAGGACCGGGAAACCGAGCCCAACATCATTGTAATGGGTGTTGATGAGCATATGCTCGGCAATTACTCCTATGAGCTGGATTACGGCCGTTTTTTCACCAGTGATGATGTGCAGTATGCGCGGCCACACTGCGTGCTGGGATCAGATATCTCAGAGGAGCTCTTCGAGACGGAGAATGCCATCGGAAAGGTCGTGCGCGCTTCCGGCATGCGGTGTGAAGTGGTTGGCGTTCTCAAGAGCAAGGGTAGTTTCCTGGGCTTTTCCCAGGACAATCGCATTTATATCCCGGTTACGCGAGGGTTTACGGTGTTCGGCGGCACGAACCGCAACATTGCCAATATTTCGGTTCGGGTCAGTGATCCTGTCCTCATCAACGCTGCCAAGGAAGAAGCCACCGGTAAGATGCGCGTCATTCGCAAGGTGGAGCCGGGCGAGGACAACAACTTCGAGATTTCCACCAACGACTCCATGCAGGCCATTTTCGAGGCCTTTACCGGAACGCTGACGGCGGGTGGTGCCGGTATCGGGTTGATTTCCCTCCTGGCTGCGGGCATTGGCATCATGAATATCATGCTCGTCTCTGTGACCGAGCGGACACGGGAGATCGGGATACGCAAGAGTATAGGTGCGCGTCGCAAGGACATCATGCGGCAGTTCCTGCTCGAGGCCTTCTTCCTGTGTCAGATCGGTGGGTTCATCGGTATCGTTCTGGGTGCACTGGTCGGTAATGGCGTGGCCATTTACTTCGATATTTCAGGTACTTTCCCAACCAATTGGGCCATTGGTGCTGTGGTCATGGTTACCGGCATCGCCCTCGTCTTCGGTGGCTACCCGGCTTACAAGGCGGCTCGGCTCAATCCCATCGACTCCCTGCGTTTCGAATAGGGGTTTCAGGTTCTTGCGATCTGTTGGGAGGAAGTAGTGCGTGGGCATTCGCCCGTAAGGACGACACGTCTTAGATTGCGGGCATCTCTGATCACCCGACCCGAATCCCGATGTCTGATCTGCAAGCCGCGGCGAAGAAAGCTGTTGGCGCCCACGTTGCCTCCCTGATTACCGACGGTATGGCGCTCGGTATCGGGACAGGTTCGACAGCCGCCATGGCCATTGAAGCGCTTGGAAGCAGGATTGCCAACGAAGGGTTGAAGGTGAAGGGGGTGGCCACATCGTTTGCAGCCGAGCGGTTGGCCCGTCAACATGGCATTGAACTCACGACGCTTGACGAGATACCCGATTTGGACCTGGCTTTCGATGGAGCCGACGAGGTGGATCCTGATTTCGTGTTGATCAAGGGCCGAGGGGCAGCGCAGACCCGGGAGAAGATCGTGGCCTCAAGAGCCAAGCAATTCGTGGTCCTCGTTGATGAGAGCAAAATCGTCGACCAGCTCGGTCATCGCATGCCGCTTCCCATCGAGGTCGTGCCCATGGCTGTGACGCCCATCATGCAGGTTGTGCGTCAGCTGGGCGCCCAGGCAGAGATTCGAATGGGCATGAAGAAGGATGGTCCTGTGGTGTCCGATCAGGGAATGTGGATCGTGGATGCGATGTTTGATGGTATTACCGAGCCGGAGCACGTCAACGATGTACTCCTGAAAACGCCGGGCGTCGTGGACCACGGTCTGTTCATCGGCTTGGCAACCAACGTGCTGGTGGGTCGCTCCGACGGGACAGTACAGGTACTGGATCGGGCGGCTGGCTGAGCCATCCGTCGTGTGGGGCATGCTGCGGTCGCAGCCGACTGAAATAGACAGCCCTCGGGGGCAGATCGAGTTATCCGTCGGGCGGAATCAGCTGGCAGACCTGGCCATACTGTCGCCCCGATCGCGGCACGCTGCCCTCAGAACAACAGGCTCATCATGTGCTCCAGGCTTTTCAGGCCCACACACTCCAATGACTTCGGCGTGTTCTTCTTGTCCAGCCCTTTTCCCGGTACATAGGCTTGGGTGAAACCAAGGCGCGATGTTTCAACCAGCCGGGACTCCAGTTGGGAAACAGCCCTGATTTCTCCGCCCAACCCGACTTCTCCTGTAATCATGGCCTGGGATGGCAAAGGGATATCTCGCCACGAGGAGGCCACTGCCGCCGCAATGGCCAGATCGGCTGCCGGTTCGGTAAGGCGCAGGCCGCCGGTTACGTTGACGAAAACATCGCATGTGGAGAGCGGCATGCCTGCCCGCTTTTCCAGGACGGCCAACAGCATTTGTAACCGGCGGCCGTCAAACCCGCTGGCCGTGCGCTGTGGGTTGGAATAGGACGTGGGTGTGACCAGAGCCTGTATTTCGGCCAGCATGGGTCGAGAGCCCTCCAAGGAACAGACCACAGCCGAGCCGGGAGAGAGTAGGTTCCGATCCGAGAGGAACAGCTCACTCGGGTTGTCCACGGGAGTCAGCCCGCGGGATTCCATCTCGAATACGCCGATCTCGTTGGTCGAGCCGAAGCGGTTCTTGACCGCGCGTAGAATGCGGAAGACATGATGCCGATCGCCCTCGAGGTACAGCACCGTGTCGACCATGTGTTCGAGTACCCGAGGACCTGCAATGGTCCCGGACTTGGTGACATGTCCCACGATGAAGGTGGCCGTGCCAGAGGCCTTGGCCATCTGAATCAGCGCAGCCGCACTCTCGCGCACCTGGGTAACCGATCCCGGTGCGCTGGACAGATCCGAGCGGAAAACGGTCTGGATGGAGTCGATTACAAGGACCGACGGCTCCTCGTCCTGAACGCACCGGATGATGGACTCCACATCCGTCTCTGCCAGCAAAAGGAAGTTTTCCGAGGAGACACCCATGCGCTCAGCACGCATCTTGACCTGGGAAGGAGACTCCTCGCCTGTTACATAGAGCAGTTTTACCGATTCGAGCAGGGTGGCCAGTTCAGTCATCAGGGTGGACTTCCCGATACCCGGGTCTCCCGCAATCAGGACGACGGATCCCTCCACAATTCCGCCACCGAGTACCCGGTCGAGCTCTGCGTTGCCGGTATCGATGCGCGATTCTGCCCCGCTCTTGACCTCGGACAGCTTAAGCGGCTTGGGACTCAAAACGCTGCTTCCCCGAATGATCCCCGGCTTGTGATTGCCCGTGGCGGTGCGCTCTTCGACCAGGGAATTCCATGCGCCGCACGCCGGACACTGCCCCAACCACTTGGGTGACTCGTTCCCGCAGTCCTGACAGAAGAAAATGGATTTGTTTTTGGCCATGATTCAAAAATAGTGTCGGGGGGTGACAGCCTCATGACACGACCCTAGAACGGACGTGACCTGCGGGATCCTGTGACGAATCCGTGCAGAACGCCACGGTAAGGTTCGGGGTCCGTACTTTCACCTGCACGCGAGACGCCCTCGTCGCTTCGGCGGCATCGCATCTTGGTATGCCATCAGCCACCTCTCCTGACGCGTGGTCCCTCTGACATCCCATATCGTCATCAATCCCGTTGCTGCCTTCGGCCGCTACAGCCGATTGCTGTTTCATGCCTTCGGGGCCGTTGCCGAGATCTCGAGTTACCGCTCGAACGTCTGGCGGCAGATGGTCAAGGTAGGCGTGGAGTCATTACCCATCGTCATTCTGGCAGCGACATTTTCAGGGGCTGTAAGCACGGTGCAGACCTCCTATCAGCTGGTCTCTCCGCTCATTCCACGCAGTATTGTAGGCGCCATCATCACATCCTCCATGATCCTGGAGTTGGGCGCCGTCGTCACCGGCTTCATTCTGGCCGGCCGGGTCGGTGCGCGCATCGCCGCCGAATTGGGCACGATGCGGGTGACCGAGCAGATAGATGCCCTCGAGACCATGGGGCTCAACTCCGTCGGATACCTGATCGTACCCCGTGTCATAGCGGGCGTCGTCATGTTCCCCATCTTGTACATCGCAGCCTGCTTCTTCGGTATCGGCGGTGGGATGCTTATTGGGGAGCTGGGAGGGTTTGTGCCGTTTGAGGAATTTGTATTCGGAGCGCGAGAGTACTTCCAGCCTTTTGATCCCATATTCGGGATCATCAAATCCCTCGTTTTTGGTTTCTTGATCACCTCGATATCCTGCTTCAAGGGGTATTACACCCAGGGGGGCGCCGAAGGTGTTGGCCGCGCGACAACACAGGCAGCCGTGGCCAGCTGCGTGTTTCTTCTGCTGGCAGATCTACTGCTGGCTGTTGTATTGCTTTGACCCCATGACGTCTTCCCCATGATCAGCGTTTCCCATATCAGCAAGAGCTTCGGCGAGAAGCATGTTCTCAGGGATGTTTCCGTGGACATTCCAGAGGGGGAAACCGTCGCCATCATCGGTCGATCAGGGTCTGGTAAAAGTGTATTGATGAAGCATCTGATCGGGTTGATGCAACCGGATGCCGGCACGGTTACGGTAGACGGGATTGATATCAATGCGATTACCTATGCCGAATTGAGACGGGTTCGGCGCAACTTCGGCGTGCTGTTCCAGGGGGGAGCACTCTTCGATTCCATGAACTCGTTCGAGAACGTGGCCTTCCCCCTGAGAACGTTCACGGACATGAGCGATGCCGACATCTCGAAGGTTGTCAAGGATTGTCTGGCGATGGTCGAATTGGAGGATGTAGGTTCCAAGATGCCCTCGGAGCTGTCAGGAGGCATGCAGAAGCGGGTGGCCTTGGCCCGCGCCGTGGCCTTGCAGCCCCGCTACATCATATACGATGAGCCGACCTCCGGCCTGGACCCTGAGACATCCAACACCATTGACGAACTGATCCGAAATCTGGCAGATCGGCTCAATGTGACGAGTATCGTTGTTACGCATGACATGCATTCGGTACTCAACATTGCCGACCGGGCGGCCTTCATCTACGAGGGACGTGTACACTGGACGGGTACGATCGAGGAACTGCACCACAGTGACGATCAGATCCTGAAGGCTTTCGTTACGGCGAACGAATACAAGATCGGACCCTCCTGAAAACCATCAACCAATCCGAAACCACGTGAAGATTTCCAACGAGATAAAGGTTGGCTTGACCATCATCGTTGCTACGGTCATTTTCATCCTGGGTATCCGCTATTTCGAGGATCTGCCCTTGTTTGATTCCACCTACGACCTGGTGGCCGAATTCGAAAATGCTGGCGGGTTGATCGGCGGTAACATTGTTCGGGTGAATGGCGTCTCCGTTGGATCGGTTACATCGGTTTACATCAGCGAATCAACGGGCAAGGTGGTTGTTGAATTCCATGTGGACCCGACGATTCCCGTGACGGAGGGGACCTATGCTACCATCGGTGGCTTCGACGCCCTTGGGGTCGTCCGCATGGACCTGACCCTTGGCCCGGCTTCGGCAGAGCGGATCCCTGAAGGGGGCCTGGTGGACACACGGGTGACCTCGGACCTGATGGCGGAGATGACCACCCGTGCACCGGCCATGCTGACCAATGTCGACAGCGTGTTGGAGGAGCTTGAAGGAGTGATGGCTCAGGCCAATGCCATGGTGTCGACGCCTGAATCCGATATTCGCCAGATCCTGTCTTCGGCCAGGGGGAGCATGCGTCAGATAGAGACCCTGCTGGCTGACGAGAGCAACCGGATTGCCCGCATCCTGGCACATGCTGATTCCCTGACGGCGGATCTGGATGCGGCGCTTGGGGAGGATGGCGAAGCCGTGGCCTCCCTGATGGATCAGATGGAAACCACACTGGCCACATTGAACGAGGACCTGGAGCGCTTTCAGGCCACAAACGAGCAGCTTGATGAGATCCTGCGGAAGCTGAATGACGGCGAGGGCACGCTCGGCTTGTTGCTCAACGACCCATCGATGTATCATCGGATGGACGCCACGTTGTCTGATCTCAACGCCTTGATTACGGACTTTCAGCGTAATCCCGGTCGTTACCTTAAGGAAATGAACCTCGTAGACCTGTTCTGACATGCCCACGTATGACGACGCATTGACCCTGTTTCATGAGTGGACCAAGACGGACAGCCTGCGCCGTCATGCCTACGCTGTCGAGGCGGCCATGGGATTCTATGCCCGTATGTTCGGCGAGGATGAAACACGGTGGCGCATGGCCGGGCTATTGCATGACATGGATTATGAGAAGCATCAGACGCTTGAGGAGCACCCCTACGTTGGTGTGGGCGTTTTGAGGGAGGCCGGCTATCCAGAGGACATGCTGGATGCCATCATGGGCCATGCGCCCCATACGGGTACGCCCCGGACGACACGGATGGCCAAAACGTTGTTTGCAGTAGACGAACTGGCCGGGTTCATTACGGCCGTAGCCTACCTGCGACCCACAGGCCTGGACGGCATGAAGCCGAAGTCGGTGACGAAGAAGTTGAAGGTCAAGACCTTCGCTGCCGCCGTCAGCAGGGAGGATATTCGGGAGGGAGCCGAGGATCTGGGCCTGGAGCTCAACGAGCACATTGCCAACGTCATTGCCGGTATGCAGGCTGATGCAACCCGCTTGGGCTTTTCCGCGTCTGAATAACACCTTTCAGACGGTCCATTCATGTGACGGAAGACGCATCACATCCCAGCCAGGGTCAGCCCGCATCAGATAAGCCGGAAGAGCATCGAGATGATGCCACTGCACGGCCCGATGTATCGGTAGCGCAAGCGCGTGCAATGACCAAGGCGCGGGCCGCCGACTTCAGGCACTTGGTGGCCACCTACGCCCGACGTCATGTTCCGCCACCCTCTGAACAGGGGCGGACCCGCCATGAACCGCCCCGGGCAACGGGTGCCCATGCCCGGCTGCTGCCCCTGCTGCAGGTCATCCCCCTGGGATTGATCCTCATGTTCGCCACCTCTTTTGCATGGGATTTCCCGCATGTCGAGTTGATGCTGCTGGGACGCCCGTTTCTGCTGGAAGGGCTACTGCGCATCGTGGCCGTAAGTGGTCTGATAGGTTTTCTGACCAACTGGGTTGCCATTACGATGCTCTTCAACCCCCGGCAGCCCAGGCCCATTTTCGGTCAGGGGCTTATTCCCGCCCAGCGCGAGCGGGTCATTTACCGACTGGCAACGGCAGTCAGCGAGGAGCTGATCAACGAGGAGATCATCAAGCAGAAGATCGAGGAGAATGCCATCATCCCGAAATACCGTGAGCTGGCCATGTCCGTGGCCCGAGGTGTTCTCGAGGATCCGCAGTTCCGTACCGACCTCAAGCGACTGACAGCGGATTACGTCGAAAGCGTACTTACATCGGATGAGGTACGAAAGCGCATTGTCGACTTCGTAGTGCAGAAGATTGAAGCCTACGTCGGAGAGGGCGTTGGTGGCATGGCGCTAAAGGCCTATCGGTACCTGAACGAGGAGGACTTCAAGCGCCGTGTCGACAAGGTGGTCCACGGTCTCCCGGCCCAACTCGACGTAGTGCTCGATGACATGGACGCTCTGCTCGACACGATCCCGGAAAAGATTGAGGCGCGCGCCGAGGATATAGAGGACTTCGCCACCCGAGCTGTACTCGGATTCGTTGAGAATCTCGACGTCTATGACATGGTCATGACCAATATGATGGCCTACGACGAAGGTCGACTGGAGGCCTTGATCAAGAACTCCTCGAACGAGCAGCTCAATTACATCAAATACCTGGGGGGAGTCCTGGGAGCCCTGGGAGGCCTGGTCATCTGGCAACCGCTACCCGCCCTTGTGGCTTTCGGGGGTATCGGCCTCATTTTGTTCGGCCTCGATGAGGCTCTCGACCGGATGCGCCGTAGTGGGTGATTCCCCTCTCGAGAGTGCCAGGTCGAAGCAGTCCCGGCATCGGGGCTCGTAGGCTTCTTTCGCCCCGAGAAGTACCCGGCTGTCGCCATCGACGAGACGCTGAGAATGGTTGGCTGGATTTCCGCAGACAACACAGATAGCGTGCAGTTTGGTGACGTACTCGGCAATGGCCATGAGCTGAGGCATGGGCTCGAACGGCTGTCCGAGATAGTCCTGGTCCAGGCCAGCGATAATGACCCGTTTACCGGACTCAGCCAGTTCACGACACACATGGACCAGGTCATCACCAAAGAACTGGGCCTCATCGATACCGACTACATCAGAGTCCTGTGCCAGGAGGATGATCTGGGAAGCGGCGGCCACGGCTGTTGAACGAAGCGCCGATTCGTCGTGGGAGACCACTTGGTCCTCCGAATAGCGGGTGTCAACGGCTGGTTTGAATATCTCCGTGCGCTGTCTGGCGATGGTAGCCCGGCGCACCCGACGGATCAACTCCTCCGTCTTGCCGCTGAACATGGATCCACACACGACTTCGATCCAGCCGGCTTTCCGGGATGTCTTCAGTACGTGGGGTTCGAGCGTCAAGACGGTGCGTGGTTCAGACGGGAAGGCGGTGGGCGAATGGACACCTCAAGGAGGGCCGGGGTCCGAAGATACGACTTGCTCAGATATCCCCGAGGTCCGCGCTGGGCACCCATCCCCGAGTGCCGTTCGGGATTTCCACCAGGTACCAGGCTGGCGCCGATGCGCGAACGTCGACAATCAGTCCCTCATGGACCTCGACTACCTCGGCGGCCTCGAGACTGGCCTGTTCGCGCAGTTGGGATACGTCTGCGAGGATGACGTACCGGTCCGGATGGGGCGGCCAGATGGAAGAGGCAAACGCGTGCGTAATCAGGACCAGACCGAGGACGAATCCCACGCTGCGGCCCCGCTGCCACCCCGGGCCGTTGACGCCTCCCACCACGTTGGCCAGCCAGGCTGCAGCGAAGCCGAACCAGCACAGGATGCCTATCAGGAAGGCTGTCCGGATGGGTACCTGATCGGTCAGCCATGCTCGGGCCGAGAGCCAGAAGGGGTCCGGCAGGGTGGAAAACCGGTCCGCTTGACGTTGCCCCGCGATGGCAAGGGAATGAAGAATCCTCGGATCATCCTCGTTCAGCTGGCGCGCTTTCTCAAGAAAGCGGATGGCCTGCCCCAGGTTGTCAAGCCGGTAATGGGCCAGAGCCATGTTGTAGTACAGCGCATCGGATTCCCACCCACTGCGTTCAACGGTTTCGAAGGCGCCAAGCGCATCCTGGAAGCGACCCTCAATGAGGGCAGTGGTACCCTCGTCGAATCTCTGGAGGGAGGCTGCATCCTGCGCCCGGGAAAGCGGAGCCGCAAGAAGCATGACGATGATGATCGCGCTTCGCATCATGGGTTCAACTCTTCGTCCAGGTCGGGAATGAACGACGAGGCATCGTCAAAGGCGTCTTCCTTGTTTTCGGGGGAGAACGATGCCGGTGCAAATCGCCCACGATCACACAGGTCCAAGAGACTTCGAAGCCGGGAGCGCAGGGGTGCCGAGACATCACGTTGAGCCAGTAAAGCGTCCAGCTGGGGCCGTGTCAAACCCTTCTCGGCCACGTCGAGTCGGTTACCGATGAATCCCAGGACAGCCCGCTCCACCTCTTCGAAGTAGCCTTTCGTATCACCGCCCTGCAGCAACTCCATGGCCTGCTTCAAGTGCTTCCGACTCAGGGGATGGGCACGGCGCCCACGGGCCCAACGAGGGTCCCGGACCAACCGGTCCTGATAGCGGCGCCAGAAATGGGCCCCACCCATGGCGGCCAGCGGCGTCAGAAGGAGGATCCACGCCCACCAGCGGGTGTGAAGGAGCAGGCTGCTCGATGACTGCCATGACACGTCACCGGTGAATGCCGGAGCGAAATCGTCTACGGGCATGCCGTTCGTGGTGGCCGTCACAGACAAGGGCGACGTGGCCGTCCCTGTGACAACAACCGGAAAGGGTTCTGACATGGAGCTGCGATACCGTCCCGCATCCGGATCGAACCAGACAAACTCGATGGGTGGGATTTCAAAGGTACCATTGGTACGCGGTATCAGGATATAGCGGAACGTCTTGCTGCCCGAGAGACGCGTGCCGGAACGGTTGAGCAGTGTCGATACGTCGGGGTCATAGACGTCGAAGGCGGCAGGAATCGAGAGCGACGGGGCATCCATTGTAGCCAGGTTTCCACGGCCCGTTACAGTAACGGTCAGCTGCAGGGATTCTCCGACCTCCAGCGTTGTCTTGTCTGGATTGACGGTCATGGCGTACGATCCCACGGCACCGTTGAACGCATCGGGTGCGCCTTGGGGTAGTGGGCGGGACGTGATGGTCACCTTTTCGGAGGCCAACTCAATCGGTGAAAACCGAGACTGCATGGCAAACAGGGATCGGAATGGATCCCGTGACCCGAAGGGCATCATGGCCTCGCTCTCGATCTTTAGCGGATCGACAGTCAACTCCCCTGCGCGGGTAGGGAATACGGCGGCCTTCTTGAGTACAATCGTGTTGTAGCGCAGCCCGTTTTCGACTGTGACCCGGGGGATGGGTCGTGTTTCCACGTCCAGCTCTTCCCGCCAGAAGCCTTCGGCGTCCCAGGAATCGGTCAGGCGGCTCTGTCGCAGCTGGATGCCCTCCCGAAAGAATAGACGGTACTCGATGACCACCTGCTCATTCTGCCACGCAGTCCGCTGCGTGGGGACGGCACGAATGAACAAATCGGACTCGTCGGGCTCTGGAGCTGGTTCAGCTGCAGGAGGATCGAAGGGCGAGCGCAGCGCTTGGAACGGATCCACACGAGGGGACCGGGCCGGGCGCTGGCTCTGCGCTACGACCTGCACCTGGATCGGCTGGGTATGATACTCGCGATTACCAACGGTAATGGTCGTGGCGCCGATGCGTGCCGTTCCTTCGGCCGTGGGCCGGTAGGACCAGGAGTAGCCGAAACTGCGACTCATCTGGCCATTCACGATTGATACGCTTTGCTGCGTCCTTGGAATGGTCTGCAGGAGGGTCAAGCCGTCGGCTTCCGGGGGCTGAGGGACCTGGACGTTACTGCCATCGGACCCATCAATCGTGATGGTGAAGCTGACGCTCTCCTCCGTACCGATGGTGGTGGCATCGACAGAGGCGTGTACGTCCACCTGGGCCAGCACGGTGCCAGGTGCAAGCAGTCCGAGTACGAAGATGAGCACCTGAAGGCCCCCCGTACCTCGCATGGAATGATGAAGCGGCGATCGGCGTGTCATTACCAGTCTTTCTCGACCCGACGCGGACGGGTTTTCATTTTCTGAACCTGACGAAGTAGTTGCTCTTCTTCGTTTTCCAGCGCCTGCAGGATCCGCTGCGCCTCCTCCTCACTCAGTTTAGTCGGGTCCTCCCGCTCTTGCTGCTCCTGATGTTGTTGCTGCTGATCCTGCTGCTGACCGGCGTCGTCTGGGCTCTGCTGCTGCTGCTGCTGCTGATCCTGCTCCTGTTGTTGCTCGTCCTGCTCTCCTTCCTGGTCCTGCTGGTCCTGGTTGTTCTCGTTTTCCTGATTCTCCTGATTCTCGTCCTGTTGGTCCTGCTGCTCCTGGTTCTGTTGCTGCTCTTCCAGCTGTCGCTTCACGAACTCGTAGTTGAATTTCGCATCCGCGTTGGACGGGTCGTTGAGGAGCGCACGGCGGTAGTGTTCGAGGGCCTGCTCGAGCTGTTCGGCCTTGAAGGCCGCATTGCCGGCATTGTAGCTGGCGCGAACCAGGTCCTCGGGAGCCAGGGCCATGGTGGCGGCGCTGCTGAATGCAATGCCGGCTTGCTCCATATCGCCGGTACGGTAGAGTGCAGCCCCCAGGTTGTTCAAAAGGCCCGAGTGGACAGCGCCGGGTCCATCCTCCTGAACGGCCCCGACCCCTTCCTGGTACGCAGCCATGGCTTCCTCGTACTGCTCCTGTACGTAGAGCGCATTGCCTTGACGGCCCTTCTTTTTGCCGTCACCGGGGCCGAAGAGCAGGACGGCGATCACGAGAACAAACAGTTGTTTCATGATGAGGCGTGAGATGAAGTGAACCGGGTTGAACTGTCGGAACGGATGCGTTCAGGAATCATCCATTCCAGGAGCAGCAACAGCAAACCGAGCAGCAGCGGCCACTGGAACCGCTCTTCGTACTCTTCGAATTCCTCCTGTCCGAAGGTGGTCTGATCCAGTTGGTCGAGGGCGCTCGTAATACGTGGCAGCGAACTGGAGGTACGCGCAATCCGGTAATAGCTGCCATCCTGCGCCAGATCCTGCAAAACGGCTTCTTCCAGTCGGGTGGTCACCACGGCTCCAGTCCGGTCTTTCTTCCAGTCCACGCGACGACCATTGCGGTATACAGGGATGGGAGCGCCATCGGTTTCCCCGACACCGGCGGCATACACGACTACGCCCTCATCCCGGGCATCCTGGAGAATGGATTCCAGATCTGCAATGTGATTTTCCCCGTCCGATACGAAGAGGATGGCGCGGGTTCGGGCCTCGTTGTCTGGCGTGCCCGTGGGCGCCTTGAAGGCTTGCAGTGCCATCTGCAGCGCTGCTCCGAAGTCCGTGCCGGGTGTCGGTATCAGGGAGGGATCGGCTACGTCCAGAAAAAGACGCAGTGCGCCGAAATCGGTCGTGAGCGGACACTGGATGAAGGCGTCGCCGGCAAAGGTGACCAGGGCAATCCGGTCCCCGTCCATGTCCCCGATCAGGTTCTTGATCTCGTTGCGGGCGCGATCCAGACGATTCGGGGCCACATCTTCGGCCATCATCGAAGCAGAGACATCCAAGGCGATGACCAGGTCGATGCCTTCACGGGTGACCTCCTTGAGCCGCGTACCGAAGCGCGGTCCGATGAGGGCCAGGATGATGAGGGCGATGCCCACGGTCTTGAGCGCCGCTTTCCAGCGGCGGCGCTGCGGACTGATCGATGCAGCCAGGCGTCGGATGGTGGCCTGTTCACCGAAACGCTCGGCCAGTTGCCGACGCCGCAGCGCCGCCAGCACGAACAGACCGACCACGACCGGTATCAGGGCGAGTGTCCAGGTGTATTGCGGGTTCAGCCACTCCATCAGGGAAACCTCCGGAACAGGGTGGTTGAAAGGAGGACGTCGAGGAGGAGCAGCAGCATGCCCGGGAAGAGGAAGGCAGCATAGCGCTCCTCGTAGTCCATGTAGCTGCGTTCTTCGATCTTTGTCTGCTCAAGTTCGCCGATCTCCTCGTAGATGTCGGCAAGGGCCCGGTTGTTCGTAGCCCGGAAATACTGGCCCCCCGTCATGTCGGCCACGGCCTGCAGCATTTCCTCGTCGATTTCCACGGGGACCATACGGCGTTGACGTCCTGCGAAGGGATGGTCCACGACAAAGGGCGCTTCGCCATGCTGACCGACACCGATGGCATAGATGCGGACGCCGAGCGTACGGGCCACCTCGGCCGCCGTCTCGGGGCTGAGCTCGCCGCGGTTGTTCTGTCCATCGGTCAGCAGGATGATGACCTTGCTCTTGGCTTCGCTGTCCTTGAGGCGATTTACGGCCATGGCCAGTGCCGTTCCGATAGCGGTACCGTCTTCAATAACGCCCACTTCGACCTCGCTCAGCATGGACTGCAGGAACGTATAGTCCAGGGTCAGCGGGGCCTGCGTGTAGGCATTGGCGGCAAATACAATCAGACCGACCCGGTCCGAGGTACGACCGGCAATGAATTGTGCACCCACGTTCTTGGCCGCCTCGAAGCGGTTCGGGGTGAAGTCCTCGGCGCGCATGGAGGTGCTGGTGTCAAGCACCATCATGATGTCCACGCCCTCGGCAAACTGCTCCCGGATGACATTGCGATCCTGCGGCCGGGCCATCGCAATGATTGCCAGCGAGAGGCCCGCGACACGGAGGACCGTTGGAACAACGCGCAAACGCACGCGCCACGATGGCCCGGCCGCACGGGCTGCCGTCGTGGTAGAGAAGCGCATGCCGGGCCGCCTGCGCAGGCTCTGCCAGGATTGCCAGCCTGCGAGTGGAACCAACAGGAGCAGAAACAGCCAAATGGGTTGCGCGAATTCCATCAGACCTCCTCCGTCTCTGGTTGGAGGGCACCCTTCTTGTCCCCGGTGGGGGCATACTGCGCCGCTTCGATGGCTGCCCGACGCTCCCTTTCGCGCCGAAGCTCCTCTTCGCGGTAGGCGGATTCGGTCCCTTCGATGACGGTACGCGTCTGATCCACCATCTCCCGGGTCTGCTCCAGGATCGGGCGCAGGTCAGCAAACTTGACCAGATCAGAATGCGTCAGCACGTTATCGATCTCATTCATCACATCATCCGGGAGTACCGTTCCCGAGGACGAGGAACGTAAGCGATCGAGCAGCTCACGGGTCGTGGACTCGAGGGCGGGGACGTGTGTACGCCGCCCTACGTAGGTCCGAAGGATATCCGTCAGCTCGACGTAGAACGGTTTGATGCGTCCCGGATCTGCGAAATCCTCCTTCTGCAGGCTCGAGAGTCGCTCAAGAGCCTCCTGGTAGGGTGGGATGGCGGGCTCTGAGGGTTCGTTCTCAACAACCTCTTCCTCCTGCTGCTGGCGCCAGCGCCACAAGCCATAGAGGACGCCGGCCAGGGCCAGCAGCCCAAGAACCCAAGGCCACCAGGAACGATCAAAGGTGGCCAGCTCCGCCAGCTCCTGGATTTCGGCAGCATCATCTGGGACGAGCGAACCGATGCGCAGGAAGGCCGGGGGAGACAGGGCTGTCAGCGTATCCCCATTCTGGGCCAGACCCACCGGAATGCCGGCTACGCGGGCCGTATCCAGGGCGAACGTTGTGGCCTCATAGATGACCGAATCGATGCGACCGCCGCCGGGCCAGTCCCGGCCACCTTCACCGCGCACACCCAGAATTTCAAAATCTCCTAGCGCGAAAAATGCCGCGCCATGTAGGGAGTCGGGGATCAGGTCATGCGGAAAAACAGCCTCGCGCACACCATCGTGACCCACCACCACGGTCAGTTCAAACCGGTCACCCACCGTCACAGAGTCCACTGACAGGTGCGTCTCGTACTGCTGGGCTATAGCAAGCGGTGCCACGGCCAGGCTGAAGGCCATCCACAGCAACATCTTCGGATATGACATGCGCAGCGTCATGCCCGGATCATGCGATTGCGTTGACGGAAAAACCGGATCAGCGGATCCACATATCCCTCATCCGTAATGATGCGTATGGCGTCTACTCGCAGGCGCCTGAACATCTTCGTGAGGGCCGCCTCCCTTGAACGAGCTTCTTCCTCGTACAGGTTCCGGACCGTTACATCAGACGTATCAATCAGGATGCGCTCCCCCGTTTCGGCATCCGTCACTTCCATGAGGCCCACCTCTGGTAATTCACTCTCGACGGGATCTGTCAGGTGGACGGCAATCGTATCGTGACGACGCGCCACGGCGCGAAGGGCGGGCTCGAAACCATCGTCCATGAAGTCGCTCATGAGCATGACGATGGAGCGCCGATGTAACACGTGGACCAGGTGGTTGAGCGCCACTTTCAGATCCGTCCCCGTGGACTGTTGTTCGTGGGCGAACAGGTCCCGGATGAGTCGCAGTACGTGCTTACGCCCTTTCTTGGGCGGCACGAAAAGCTCGATTTGATCTGAAAACAGCAGCAGGCCAACCTTGTCGTTGTTCTGGATGGCAGAAAAGGCCACCACGGCGCAGATCTCGGCTGCAATCTCTCGCTTGAAAGCGCTGGCTGAGGCAAAATCCTCGGACCCCGATACGTCCACCGCCAGAATGACCGTCTGCTCCCGTTCTTCCTCGAATACCTTGATGAAGGTTTCCGGGTAGCGGGCCGAGACGTTCCAGTCGATGTTGCGGACATCGTCCCCAAACTGGTACGGGCGCACTTCGGCAAAGTCCATACCGGTGCCCTTGAAGGCCGAATGATACTCGCCTCCAAAGATGTTGCTGACCAGACCCTTGGTGCGGATCTCGATCTGCCGGATTCGCTTGAACAGTTCCTTGGGGATCATGGGATGTACTGCCTGTCTCGCGGCCGTTGGAATAACGTCTCAACGGTCAGGATGTTGTCCCGGTGCACGAGAACTCAGACGTAAAGATCCGTCGGGTCGGCCGCATCCAGCTCGACCAGGAAGTTGGCCAGTTCGTCCGTTACCTGCTCCACGAACTGCTGGCCTTTCTGCGCGGTAGCGGCAGCCGGGTTGCCGACGCCCGTATCGTCTGTGACCGAGGTCCACTGGCGCGGTGCCCAGACCTTTCGTGAGCGCAGCGCCTCGAGGCGGAAAACGCGCTCCTTCCCGGGACCGGCTTCCGTCAGGGGGCGTACGCGATCCGGGTGCAGATGCATCATTACGCTTGTTTCCAGCTCACCGGCATGGTCTCCTGGCTCGTCGAAGACCTCGTCGGCATTACCCAGCGTCCACCAGTTGCACAGACACAGGAAAACGTCCGTCAGGGCCTGCAGCTCGCGGATCATCGGCTTGAATCCGTTCCCGCCGTGGCCGTTCATGATGAGCATCTTCCGGACACCGGCGCGTTCCACGGAGGCCACCAGATCGGCCAGGAGAAGCGACTGCGTGGAGGGATTCACGTTCAGCGTCAAAGGCAGGTCAGCCTGCTGGGTGTGGACGCCGAAGGGCACGCCCGGCAATACCACGACACGGGCTCCCCGGGCGGCAGCCTTTTCAGCGGCTCGCTGCGCCACACCCTCCGCTTGCCACGTGTCGGTTGCGTGCGGGAGGTGGGTGTTGTGCGCCTCGGTGGCGCCCCAGGGAAGGATGACCGTTTCCACGTGGCGCTCGCGCACGTCGGCCCAGGTCAGATGGGTAAGTCGGGTTTCCATATAGATTCCGTTTGGTGTGCCACAGGAAACTACGTTTCCGCTGCCGGTCTGTCGTGAATTGTTCATCCGGATCCTTCGCGCCGCCGCTCGGGCATTCGATTGCCGCATCCGCCGCAGTATATTCGTGCTCGCTCTCTACGTACCGCTTTCCAACTCCGTCATGAAATTCGGCGTCATCGTTTTTCCCGGATCCAATTGTGACCACGATGCCTATCACGTGGCCAAACATGTCTTCGGGCAGGAAGCCCGGTTCATCTGGCACAAGGAAAGCAGTCTGGGGGATGTCGATCTGGTCATCGTGCCGGGTGGATTTTCGTACGGCGATTACCTGCGCTCCGGCGCCATCGCCCGTTTCTCCCCGATCATGAAGGACGTGGTCCGCTTTGCCGGACAAGGGGGACTGGTCATGGGCATCTGCAACGGCTTCCAGATCCTGTGTGAATCGGGCCTGCTGCCGGGTGCGTTGACGCACAATGAATCGCTGCGGTTTGTGTGCAAGGACGTCTATCTCCGCACAGAGACCACAGAAAGTGTGTTCACAGGCGGTCTCTCCAAGGGCGATGTCCTACGGGTGCCAGTGGCGCACGGCGAGGGTAATTATTTTGCCTCGGACGACGTGCTTGACGAGCTCGAATCTGAAGACCGCGTGGCCTTCCGCTATTGCGATGCCGCGGGCAACATCACCCGGGAATCCAACCCGAACGGCGCCTCCCGCAACATTGCCGGCATCCTGAATGCCGAGCGGAATGTGCTGGGGATGATGCCGCACCCCGAGCGATGTGCAGAAGGGATCCTGGGCAACGAAGACGGCGCACGGATTTTCGAATCCATCGTGGCCGGCGCCGGCATGGCTGTCTGACCAAGAGCGTTACTCCGTGAAACACGCGCGGGCCGCTGGACGACTGTCCAGCGGCCCGCGACCGTTTCGTAGCCTTTCGGGAAACGTCAGCCCCGCATGGCCTTCATGTACTCGCGGCGCATGGTGGCAATGGCAGAAATGGAGATTCCCTTGGGACAGACCGCCTCGCACTCTGCATGGTTGGAGCAGTCTCCAAAGCCTTCTTTCGCCATCTGGTCGACCATGTTCGTGACACGCATCGTACGCTCGGGAGCGCCTTGGGGCAGAAGGGAAAGCTGGGCAATCTTGGCCGCCGTAAAGAGCGATGCTGATGCATTCGGACACGCTGCCACGCAGGCACCGCAGCCGATGCAGGTAGCGTAGTCCATGGCCAGATCCGCATCATCTTTCGGGATGGGAATGCTGTTGGCGTCCTGGGCGGCACCCGTATTGACGGATACGTAGCCGCCCGCAGCGATGATACGATCGAACGCCTGACGGTCTACGACAAGGTCCTTGATGATCGGGAAACCCTCTGCACGCCACGGCTCGATGACGATGGTATCGCCATCCTTGTAATGCCGCATGTGCAGCTGGCAGCATGCCGTTCGTTGCTGGGGGCCGTGTGCCACGCCGTCAATGACAACGCCACACGATCCGCAGATCCCTTCGCGGCAATCATGGTCAAACTCGACCGGCTCCTTGCCTTCCTTGATGAGCTGCTCGTTCAGCACGTCGAGCAGTTCCAGAAAAGACATATGTTCATTGGCGTCCGGTACGGAGTAGGTTTCGAAGCCCCCTTGTGCATCGGGACCCGCCTGACGCCAGACTTTGAGCGTGATGTTCATGCTGTGTGCCATGTCGAAACGATTGCTGGGTCTTACTTGTAGCTGCGGGTGGTGAGTTGAACGTTCTCGAAGTCGAGGTTTTCCTTGTGAAGGACATGACCCGACGCCGTGTGTTCCCAGGCCGAGACGTGGGTGAATTCGTCATCGTTGCGAAGCGCCTCACCTTCGGGCGTTTGATACTCTTCGCGGAAGTGTCCACCGCACGATTCCTCGCGGCTGAGTGCATCGCGAGCCATGAGCTCTCCCAGTTCCAGGAAGTCGGCGACCCGGCCGGCAAATTCCAGATTCTTGTTATAGGTGGTCGGCTCTCCCGGGACGCATACATTCTGCCAGAACTCTTCTTTGAGGGCACTGACCTGGTCAATGGCCTGCCGAAGGCCACCGGCGGTTCGGGACATACCGACCTGATCCCAGATGATGCGTCCAAGTTCGCGGTGGAACTCCATGACGGTCTTGTTTCCGTTCACGCTGAGCAGCTTCTGGATCCGTGCGTCTGCAGCCGACTCCGCTTCGCCGAAGGCATCCGCATCGGTCGAGACATCGGGCAGGCTTTGGTTGGCGATGTAATTCCCAAGCGTGTAGGGGATGACGAAATAACCATCAGCCAATCCCTGCATCAATGCCGAGGCGCCCAAGCGGTTGGCCCCGTGGTCAGAGAAGTTGGCTTCGCCCAGTACAAAAAGGCCCGGTACGGTGGACTGCAGTTCGTAATCGACCCACAGGCCTCCCATGGTGTAGTGGACTGCCGGGAAGATGCGCATCGGTACTTCGTACGGGTTTTCGCCCGTAATGCGCTCGTACATCTCGAAGAGGTTGCCGTAGCGCGCTTCGATGGTGTCCCGTCCCAGTCGATTGATCGAGTCCTTGAAGTCAAGGTAGACGGCCAATCCTGTCTCGCCCACGCCACGACCCTCATCTGTTGCCATTTTGGCGTTGCGTGAGGCCACGTCACGCGGTACCAGGTTTCCGAAGCTCGGGTACTTCCGCTCCAGATAATAGTCACGATCCTCTTCCGGAATGTCTTGGGGACGCCGGGTATCCCCCTGCTTCTTGGGCACCCAGACGCGGCCGTCGTTCCGAAGCGACTCCGACATGAGGGTCAGTTTGGACTGATAGTCTCCCGAGACCGGGATGCATGTGGGATGTATCTGGGTGTAGCACGGGTTGGCGAAGTAGGCACCGCGCTTATGACAGCGCCAAGCTGCCGTGACATTCGAGTTCTTGGCATTCGTGGACAGGTAGTACACGTTTCCGTAGCCGCCTGTGCACAAGAGGACAGCATCGCCTACGTGGCGCTCGTACTCCCCGGTGACCAGGTTACGGGTGATGATACCCCGGGCCTTACCGTCGACAACGACCAGGTCGAGCATCTCGCGTCGGGAAAACATCTCGATGTTTCCCGCTCCGATCTGCCGGCTCATGGCCTGGTAAGCCCCGAGGAGGAGCTGTTGCCCTGTTTGGCCTTTCGCATAGAACGTACGGGACACCTGGGCTCCGCCGAAGGATCGGTTGTCAAGCAACCCACCGTATTCGCGCGCAAACGGTACCCCCTGCGCTACGCACTGATCGATGATGTTGTTGGACACCTGTGCCAAGCGGTATACGTTGGCCTCGCGGCTGCGGTAGTCGCCTCCCTTGATGGTATCGTAGAAGAGACGCCAGATGGTATCCCCGTCATTGGGGTAGTTCTTGGCTGCGTTGATCCCTCCTTGCGCGGCAATGGAGTGCGCCCTGCGAGGAGAATCCTGGATGCAGAAACTCTTGACGTTGTATCCCAACTCGGCCAGGGAAGCTGCAGCAGACCCACCGGCCAATCCGGTGCCGACGACCAGAACGGTGTGTTTCCGTTTGTTGGCCGGGTTGACCAGCTTGATCGTGTTCTTGTAGTTATCCCACTTTTCCTTCAGCGGGCCAGCAGGGATTTTGGGGTCGAGAACCGTAGACATGGTGTGCGTCGGATGGAATTCGATTCGAAGAGATGCGGGCTATCGGATCCTGGTCCGGTCAAATCAGACCGAAGTAGATGGCCAGTGGCATGACGATGAACCCGAGGCCGATTCCCAGTCCCAGCAGTCCGCCAATCGTGTGGATCAGTGCGGAGAGCGATGGGCGCATGGCACCCAGCGACTGCAAGGCGCTCCAGACGCCGTGGCGCAGGTGGGCAACCAGGAGCAGCATGATGGCCGTGTAGCCGAATGTGTACCAGGAGAGGGCAAATTTCTCACGTACCAGGCGGGCCAGATCGCGCATCTCGACACCGTTGACCGTCGTCAGGTACGATGCATCGGCATTGCCGGGTCCACCCGGTCCGAATTTGAACGAGATGAGGTGGAAGACCAGGAAGACCAGCAATATGATGCCCGTTATGATCATGGAGCGCGAGCTCGAGGACTGCATGCTCGGACCACCCGCGCTCTTGTACACCGCGTAGGCCTGCGGTCGGGCCTTCCGCTTGCCGATCCAGATCTTGAAGCCGTTTACGGCGTGGGCCAGGAAGAACAGGACGAGGCCTGCCTCGACGGCGTAGAGAAGGGGGCCCAGACTGGCCAGGAAGTGAGCGTACTCGTTGTAGGCGTCATCGCCCGAGAACATGGACAGGTTTCCGACCATGTGCATGAGCACGAAGAAAGTCAGCCCGAGTCCTGTGATTCCGGTAATCAGCTTCTTGCCGATGGGCGAATTCAGTAGGGTCGAAAGACGCATAGCTGTCGTGACTGCCTGTGGGGTTGCTTTTTGGTTGGACCTCGAAAAGGAGGACGTTTGAAGGTACGGAACGCAACGATGGAAGACGCCCGCGGATCCGTGCCCGGTGGCCACATTTAACAAAGTATGCGCGGAAAGGGGCATATCGCTCAAGCGAGTCGTTCATCGAGCGAAATGTGCCGGAGGGTTGCCAGACCCGTCATGGGGAGTCAGCCTGCTTGTCGACCCGTGCTGCGACTGCGCGGGCCGTCATAGGCGGCCCGCGGCCGTATAAGTCGGTTGTCCTTCCACTGCTCCATCAGGTGGGCTGTCCATCCGGTAATCCGGGCCATGGCAAAGATGGGCGTGAACAGGTCCTTGGGTATGCCCAATGTGCTGTACACGGAAGCCGAGAAAAAGTCCACATTGGGATAGAGGCCCTTCTCACGTTCCATGATCTCCATGATGCTCAGGCTCATGTCGTACCATGTTCGATTACCCGCCTCCACGGCCAGTGACTCGGACATCTCCCGCAGAATGCCCGCCCGGGGATCCAGCGTCTTGTAGACCCGATGACCAAATCCCATGATGCGCTCCTTGCGCGCCAGCCGGTCCCGGACCCAGGATGATGCATCCGCCCCAGAGGCGGCAATGGCGTCCAGCATGTCCATTACCCGGAGGTTTGCTCCTCCGTGCAGCGGTCCTTTCAAGGCGCCGACGGCGCCCGCGACCGCAGCGTACATGTCAGACAGGGTAGCGCCGATGACCCGACCGGCAAACGTGGATGCGTTCAGTCCATGTTCGGCATGCAGGACAAGACAGGCGTCGAATATGCGAACAGCCTGCTCACCCGGCTCTTCCCCCCTGAGCATGTAAAGGAAATTTGCTGCCGTCGAAAGGTCAGGTCGCGGTGCAATCATGGGCAAACCGTTGCGGGCACGGTCGAAACCTGCGAGCAGAACAGGGATGTGCGCTGTCAGGCGCACCGCTTTGCGGTACTGGGATGCAGGGTCTGTCTGCTCAGCTTCCGAATCGAAGAGGGCCAGGGTGGAAATACCTGTTTGCAGGAAAGCCATGGCGTTGGCATCCTCCGGTGCCATGGCCATCAGCTCACGGACCATGGGAGGTAGTGGTCGCTCGCTGGCCAGCTGGCGCAGCAGCTCGGCATGGTCCGCGGCGCCGGGCAGCTCCCCTTGCCAGAGAAGCCATGCGACTTCCTCGAACGTACAGTGCCGTGCCAGGTCATCGATGTCATATCCCCGATAGATAAGGGTCCCCTTCTGCCCGTCAATGTCACAGATGCCCGTGTGAAGGGCAATGACTCCTTCAAGGCCCTTGGCTTCGGCAGATACAGCAGGATGCGTCATGGATCGGTCGATGGTTGGCATTGGGTTGACATGCAGACACGGCTCGGCATGCGGTCGGGGCGGCTGAGCAGCGGGTTGCCCTCAGAGGCTGACCTGTGGCAATATAAGCGCCTCTTTTTCGGGATCATTCTGCGCCTTCGGGAGATTAACCCGTTGATTTTAAAGACCGGAGCGACGCAGAAGGCGTCCTTCGGCCCATCTTACCGGAAGGGCTTCCCGTCCTGATCATGCACGGATATTCCGTTTCTTTCGCTACAACGCTGTTCCCTTTCTCCTTGACCCGGTTTCGGGTTGTGGGCCAGGCGGTTGCGCGTTGGCTTGTGGCATGGTTCAGAGCGGTACTCGCAGGGCGTGAAAGCGCGGCAGGACAGTACTTTCCGGAACGTCAGGCAGGGTGTGGGACGACCGAATTCGGCGTCGCAGCCCTCCCTGTTTTGGCTCTATCTCCATCATTTGCAAGAACGGCACGCAGCTACAGCCTGCCGAGCGACAGACGTACCCGGAGCAGTGGATTTTCGATGCAGCAAGTTCTCGGGGAGTTTCTGAAGGTGATTGAACTTTCGGTACATCGTCGCACTGACAACTCCCTCAAAGGGGAGGGCTGTTCGTCGTTCTTTGCCCAGGACACCCACACATGTCTAAGGAAATCATCGTCAACAAGGGTAAACAGACCCGCATTGCCATCGTTGAGAACGGCGAGCTGGCGGAGCTGTTCATTGAGAACCAAGAACATGAACGCACCATCGGCAACATCTTCCTCGGGCGTATCCGCCGAGTCATGCCGAGCATCCAGGCTGCCTTCGTAGACATTGGTCAGAAACAGGACGCGTTTCTCCATTTCTCGGACCTGATCGACAACGTTGAGTCGTGGCTTGACTACGCCAAGACGGACCAGGCCGAGATTGGATCATTCAAAGGGGACTACACGACCAAGCCGGCGGGCAAGAAACGGCGCCGACCTACCGGTCAACGTCATGGCGGCTCCGATCAGCAGGGCAAGGATAGCCGAAGACAAGGTCGCGGAGGACAGCCGTCGCGCCGCGAGTCCGGCGGCGACAATGAGCGGGAACAGGAGGGTCCACAGTTCGATCCCGCCAGTATTCTTGTCAAGGACCAGCCCATCCTGGTCAAGATCAGCAAGGAGCCCATCGCCAACAAAGGAAGCCGTGTTACTACGGATATCTCCCTGGCGGGGCGCTTCCTGGTATTGGTTCCCATGGCCAACTACGTGGCCGTGTCGAAGAAGATCATGTCCTTCAAGGAGCGTCGGCGACTGCGCGCCTTGGCGCGGAGCCTTCTGCCTGAGGGATTTGGTGTCATCGTCCGCACGGTGGCCGAGGGTCGGAGCGCCAAGGCGCTTGACACGGACCTGAACCTGCTGGTAGACAAGTGGAAGAGGATCGAAGGCAAGCTGAAAAACAATCCGAAGCCGCCCGCAGTCATTCATGAGGATGTCAACATGGTATCCTCCATCATGCGGGATCTCTTCACGGAGGATTACGATCGCATTCTGATTGATGACCAGAAGCTCTATCGCAACATCCGTGGCTACGTACAGGCTATCGCCCCTGATATGGTGGAGGATGTCAAGCTGGAGGAGAATGCAGAGTCCGTATTCCAGAAGGTAGGTATCAAGGCTGCCGTGGAGGAGGCTTTCGACGAGCGTGTGAACATGCCCTCGGGTGGTTATCTGTTTTTCGAGCAGACAGAAGCCATGCACGTGGTGGATGTGAACTCGGGCCGGGCCGGCCGAGGCATGTCCCAGGAGGACAGTTCGCTCAAGGTCAACCTGGAGGCTGCCAAGATCATCTGCAAGCAGGTCCGTCTGCGCGACCTGGGCGGCATTATCGTGGTCGATTTCATCGACATGCGTCATGAAAGCAACCGCCGAAAGCTGTACGAGACGCTGAAAAAGGAATTCCGGGCTGATCGTGCGGTTACCAAGGTGCTGCCGATGAGTGACTTCGGTCTGATTCAGATCACGCGTCAACGACTGCGTCCCAGTATCACCAAGACATTTTCCCTGCCGGATGAGCAGTCATCCGGCTCCGCAGCGGATCCCCGCCAGCGGCGCGGGGAGGTCAGGGATCGTACCGTGACGCCCAGTCACCTACGGGTCGAACCGGAGGACCTCCTCCGCAAGATTGAGGATTGGCTCGCATCCTATCGGGATGCCGGCAAGTCAGCGCGTGTTCGTCTCAAGGTGCACCCATTTACGGCATCGTTCCTGTCAGGCAAGTTTCCGAGCCGCACCTTCCGCTGGCGCCTTCGCTTCGGCGTGCGGGTGCAGATCGACTCGGAGGCATCGGTCGACCCGATGTCGTTCCGGTTTTTTGACGGGTCTTCCGGAAAGGAAATTTCACGCTTGTCCAATCGCACGGATCGAAACGCGCGCCGCAAACCGCAGTCCGGCCAGAAGGCTTCGGAGGGTCAGGAGAAGAGGGATGAGACAAGCGGATCCAATAACAGAGGTCGCTCCCGGTCTGGCTCGGGGCGCTCTGGTTCCGGGCGATCAGGCGGTACGCGCTCCGAAGGTCGTAGTGATGGTGGCCGTCAGCGTGGCCGGGGTGACAGTGGTCGTTCCGGCAGGGACGCCAGGTCGGGCGGAGATGATCGCTCGAAACGTTCTGACGCGGGCGCCCAGGAAACGTCACGTGGCCGTGGCAGATCGGAGTCGCCCAGATCCGATTCGTCCAGATCCAGTGGAGGCCGTTCCGGTGCCGGGCGATCTGAGCGAGATTCCCGCAGTGAAAAGGATACCCGCAGGGGATCCGAGCGCCGTGGGTCCTCCGATGCCCGGAGAGGCTCGGACAGCAGACGGTCTGCTGGTCGCAACCAGCAGACAGGGGCGGATGGAAGGCCACACCGCGGTGGAGAGCACGCTCAGGAGGCTCCGGCAAGGTCTGGTCAGGAGGCGAACGGGAAAGGGGCGTCCACGCCTGGAAAGGGCGAAGCAAAGGAGATAACCCGAGGAGAGGTAGCGCCCCGGCAGACACAGCCAGGAGCGCCAGCACCTGTGGGGTCTCCAAAGACAGCACAAAAAGAGGTCAAGCCAACGGAGAGCCCAGCCCGGGAAAAGGCAGCGAGTGAAAGCAAACCACCGTCTCAGCCACTGCCCTCGGAGTCTGCTTCCGCAGAGCTTCCCAAGTCGAATCGCTTCGTTAAGATTGACCTCACGTCAGGATCGTAGTGGTCGCTGACAGCAGCCGTCGTTCCAGATGATCCGTGCCATTGAATCAGCTGTCCTCGCGGTATGCCTGATGGGCTGTGTAGCGGGACCCGCCGCTGCGCAGTTCAACTACGGGGGTGATGGCAGCCGAACTGCACGGGCTGTCGGCCCGCTGCTTACAGTGGTGGATTTTTCATTCCGCCCGCCTCAGGCGCCCGACGTATCCTTCGAATACAGTGACCCTGCGATTGGCCTGTTTTACAGTCGCGAAGGGTTCATGGGCAGGCTGGTCCGGGGCAGCGGTATGGATGCCGATGGCGACAAGGTGACTCTGGTTGATGGAAGTGTGGATGCGTGGGCTGCGGTACGACCCTTCGGGAGTCCGGATTCAAAGGCGCTGGATGTCTTTTTCCCCATTGGCCTGTACGGAGACTACAGGAAGGTTTCAAAGCAGGACGAAAGTACGCTTGCCACCGTCTTTGAAGTATCTGTTGCGGCCATTGGCGTCGGGGCCGGTGTCAACCTGACCTTGGCGGGGTCGCATCTCTCGCTTCGATCCCAACCGTTCTTCGGCCTGGCTTCCCGTGCGTTCGGGACAGACACCGGGTCTTCAGCAGGTTACATGGTGGATATCGAATGGACCCTGCCTGAGATCCGATCGGGGTTGGGTGCCTATGCCGGTTGGGGATACCGCTGGCAGCGCTGGCTACTGAATGCCTCAGCGGTCTTTGCCCAGAGCAATACGAGACGGGTCGAGTACCGCGGATTCCGTCATGCCTTCCAGATCGGTCTGACCTTCTAGGAGCGGCACCCTATTTTCCATCATGAAAACACCCCAGATCGTCAAAGAGCTTGAGGAAGCCGTCGAGCAGCTCGGGATCCGTGTACGCCGGGAGAAAGGGAATTTCCGCGGAGGGATCTGTATCCGGAACGAGGAGGAATTCCTGATGCTCAATCGGGTCCATCCTCCCGAGGTCCACCTGGCCATTCTGGCCGAGGCCATGCGTTCCATGGACGTGGACACGGTCTACTTGAAACCCCTTGTTCGGCAGGCTCTCGAGGATGCGTGGGCTCGACAGGACGTAGTGGAGATACAGACAGAGGATGAAGACTGAGATACGGGAGGATGCGCAGCGCGTTCAGGTGGAGATCCTGGGAAGCGGTACCTCCACCGGGGTACCCGTGCTGACCTGCCCCTGTCCTGTGTGTACCTCGGAGGACCCACGGGACAAACGACTTCGCTGTTCCGTTTTTGTGCGTGCCGCGGGGGTTCATCTGCTGATTGATTCCGGTCCGGACTTCAGGCAGCAAGCCTTCCGGGCAGGAATCGAGACCATTGACGCACTGCTGGTTACCCATCATCATTTCGACCATGTAGTGGGCATGGACGATCTGAGACCGTATCTCTTCTCCAACAGGACACCGATCCCGGTCCACGCCGAGCCGGCATCGGCTCATGCGCTGCGCGATATGTTTTCCTACATTTTCAGGGACGGAACGTACCCGGGTGTTCCCCGACTGGAGATGCACGATGTGCGTGGCCCGTTCGATGTCATCTCCCGTGAAAGTCCCGAACAGTCGGTCAGGATCATACCCATACCAGCGGTCCACGGATCGCTCGACATATTGGGGTACCGTATTGGCCGATTTGCCTATCTGACCGATGTCAGTCAGATCCCGAATGCCAGCTACTCATTGCTGGAGGGTCTGGATGTTCTGGTCCTGGATGCCTTGCGGGACCGCCCCCATCCGATGCACATGACGATAGAGAAAGCCGTGGAGACCGCGGAAAAGATTGGTGCCCGGCAGACGTACTTCACGCACATGTCCCACGAAATCCTGCATCAGGACTTTGAAGAGCGTCTGGGGGAGGGCATGGCGCCAGCCTATGATGGGTTGACGTTCGAAGCGCAGCTCTGACGCGCCCCTTTCTTGCCCGGCGAGCGCATTGAGCCGATCGCCGCCGCATTGCCCGAAGAGTGCATTCAGCCGATCGCCGCGCGCACGCCCTCCACAACCCGGTCCACATCGGCTTCACTGTTGAATACGTGGAGTGAGATCCGGACCGCGTTCAGGTCGACCTCCGTCACGATGCGGATACGCAGTCTGTGTTCTTGCGTCAGGTGGCGATACAGGTCACGGAAGGGTACGGCCGGGGAGCGGAAGGTCAGGATGGACCCATGCATCTCCCTTGCCTGAGGCGTAAGGATGTCCATGTCATCCAGGGCAGAAAGCCCCTTGCGCAATCGAGCGGTCAACGCGAGACCCCGATTCCGGACTTGGTGCATGCCGATGGTATCCATGAAGGCACAAGCTGATCGCAGGCCTTCGACCAACGGGGCGTTGCGGGTTCCACTTTCGTGACGACGCGCCGTCTGGATGTAGTCCAGTTGGTCGGGCAGCGCATACCCTGCGTCGGAATAGGCGCCGACCTCAGTGGGGCGGATGCGGTCCAGACCGTCTCTACGAATGAACAGGATGCCCGTACCGTGCGGCGCTCCCAGCCACTTGTGTCCACTGGTAGCCCACGAATCACAACCAATGGCGTGCAGGTCGATGGGCATCATACCGGCAGACTGGGCCCCATCAATGTGGAACCAGCAACCATGCCTCCGGGCCAAATCGGCAATCTCTTCGACCGGTAACAGGATGCCTGTCGGGGCCGTGACATGGCTGACCTGGATGGCCCGGGTTCGGGATGTGATAAGATCCTCCATGCGGCTCACAATGCCGGCCGCATCGGTGCCCGAAGGATCAAACGTCCGAACAACGATGCCGTCCTGTTTCCACCGATTGAGCCACGGAATAGCGCCGCCCGGATGGGCGTGCGCGTCGATGATGATCTCATCGCCCGCTTTCAACGCCAGTCCCGATGCGACGATGGCGTTGCCTTCGGTAGCATTTCGGGTGAAAGCGATTTCCTCTTCGCTCGCTCCAAAAAAACGCGCAACGGGTTCGCGGGCTGCTTCGATCAGGTTGTGCCCGGTTTCTGACCGCAACTGCAGGTCGTCCATGACCTCTCGGAATCGATCCAGTACCGGGCGTGGCGAAGGGCCCAGTCCACCGGTGTTCAGATAGGTGCGAGCGTCCCAGAGGTCGTACTGCCCTCGGATCTCCTCCCAGTCATCCAGCCGCACCGGCCAGGGTGAATGCACGTGGGATGCTGGATCGGTACGACCGGAAACAGCCAGGCCCGGCATGGCCATGACGGCCGCCTTCAGGAAATGTCGTCGATCCGCCATGGTATCAGGGGTTGGGTGATGTCACTGGACTATGCGGAGTGCCGTTACCCAGTTGAACGTACCATCGGTAGCCACGGTGAAATGCACGGAGTCACCCACGGAGACGCCTTTTCGGACGGCTTCGTCCCGGTACTCAAAAGGCATGGTCATGGCGGGCATGAAGCCCTCGATGACACCATGATTGATCTGCAGAAGGCGGGAATTGTCAAGGATACGGACGATACGCCCCTCTGCCTCGTAGTAGGAGATAGCCGGATCGGGGGCATCCGTCTGATTGGTAGCCTCCGAGCAGCCGACCAGCACGACTACTGATGTAACCGATAGAAGCCTGCTCAGAATTGGGTGGAAGTGCATCTCAGAGCAGGGACTTTACGGCACCACCATCCACAACCAGAGCCACACCCGTGATGAAGCCCGCCCGCGGACTCAGCAGGAAGGTGGCTGCCGCTGCAAACTCATCTTCTGTCCCGATGCGCTTCAATGCGCTGCTTGCGGCCCACCCTGCCTCGATATCGGCAATGGACTTCCCCGTCCGCTCGTTCAATGACTCACTCAGGTGGCGCAGTCGATCGGTTTTGGTATACCCGGGGAGAATGGTATTCACAGTGATACCATCAGCGCCGACCTCCTCTGAGAGGCTTTTCGAAAATCCCTGAACGCCGGCCCGGGCCACGTTGGATAGATACAGAGAAGGAACAGGTTGTTTTGCCGAGAGGGAGGTGATCATCAAGATGGAAGCATGACTTCCCGATGCCGCTGCCTTGCGCAGGTGTGGGAGGGCAGTCCGGGACATGGTGATGGTGCTTACCAGGTTCAATTCAATCGCTTCTCGCCAGTCATCCATGGACAGGTCATCAATCTGGCCGGTAGGGGGTCCACCGGCATTCGTTACCAACAGGTTCAGTCCACCGAACTGATCTGACGCAGCCTGCACGGCCGCTCGAACATCCTCCTCGATCGTTACGTCTGCCGTCAGTGCCATGATGGCATCGGGGTCACATCCCGTTTCGCTTATCAGCCACTGGCGCGCCGCAGAAACCCGTTCGGTATTCCGGGAACAGATGGCAACGCGGCATCCTTCACGCAACAATTGACGGGCGATGGCACGCCCCAATCCACTGCTGGCGCCGGCTACGAAAGCTGCCGCTTCACTCAATCGTAAATCCACAGTAAACCCCTCTTTTTGGCTGTTCTTGGTCGTTTATTCGTTTGTCTCGAGCATCCGTTCCTCGCAAATTAAAACTTCCGGGTACCCTGTACCCATATCCCAGACACCAACAGGAGCGCACCATGCGGAAGCGGGAATTGCACGTTGATCGCCAGCTTGTGAAAACACAGCTCGCTCCTGCTGCCATCGGTCCGTACAGCCAGGCGGTGCTTGTTGGTAACACGCTGTATTGCTCGGGTCAGATACCCATCGACCCCAAGACAGGTCACATGGTCTCGGACTCGATTGAAGCTGAGACAGAGCGTGTGCTGGAAAACCTGGAAGGGGTGTTGACGGCAGCCGGTATGACCCTCGGCAATGTGGTATCGTGTCGTGTCTATATGACCGATATCAACGACTATGCGCAAATAAACGAGGTGTACGGCCGTTTCTTCGGCGCCAACGCACCCGCCCGTGAAGCGGTACAGGTGTGTGCGCTGCCACGCAGTGCACGCGTGGAGATTTCGGCTGTAGCGGTCAAGTAAGGCTGCACTCAGCACAAGGAGCCACAAACCAAGCCCTGCGCGTGGCGGGCATACGGAATATGGCCCTGAAGGAAGGTTGGTCTGTCCGGGGAGAGGCGCCGCTCCCTATTGATTGCTTGCGCTGAGGTGCAAGCCCTCGTCGTAGTCACTCTTGTACTGCCGGATGGCGCGAAAAATGGCACTGGCCAGGTAGGCCTGTCCCTCGTTGCTGCTCATGAATGCCGCCTCGCCCGGATTGGAAAGGAACCCGAGCTCCACAAGCACGGCTGGCATCGAAGCCCCATAGAGCACATAGAATCCAGCCTGCTTGACACCCCTGCTCTTTCGCCCCGCCCGATTCTCGAACTGGTCCTCAATAGACTCAGCCAACGCCTGACTCTGGCGCATGTAGGCACTCTGCGTCAGCGTTTGCATGACTGAATTCATCGCATCATACTGCTGATAGGCCGAGGCATCTTCCTCGAGGCGAACCACGTCGTTTTCGCGTTCCATGACGCGGCGGGCTGCATCCGTCTTGTGCAGGCCGAGGAAGAAGGTCTCCGTTCCCTTGGCCCTTCGGTCTGCAGCAGAGTTGGCATGGATGGAGACGAAGAGTTTGCCGCCAGACTGGTTCGCCAGGTGTCCCCGCCCTTCAAGGGTCAGGAATCGATCATCCTGTCGGGTGTACACGACATTGACGTGCAGATTCTCCTCCATATACGTTCCAAGTTTCGTTGCCACCTCCAGGACAATGTCTTTTTCCCGCGTCCCATCAGCTGCCAATGCGCCATGATCCTTGCCCCCATGACCGGCATCGATGACAATCGTATCGAGTATCCATCGCTTGGGGTCGGCGTCTGCAGTGGGGCGTGGACGATCCGCCACCCGGGTGATTGCGCCTGAAAGATGTCCCGCAATGGAGCCATCTCCCGGCGCAGATTGACCGGCTGAGGTCAGTGCCAACGCGACTGGCGGTGAGTCCATAAGACCGAGCAGGATATCGTCTGAGGCCCGATCTCGATAGGCTGTCGCCGTCATGGGGCCGCCCCCAGGCCGCAGGCGGATCACAACATCCTCGCCGACCTGCTCAACCCGGTAATCGTGTATCGGATGGCTGGAAGATGCGCGGCGCTGATCGGGATGCAGCCCGCTTCGAAACAAGACGATTTCAATCGAGCCATCCTCGCGATGATAGGGCGAGCTGAAAGCAGCAATCGGCTCATCAAGGTGCAGGCGCATGACCGTACCCATCCCGTCAGAGCGCTCGGCAAAGGAGACTCGCTGAAGGAGAGGTGTTGCTCCAGCAAACTCGCTACCGGGGGTGTTGTAGGGTGCAGCGAGAAGAAGCAGGAAGATCGAGATAATGATGAGCATGGGATGCGTTTGTCGGGTCATTGAAGACGCGGCGGATCAGTGCAAAAACAGGGTGGATCTACATAAGATCGCTCACTTGAGTATCGCTCTTTATGTGCAAAACTCAATAGGACACATCACTATCCTAAAACTTAAAGCCTTCCGCATATACAAGAATAAACCGCCCGATCATTGTTGATTTGAAAGAAACATCAGATTAGCATTGCCTCGGTCTGAATCAATCGTTCTCTTACTTTCTTTCATCAGCAATGATGTAAGGGACAAAGCTTTCACCGGTCGAGAATGTTGATACAAGCTCCTTGGAATGAAAACCCTCTTACCAAGGCATGTCTGTTGTTCAATCAGGTCAGCTGGAGACCAGGTGGAAAGATGATCGATTTGGTGGCTGCATCATGTCTTTCAAAGTTTTAAGAAACCAGACCAACCAGTAACATGGGTCATCCTTCAGCAGGTAACTCCTCCACGAATAAAGACCTGATTCTGGTGGTAGAGGATGATTACCTCATTCGGGAACAGCTGAAAGAGGCTCTGCCTGAGTTTGGTTTTTCTGTCTACTCGGTCGCAAATGCAGAGGAGGCGCAGGGATTTCTGAACCAATCCACACCTGATGTGATCCTGTGTGATATACGATTGCCAGGGATGTGGGGAACTGATTTCAAGCGTTTGATCGAGAAAGATGAACGGTTATCGTCAATACCCTTTGTTTTCCTCTCAGCTCTGTCCGGCATCTCTCATATCCGTGAAGGTATGGACGCTGCAGCTGACGATTACGTAACAAAGCCCTTCAGGTTGACTCATTTGGCTCAAGTCCTTCAATTAAGAATAGCCAAAAGTAACCGCCGTAGTCACCAGACCGATCAACTGATGGAAGAATTGGTGGAGTCGCTTCAGTTGATTTTCCCGCACGAGCTGGTAACGCCTCTGTCTGTTATTTACGGAATGTCCGAATATTTGAAGGAGTTGGAGGAGGATGGAGCAAGCGATACTGCAACCCGTATTGAGATGCTTGAAGCCATCAACCAGTCAGTATTACGTATGCGAAAGCTTGTAGACCGCTTTGGTGTAGCTGTTAGTACAAAAGTTGGGAGTGTAGAACGACATGAACTACGCGTTGGGGAAGATCCCGTTTATGAACTTGCTGCCTTACTGCATCGAACCCTTGACGTGATTATCGAGGAATCCAACCCAAACCAGAGAATTGAGAGAGATCTAAAAAGTGGAGAGTGCCGGGTGCCTCCGCAGATACTCGAACGGATTATAATCGAGGTTGTAAACAATGCCTTGAAATTTTCGCCGTCTGAGTCAACGATTCGAATTTGCGGTGAGCGGGAGAAAGATTTCTACATTTTGGACGTTTCTGACGAGGGCCCGGGGATGACGAGAGATCAAATCTCTAAAATCGGTTCCTTCAGGCAGTTTTTCCGCACCAAACGAGAGCAGCAGGGTGCAGGGCTGGGACTAGCTATAACAAAGCGACTAGTGGCTATGATTGGGTCCGAAGTCCTGTTTTTGCCATCTACTCCGACGGGTTTGACTGTACGGCTCAAACTACCGATTCCGTCAGAAAAAGGGTGAGATTAGGGAATAGTGACGCCACATTGCACGTCGTATCTCCGCGCCATTTGGGGATTTAGAAAATACTTTCGCAAGCTGAGTTCATACTCGAAAGTTCTAACGTACGGCTGACTTAATGGTAGCACAAGTTAACACAGTTAGTGATTGACTGGAAAGCGAACCATGCTAAATGGTCATCTAAACCTGAGATATTGTCGTCGGCAATAACAAGTGGCACCATCAATGAAGTGTTGGAAGATTTGCGGCAATATGCTGCAAATACAGCACATGAACAGATTGATGATTATTTCAAGAGGCTGATAAATAACGAGCCTATAACTATTAGCCCGCTAGCGATTCGGGGAGAAAAAAACTCATTTATTGTTGGAATAACTTGTGTTCCCATTTCGTCAGATCATGTCATTTTGCAAATGATAGATTTGTCCATGACTTTTGAGATGGCAGTGGAATGTTTAAGCTCGCGAACGGATCTGAGCATCTTCAGTCTTAGGGCGATCAAAGCGTTGAGGCAATCGCATAGCCGAAAACAGTCTCATGCCCATCTGCTTCGTGAAATTCAGGATTTGGTAGTGGCCAAACACGGTTTTATATGTGAGGTAGTTAATCGTGTCGATGATGTTGTCAAATTTTCGATGACAGCCATCCACGAATCGGTCGTGGCCAAAGAATATACTTTTTCCTTCTCGTTAAGTGATTCTGATGGATCTCGAAATGGAGCTCATGATTTGTTGTTCAGTCCGACTCTGCTTCGCTGTGAACCTTTCGTATGCAATGACCATGCGAAGAATATCTTTACTCAAGGTCTACCAGAAGGATATCCATCAATTGTCAATTTAATGGCATTGCCGATTTGTAATAAAGGAAGACTATACGGCATTGCTTTTCTGACTAATAAGGAAAATGATTTCGAAAGTAGCGATGTTGACCTGTGTACAGCCTTAATTAGCGAAGTCACTTCAGTGTTAGGAATAGACTCTTTATTTGAAGTCGACGAGGCAGTGTCCCTATCAACGCTTGCGGAAGAAGAGTACAATTATTGGCGGGTATTGAACACTCTCGGATTCTCGGCTTTGGTACTTGAAGGTTCCGTAATTCGAATGGTCTCTGATGAGGTGGGGCGTATGTTTGGTTGTCTACCATCGTTATTGGTAGGAATTGACTTGGATCAGCAACCCAACATCTTATCTCTTAGCATTGTGTCAGGCGAAGATTACGAAGATCTTGAGAGTCTTCTAAACTTTCGATCGATGTCAGGAGCGCCATCGCTTATTCTCAAATTATCTAGCACGCTCGATTCCCCCCGCTACTTCGATCTGTATATCAACCACCACGTACCTCTGCGAGGCAGTGGGATTGTTTATTTGATTCGGGAGGTTTCGGGAGAAGTGAACGCCATGAGAGAGAGGAGGGTACAATCTCAGCGAGCTCAAGAGTATCTTCGATTGCAATCCAATATTACGGAGATGATTTCCCATGAACTGCGCACCCCCCTAAGTAGTCTCCAAACAGCTGTAGAGATGATTGAAATGAGAGCAGGTTCAGTTCAGCAGGGAGATCATTTTGAGGTCATCTATCGCATGATTGAGCAAATGACCTCCCACATGGATAGTGTCCTACTAGTTGGACGAATTGCTGACCAGAACAACGAAATTCCTTTGTTACCGGAAAACCTGGTCGAAATTGTGGCTGATTTACTTTCGGTACCGAGCATATCCTCACTTCATCGTATTCGAACAAAAAATTCAGTAGAGGATTATAATTCTTGTTTGGTCGACGTGGATCGCTCCATGGTGGAGGTAGTCCTTCGAAATGTTTTATCGAATGCGCTAAAGTTTTCTAGTGAAGATGTTCATGTGTCCATGGAGGAATTCGGATCGAGTCAAATACGGATCTGTGTAACTGACAGGGGGCTGGGCATACCGGGAGACGAGTTGAATAGCATCCCGGGGCCCTTCCGTCGAGGTTCCAACGTGGTCAATCATCCCGGGACTGGCATCGGGCTGACGATTGCAGCCATGATGATGAAAAGGATGAACGCCAGCCTTCGCATCGAATCAGTTCTTGGCGAGGGTACTACCGTTTGTTTGGTTTTCAATCGGTCATCTTCATGAGAATACTCTATGTTGAGGATGAGCTGTGGCATCGAACATCCGTATCTGAGTACCTCCAGGTAGCTGGTTACGATGTCGAGACAGCAGGCACATTGTCTGATGCCTTTAATGCTATCCGAATAACGGATTACCGGTTGATCTTGCTGGACATTGGCCTTCCAGACGGCAATGGTTTGAAGCTGGTTGCCGAACTTCGTCGCAATGGCTACACGGGATGGATCATCTTGCTGACGGCTCACTCGGATTCTCAGAGTGTAATACTTGGATTAGAGGCAGGTGCCGACGACTACGTGGTTAAACCATTCAGGATCAGAGAGATTAAAGCTCGCATAGACGCAGCATCCAGACGCATGGAGGTACCGGGTGTAATCCAACGCTCACACGGTCATATCGAAATCGGAGACCTTGTGCTTGACCGTGAATTTCAGCGATTGGTCAACGATTCTGGTATTCCGATCATCATTTCCCGGATGGAATATGCAGTTCTGCTGACGCTGATGCTTCGATCTCCCCAGATAGTAACCAAGGTTGAATTGAAAACTGAAGTGTGGGGTAATCCTTATGCCGATTCAGACGCTATGGTTCACTCGTTGATACATCGAATCAGACGAAAACTTGAAGATGCCCAAATCGAAAAGGTGTTGATTGAGTCGGTATATGATAAAGGCTATCGCCTTCGTCATATATCGTAAAGCATAACACCGATGATTGAGTCTGACTTGGGCTCGGACCTCAAGGCCTTGACATGTGGGGGATACCCGAGCAGGGACAACCCTGTCTCTAATCCTTGTTCCGCATGTCCCGGTGAGTGTCAGGATAGTTTTGCATCAACCAGCAGTGAGTACGTGCAATGGAAAAAGGGATCACGATTGCCGCCATATTCGGGGTGGCACCCTGGATTTTCTTGCTTGTCGCCGTTGTCGCGGACATCCACTTGAAGTGGGTTCTTGTCGTTGCCTGCATCTGTATTCCAAGCGCAATCATGATTGGACGCGCTTCCGCCCGCAGGCAGCGCAACCGGTCCCGGCACTGAGGCATCTGCAGGAGACTACAGGGAAGGACCTGCGAGGTCCCTGACTACGGATACAATGCTCGTGGTCAGGGACCTTGTCGTTACCAGCGGGATTGACTTGTGAGGTCCCTGAGGCGGCTCTCAATGATGTCTTCCTTGAGGTCTTCCCGTTCCTCGAGACGCGATTGGAGCTCTTCCAGCTGCCGTTCCAGCTGCCGGATTTCTTCGCGGCGATTGGCCTGCTTGAGCTCAAAAATATCGGTCAGGATAGTACGCAGCTCCCTTTCATAACCGCGACGTGCGTCATCCGTGGCAGCCATCTGGATGGCTTCGGCCAACTGATAGGTCCTGATTTCCATTTCGTGCTCCCGCATCAGCCCTTGGTACAGTCCCCGATTCCGGTCCTGCACCGATCCCAGATAGGCTTCGTATTCAACGTGTGGGAATATGCTGGCCAGCCGAGCCGTATTCTCCGCCTCCACAACCAGCTGACGCATCACTTCGCTGCTCTCGGGTGTTAATTCCTTGAGCTCAAAGGTCAGGTTGTTGAACTGTTCTGCCTGTTCGCGAAGCTGAGCGGCATAACGGTCCATGGTCTGCGCATCGGCATTGTAGCCTCGGACGACGTAGCCCCGAGCAGGACGTGGCGTCTCGAACAATCTGAGCTCGGCGTTTCCTTGCCCGGTCCTCATGGCTATGCGCATGTCGCGACGCGTCTTTTCCGTGGGATCGGCCGTACTGAACGTGCCGTCGTTGAAGATCACTGATTCCCCGTTGATCTCGATGATCGCATTTTCTGAGGTCCAGAAGGTCATGCTGACCTCAGAACCAAGCATTCTCAGGCTCTCAGGCAGCTCATCCTCTGCCACACGCTTTCCGTTTACATACACCACGCCTTCGTCAATGGAGATCTTGTGCGTAGCCGAGATTACCTCAGAAGCCTGCCGAGCCGGTTGGGAAATAGCAACAAGCGGACTGCACAGCAGAGCGGCGAGCGTATACAGTATCGTGATCGGTTTCATGGCGCTGGAAGGGGTTGGAGGGATGCATGATCAAAAGATGGAGCACCTTTTTATTGTCTGGATGAGCCCGTCATCTGGAGACGGCCCGGACCGGAGCCGGGCAAGGATTCCAGCGGTACGGCCGCTTCCCCCCAGTCCAGAGGGCTTGCCGGGCGCATGGTCTGGATTCGGCGATGCATGTCCAGGATCGGCGATGCATCATCCCAAGCCAGCCTCGGGTCAGTCCGGGAGGCCAGGCTGTGCAGCTGCTGGGTCGGTACGAGTTGATGCAGCGACTCGGGTGGCACCAGATCGTCCTCATGGGAAGCCATGGCTGGACTTTGCTGTGACGCGGACAGGCCGGATGAGCCGCCGAACCAGTCCAAGCCGATTCCTGTACCGACCAGGACTACGGCGGCAATCGACAGTGCCGAAATCAGTACGGTCCTGCGACGTGGGCTCCGCGCACGAGCCGGTCGGTCCAACCGCTTGGCATGTGGCGTACCTCCGTTCGATGCCGCTGCGGCTACGATGGCATCTACGATGGCTGTATCCGGTCGCTCCTTTTCGAGGAGGTCCAGCCTGAATTTGGTTTCGCTCAATACGGCATGCTCCTGACGCAATTCCTCGTCCCGCAGCAGGGAGCGGAGTTTTTCGGTGTCTGCAGCCTCGCCGTAGAGTTGTAGCAGAATCTCTTTCTTTCCGTAGGTCATGGTGGTAGCTGTATTCCGATCACTCAGTTGGTTACCGGCAGGAATTCGCTTTGTCTGACGTCCTCCATCATCCGGCGCAGATTGATCAATGCGTAGCGCATTCGGCCTAGCGCCGTATTGATGGAGCAGCCCGTCAGATCGGCAATTTCCCGAAACGTGAGGTCTGACTCATGCCGAAGGAGGACCACTTCCCGTTGCTCGGGCGAAAGCCGATCGATACACGCCCTCAGTAGGTCGACATCATCCTTGCCGCGGATGATGTCCAGCGCAGATGGGGCATCGTCGGGTAGTCGGTCCCACCATACTGATTCGTCGCCATCGTCTTCAGGAGCGATATCCTGCCATTTTTTGCGCGCTCTGAGATGGTCCAATGCTGCATTCCTTGCAATCCGCAGGACCCATGCCAGGAATTTATCCTGCCGGGTATAGGAGCCCCGTTCCTCATTCAAGGCTCTGATGACCCGCAAAAAAGTCTCCTGAAAGAGATCATTCGCCACATCCCGGTCGCGGACCATTCCGCGCAGGTAGCCGAAGACGCGTTCCTGATGTCGCTCCAGGAGCGTTCGAAAAGCAGTCTGATCGGCGGCCTCCACGTAACGGGCAACAAGGATTTCATCAGCCGGATGCATGGGCGGTCAGGGAAGGACGCAAAAAGTGCCCGGGTACGAGCCGTCAAATCATCGGCAAGCATTCCAGGCAGGGTGCAGGCAAGGAACGCTCGAAGTCATTCCGTTATTGTGCGCAAAACGCTACCTGTCGAAAAAATCAGGGGCGCACCCGCATCTATTTGAAGATCTTCAGCCGTTGCCCGATGCGGATGGTATTCGAGCGCAGGTTGTTCCATGCCTTCACATTGGCCACCGAGACCCCATACTGCTGGGCAATCCCGATCAGGGTATCTCCTCGACGCACAACATGATCAAGCGGCTGCCCTTGGGAAGAGTATATCGTCAATCGCTGACCGACACGGATGTTGGATCCCCGGATGTTGTTCCACTGGCGGAGTTGGCTCACCGTAACGCGGTATTGGTCGGCAATCTCACTGAGTGTATCCCCGCGTTGCACGCGGTGGGTAGTGGAGCTGGCCGCAGGTGAGGGTGCATCGCGACCATCCGTGAATACTTCCAGACGCTGCCCCGCATTGATCCGGGAGCTAC
Organism: Rhodothermales bacterium; assembly: GCA_017859335.1. GTDB lineage: Bacteria > Bacteroidota > Rhodothermia > Rhodothermales > UBA10348 > JAAZVD01. Next base: position 5,860 of record JAFMNH010000003.1, on the reverse strand, counting down.
TCAGCCCATTCCAGCCCTGGATTTCTCGAACAGAGACCCCATACTTTCGCGAAATGATGGTCAGGGTCTCTCCCCGCCGGACGGTATGGACGATGCGTGCACCCGGGTCCCTTGGCTCCGTTGCAACCGGTTCACTTGGACCCGTGCTGGAAGACGTCTGGCTTACGGTCATCACGGCGGAGCGTGAAGCGGTAGGCGCTTCCACGATCGGGGTGGAGACGGTCGATGCCACTTGCTGCTCCATCAGGATGGGACGGCTCATACGGCGGCGATACTGCACGACAGAGGACGATGCATCGGCAAACTGGACGTCAGGAACCGTATTCGAGTAATCGGCAATGGGCACGACGAGGCGCTGCCCGATGCGGATGTTGGTCGATCGCAGTCCGTTTTTCTGCATGATCATGGCTACAGACACCCCGAACTGCTGGCCGATACCGCTCAGGGTGTCTCCCCGGCGTACGATGTATTCCCCGGATGGTCGCTTGGCATCGTTGGGCAGCGCCTCGTAGGAGGCAACAAAGGAGGCATAGGAGCCCACAGGGACGCGCAGGTAGAATGCGCCTACCGTGGGCGGCAACGTATCCCTGCGCAGATTCGGGTTCAGGGCCTTGATCGTGGCCACATCCGTTCCGGCCATCGAGGCCACATCGGACAGACTCAGCATGCCGGTTACCGGCACGATGTGATAGGAGTAGTCAGGTCCGGGCTGCCCGCGCTCCAGGTCATAGGCTTCCGGATTGGAAGCAATCAGCGAGGTAGCAATGTAGGTGGGAATGTAGTTGCGGGTTTCGCGGGGCAGATAGGGATAGATATCCCAGAAGGTTGGGTCCGACTTTCCGCTGCTGCGTATGGCACGCCGGATACAGCGTGGACTGCAATTGTAGCCGGCCAGGGCAATCTGCCAGTCCTCATCGTACATGCGGTAGAGATCCTTGAGGTGCTTTGCTGCAGCCCGCGTGGCCAGCTCCGGATCCATGCGGTCATCCACCCACGCATTGACATTCAGGTCGTAGGCACGGCCCGTCGCGGCGATGAACTGCCACATGCCCACGGCGGATGCCCAGCTCCGTGCTCGTGGATTGAGCCCCGACTCGATCATGGCCAGGTATTTAAGCTCATCGGGCACCCCTTCCTCCTCGAAGATCTGCTCGATCATGGGGAAGTAGGTGTCCGCCCGGCGGAGCCAGGTCTGCATGGTCTCTTTTCGCTCGCGAAGCAGGAATTGCATCGATGACTCCACGAGCCTGTTCATCGTCATCGGAAACTCCGTACCCACCGGCTGAAGGCCCGAGGGGGCCACATCTTCCAGAAGCGGATCCTCGATGGACTCGAGTTCGGCAAAGAGCGCCTTGCGCACCTCGAAAATATCTCCGAACGCCGCAAAAAGCGTATCGGAGGGGCCATAGACCCGTTCATACTCGTCCACCAAAACCCGATAGACAGACGAAAAACGAGGGTCGTCCACCAGGTATTCACGCTGCACGAGATCGCCCAACTCCGTCATGGCCCGGTCGAGCACCGACGTAGCGGCATCGTCATCATTGCGGGCCAAGGCAGCCATCAGATCGGCCTGGTAGTTGTACAGCACAGAAAGCCGTTCAAGGAAGGCCGCGTTGGTGACCGTGTCGGGCTGCGCCGAAGCCATCCTGAAGGAGCGCAGGACGGGCGCTTCGAGTGCTTCTGCGGGCAGGGCCTCAAGACGCTCGATACTGACGGTCGCGTCCTGTGCCATCATGGGCATTGTCAGGATGGCAAAGAGGGCGAAGACCAAAAAATGCCGCACGATGGAAGTCCTCGATTGATTGGAGCGGGACCAGGCTGAACCCCAGGGAAGACGCGGGGGAGAACACGGGTTCAGATCCCGAAAAAATAACGGCTTATTACGCCGAAAGCAACGCGCATCAAACCTCTGGTAGGCGGGACGCATGGCGCAATAACGCACATACCCGGGACGCGATCCCCCCTGTCACCGTGTGCTGATTCTCCCCAGTCCTAGAGCGGGATGTTACCGTGTTTGCGAGGCGGATTCGTAGCCACCTTGTTCTTGAGCATATCGAGGCCACGGATCAGTCGCAGTCGGGTAGAGGCAGGCTCAATGACGTCGTCGACATAGCCATGCTCGGCAGCCACGTAAGGATTGGCAAAGCGGCCCCGGTAGTCGTCAATGAACTTCTGTTCTTCCGCCTCCGGATCCTTTGCTTCGGCAATCTGCTTGCGATAGATGATTTCGACAGCCCCTTTCGGTCCCATGACGGCTATCTCGGCCGTTGGCCATGCGAAATTCAGATCTCCGCGGATGTGCTTGGAGTTCATCACGTCGTAGGCGCCACCGTAGGCTTTTCGGGTGATGACGGTAATCTTGGGCACCGTCGCTTCGCAGAAGGCGTAGAGCAGCTTGGCTCCGTGTCGGATGATGCCCCGCCACTCCTGATCGGTTCCCGGCATGAAGCCCGGGACATCTTCAAATACCAGCAGCGGGATATTGAAAGCATCGCAGAAGCGCACGAATCGGGCTCCTTTGACGGAGGCATCAATATCGAGGCAACCAGCAAGAATGGACGGGTTGTTGGCTACGATGCCCACGCTTGAGCCGTTCATTCGGGCAAAACCAACCATGATGTTCGGTGCAAAATCAGGATGCACCTCGAAGAAATGCCCATCGTCCACGATGTGCGCGATAACCTCGCGCATCTCATAGGGCTTGTTGGGATTGGTCGGTATGAGGGCATTGAGCGCCTCCTCCGAGCGGTCGACCGGATCGGTGGTCGGAACGCGGGGTGGTGGTTCCTCGCAATTGAGCGGCAGGTAGGAGAGTAGTTCCCGTATGCCGCTCAGGCACTCGGCCTCCGAAGCATAGGCCATGTGGGCAACCCCGCTCTTGGTGGCGTGCGTGTCTGCCCCACCGAGGTCTTCGAAACTGACCTCTTCATGGGTAACCGTTTTTACGACGCCGGGTCCGGTAACGAACATGTAGCTGGAGGACCGGACCATGAAGATGAAGTCCGTGATGGCGGGAGAGTAGACCGCCCCTCCAGCACATGGGCCCAGGATGGCTGAGATCTGCGGCACCACACCCGAGGCCATCGTGTTTTGAAGGAAGATGTCTGCATACCCGCCCAGTGAAACGACCCCTTCCTGGATGCGAGCGCCTCCCGAGTCATTCAGGCCGATGACGGGCGCACCATTTTCCAGGGCCAGCTTCATGATCTTGACGATCTTGGCAGCGTGCGCCTGCCCGAGCGATCCTCCGAAGACCGTGAAATCCTGGCTGTATACGTAGACCAGGCGACCGTCAATCGTCCCGTACCCCGTGACCACGCCGTCTCCGTAGGGACGATTCGTCTCGAGCCCAAGATTCGTTGATTGGTGCCGCACGAACATGCCCAGCTCTTCGAAAGAGCCATCATCAAGGAGGATCTCGATGCGTTCCCGGGCGGTCAATTTGCCTTTTTCATGCTGCCGGGCGACACGGGTCTTTCCACCTCCCTGATGGGCTTCTTCCCGACGATCGTGCAGCTGTTTCAGAAGATCATCCTTGGTAGACATGAGGCGCAGTGGTACGGTGGGGCAGGTTTCAGGCGGAACGGTTCATGATCGATGACCCGTGTAGCGAGCCTCGACGGCATTGGTGAAATCAACCGCCACGTCTGAATAGATATCGATCCGGTACGGTCGGAAAATACGGTCAGCGATGATGGCGGAAGCAACGGTCCAGTCCGGGGCTGCAGACAAGTATATCATGGTCTCATGAAAGGCATCCTCATTCCCATCGAAAAGGTCACGAACGAAGCGGTCCCGGTACTGAACGGCAGCGCCCAGAACAACGGCTGGCAGATCCTGCGGCAATGGGGAGGCGTCTGTGCGCTCTCCGACGTTACCAGATCCAACAGGCAGTCCTGCTTCGTCGACAGCTTGTTGCGTTGCGTCGTCCGTTCTGCGTTCAGCGCCCCCCTGGTGGCCAAAGGATTTCCACAGAGGCTGCGGGTGGTTTGCGCTGGGAGAGGCAGCTGTATCTGCCGATTGGTCGGACGCATCTCCTTCCAAACGTTGCTGAAACCGTTTCCAAAGTGGCATCGGTGGGCCATCGGATGCGCGACGAGGTTCTCCGCTCGACACGGGACCCTGCGGTTGTTCATGCTGTGGTGGCGCTGTGTTCACAGGCGAAAGGCTGTCATCCCCGGTGCCTTGGGTAGGGCCGTTCTCGATGAGGTCCCGCAGGGAAGCGAGCGTTATCATTCCTGCATTGTGGGCCTTCGCCGCCGCTCGAATTGATGCTGCAATGCCGGTGCGCCGCTTGCCCTCAAAGAATCGAAGGGCCATGGGAACGGGCAGGCCATCAGGTTGCACACCTGCAAAGCGTACCATGGCTGTCAGGGGCTGCAAGAGGGTCACCCAGGCTTCTGTGCCATAATCGGCCGTCAGGCGGCAGTCCAGTTCATGCATGGCTGACTCGAAAGCGGTACGGTCAACATGCCGCGACGCACGTTGCTGCAGCCATGCTTCGACCGCTGTGGCCATGTATGGGTACCCCTTGAAATATCCGCTTCGACGCACGAGATCCGCCGCAGGCACCGTTGGGGCTTCTGCTGGAAAGGCAAACGATACCAAGGCTGCCGTCGGTTGCTGCAGGTAGGCAGATACAGCCTGCACAGCTTGAGGCACGGCTTTTTTCCATTCTTCCACTGGAAATTGCCCGGCAGGGTAGAGGAGATCAGCGAAGCTCTCATCAAGCGAGGAGGCTGCTGGATGGGTCGCATCCAACCACTGCGGCATGCGCTCCGTGAGCCGGTTTACCTCGAGGAATACCCGTCTGTCCAGCGTTTGAAGCAAGAAATGCTGGATTCCCTGCGGTATGTCCGCGCTGGATAGGGCTGTCCTGCTTACCGGTTCGTTGCCCGGAAGGCACGCAAAAATGGCGGTTGCCACACGCTGCTCAATGGACTCGGACATGCAGGACCTGATCGGGTTGATGAACGGCTACGGCTCATGATACGCTGTTCTTTCATGCAAGTTTGTACCGGGTTGCAGCCATGCCCACGGAATGGCACCGGCTGCGGCGGGTCTGGTCAGGGCTTGCCAACATGTGCAGAAAGGATGAAAGCGTTCGGTAGAGGAATATTCAGGATGCTTTGAGCGTCCACAGGGTGAAACAACCGGGAGCCCGGACCTACCGAGCACCGCCACCGTCTCGGCTCTGCCCTACCAACACTGCGTAGAGGCTAGTTACCGTAGATGACCCCGGGTTTGCAACGACACATCCAGCGCACGATATCCCCCTCGTATGAACCGCACATTGCTTTTCTCTTCCCTGATGCTGCTGATTGCACTGCTCATGGCCGTCCAACCAGCGCACGCCCAGAATGGTAATGGGAGGCCTGAGACCCTGTCCGTTTTCCTGGATTGTGGAAGGTCGTGTGACTTTGACTATGTACGGCGCACGATTCCCTACGTGGACTGGGTTCGGGAACGCCTCGAGTCGGATGTACACGTCCTCGTAACCAGTCGCGAATCAGGATCAGGGGGGCGTGTCTATGAACTCCAGTTCCTGGGTCTCGAAGATTTGCAGGACATGACGGATACGCACGGGTTCACGTCAGCCTCTACCGACATGGATGCCGAACGGCGCGAGGGGTTGACGGCGGCCATTGCCACTGGTCTGGTTCGCTTTCTTCTGACGACCGAGATGGGTCGCGATATCCAGGTCAGCGTGCCCGTATCGGCCCAATCGGAGGCGCCTGACCTGGGACCTGATGTCATCGATGACCCATGGGACTACTGGGTGTTCAACATTCGCGTCAACGGGGATATAGAGGGCGAGGAAAACGAACGACAGTACCGGATAGATACCCGCGTGTCC
>JAFMNH010000167.1 GCA_017859335.1 Rhodothermales bacterium | reverse complement strand
AGCGTGAGCTGTTACGGTGGGGAAATAGGTCTAGGTATGAAACTCGGAAGAGGATGGGGCCTCCTGTCCAACGTGGCTTATCCCTACGTATCGGCCAACCTGGGACAGTATAGCTACTATGACGCCGATCGCATGGAGGAACGGGTAAACGAGTTCAACTACTCCTTCGAGTATGGCGTGAGGGGCATGCTCTATTTCCTCTACTACCAGGCTGGGTATAGTGAGCACTACGATCAGATGGTGTACAGCGTTGGCCTTGTCAATCCCATACGCTACGGGCGGCACAAGCGACGCGGATAGGATTGAGGGGCCACTGGGATGATGTCCCGTGTGACCTCCATTACGTCGGATCGTGGATCCGGGTGGTCATGAGCTCGTTGAGTAGGATGGAACGACGTCGCTTCTATCTGCCTCTCAACCCGTTTGAAACGTCCATACTCAGCACTTCTTGGCCTGATCGTGTTGATGGGCTCCTTTGCCCACTCCGACGCCCGTGCACAGCAGGGAAGTAGCAGCGTTGATGTGGATCGGTTCGAGACGTACCAGCCGGGAGGGTTGCCCGACCGGTGGACGTTCATTACCAGCAAGAATGAGATCCGCCCCATTGCCGACTTCATGTCCGACACCGAGCGGGTGTGGATTGTCAGAGAGGGAAGCAATCACTTTTTGCGGGTCATGACTGAGGGCGAAGCCCTGCGCATCAGCTTGGTCAACAACCGAAGTGCTGGATTGGATTGGGACCTGAAGGAGCATCCGGAGCTGTCGTGGCGTTGGCGTGCGGGCCATCTTCCCGAAGGTGCCAACGAGAAGGAGCGTAATGATGCCGGTGCAGCTGTCTATGTGACGTTTTCGCGCGACTGGCTCGGGCGCCCCAAGAGTATCAAGTATACCTACAGCTCCTCACTTCCGGTCGGCACCGTGGTCTCCTTCGGTCGTCTGAAAGTCATTGTAGCCTCCAGCGGGACCGATGGCATGGGCGACTGGAAAACCGTGCGGCGTAACGTGGTGGCCGACTACCGCCGGTTGTTCGGGGAAGAACCACCCCAACGCCCCCTCCTGATTACCCTCTGGAGCGACTCGGATGATACCGGGGACAGGGCAGAGGTCGATATTGATGACCTCATCCTACTGCCCGAGGGCGGTCCCAACTGACAGCGTATGGGCGCGTGCGCTTGTCGCATGCAATCGCCGCTTGTCGATGGCCAGCCATTTTTCAGGTAGCTCTTCGTACCGGTTTACCCCATAAAAAAACCCCAAGCAGCGCGATGGCTTGCTTGGGGTTTTCTGGATAACCAGTGGGTCCGAGTAGATTCGAACTACCGACCTCTACGATGTCAACGTAGCGCTCTAACCAACTGAGCTACGGACCCATTACGCGGTGCGGGGCACCCCGATCAGAGCGGAAAATATACCCCGGTCTGCGAGCGCGAGTCAAGAAAGCATTGCGAATCCCCCGCGAAGAGGTTCATGGCCGCAGGAGGCCGCAGGGGAGGAGATTCAGAAACGCACGTTCAGGCTGAGCACCGGTGCCGCGTCGATGGGCGGGGAGAGGCTGGCCGTAACCTGGGTTCGGCGCGATCGTCCGGCGCTTCGCGCCGCGATCGCGCCCGAAATCAGCCGGTTGGCCACCAGCGATGCGATCAGGATGGATCGCCGTCGGCGCAGGGATTCGGCATCATCGCGCAGATCCCGATACCGGTTGAAAGCCGCATCGGACTGCCATTCCCACTGGAAGTCGGGATCATCCACATAATCGATCCGGTCCCACGCCCGGTTGCGAAGCATCGTCTCGAGATACACGTCGGAGCTTTCGAATGAGGCCAGGGTCAGGAAAAAGGTTCGATCTTTTCCCGCCACGGATGCCATGGCAGATCCGCGCGCCAGGGTTGTGTAGGACTGGACCAAATGGTCCCTGCGCCATTCACCTCCGATCAGGGACAGCCAGAGTGCACCATCGGCAGCGGCATACGTCTTTGCCCACCCAGACCACTGATTCTGATGGACATACCGATGTCCGAGGCCTGGCAGCAGGAGGGACAGACCGAATGCTTTTCCCGCCGAGCGGTGCGCCTCGGTCTTGGGCGGCACAGGCTGAGCCGTCACGGACAGAGAAAGCGCAAGCAGCAAGGCGCTGAAAACGAAGAGGCGGAGAGGTCGCACGCGCGGGGCGGGTTCATGAGACGTGTGCCGTTGCAACGAGGCAGCCCGCACGGGGATCCTTGGAGGATGGGGTCTCCTCAGCCGAGCAGTTTCTCCAGACGCTGAATCTCGAGTGCGTCCAAAAGGTCTACAAGGACTTCCCGCGTAAGCTCCTCTCCTTCGATGCTGGCTGCGATCACAATGCGCTTGTCCACGATGAGAACGCCTTGAACCTCGGTCTTCTTCTCACCGGCATCGACGGACACATATCCGGGCCATCCCTTGTATTCCCAGGCGTGTCGCAGGTGCTCTTGATCGCTCTGGTCCATGTTCCGGTCGATGAGGTCGAAGCCCATGCCGGCCAGGCCTTTCATGGTTCCAAGATCAACAACGGCTATTTCCATGGTGCCTGAGGGCGCCTCGTAGCGCGCCTCCAACTTGGAAAAACGCATGCCCAGAGCGCTTTTTTCTTCTTTGCTCCACTCCACGCGATCCATTCCCAGGAGGGAGGAGGGCAGGAAATCGTCCAGTACGGCGAAGTCTATGACCTCGACATCCGCGTTCTCCTCGATACGCGTGCCGATCTCATCAAGAAGCCGTCCGACCCTGCTCAGACCAGTAGAGAGACCCTCCTTGACGTCGCGCCGGATATCCTCAACATCCTCCTCCGTCAGTTTTTTCTCCTCCACCGTACGTTCGATCCGCTTGCGCACCCGCTCGACCTCCCGCTCCGCCCGTTCGGCGCCGCGTTCAATGGTCCGCTCGACTTCCTCTTCGACGGTTCTCCTCTCTTCCAGGGGCTCTCGTGCCTCATTGCAGCCGGAAAAGCTGACGAGCAGTACGCCAGAGATGAACAGGGTGGTGAGTACTCGCATGGCGGCACAGGGGGTTCGTGGTGAAT
>JAFMNH010000166.1 GCA_017859335.1 Rhodothermales bacterium | reverse complement strand
CAATTTCTTCGAGAACATCAGCCTCATCGTGCGTGTGGGGGATGATGAGGGAAGGGTGCTCAGCAGCAGGCGTATCGAGTTCCATTCCCCAGAATTGGATGACGCCGGGCACAACCTCCCGGCTTTCGAGGAACTCCGGGTATGCCTGCTCCACGTTCACCTTGGAGTGGTTCGGTCCGCCGTGGTCTGTAGCTACTATCCAACTCAGGCCATAATGCTGCGCCATGAGCGCATTCATGGGGATGGGATAGATGGCGTCTCCACCTTTGATGGGTGCAGGCGGATCCGTTTCCCAGTCCCATCCCACACTCCAACGACTATGAATATGATGATCGCCCGCAATCCAAGAGCGGTTATTCTCGGTTGACTGCCTGGCTTGTGCCAAGGAGCTACCCGGCATGACGGTGAATAACACAGTGAAAACGACTGTAAGACATCGAATCAATTGAACCATGGAGGCGGTCACAACTCGGAATTTGATCAAGAACGAATCTCCCCAGAAGTGTACGCAAGAAGCTTCTAAACCGATACCTAAACCCGTAAATTCTGGGTAATCATTGCGCCTTCGTCATTCCTTCAACGATCCAGCGGGCTGCGTACATGCAGCCCATGTCCAAGTACGTGGGTGTAGATCATGGTTGTCCGTAGGTCCTTGTGACCAAGGAGCTCCTGTACCGTTCGAATGTCGTAGCCGCCTTCGATCAAATGCGTAGCAAAGCTGTGTCGTAGCGTGTGGCAGGTTACCCGCTTGGTGATCCCATACGCTTAGGCTGCGACTTTCACTGCCTTCTGTACTGTACTCGGTGAAAGTGCATATCGCGCGATCAGGCCGGTTTCCGGGTTCGTACTCATATGGGACGAGGGAAACACCCACTGCCATCCCCACTCGGTGGCCGCGCTGGGCGACTTGTGGTCAAATGCATAGGGGAGGGGTACCTGGCCAGCACCGTCCAAGAGGTCGGCTTCGTGAAGTCGTTTTACCGTAATGATGTGTCGCCTGAGGTAGGGGTTGAGGCGCTCCGGCAGCATCGTTTTCCGATCCTTCTCTCCCTTGCCCGCGCACACGTGGATTAGCCCATACTCGAAGTCCAGATCCTTTATCCGCAGATTTAGTGCCTCTCCAAGACGGAGGCCGGTTCCGTACAGCAAGCGGGCAATAAGTCCCGGCACGCCTTCCATCAGGTTGAGCAGGCATTGTGCCTCCCGAGGTGAAAGGACGACCGGCAGTCTGCGCGGCTTGCGGGCGCGGATGAACGCGCTGAAGTCCTCCAGTGGCGTATCCAGGACGTGTTTGTAGAGGAACACCAAGGCATTGAGCGCCTGATTCTGCGTGGACGCGGCCACATTCCGATCCGTTGCCAGGCTATTGAGATACTCGCGGATGGCTTCCTCATCCAGGTCTTCCGGATGGGCCATGTCGTGATGGCGAACGAATCGCCTGATCCACCCCCAATAGATGGATTCCGTCGAACGCGCCATGGACTTTCGTCGGCACGCCTCGTGCATGCGTTTTCGAAGCGCACCGGGCTGGCGGGGCAGAGGTTCGGGTTTCTCCTGGTCCAGTTTTGCGGGACGATGTGACACGGGTCCTTTCTGTCAAAGACCCATTTTGACCGATGCCCTAACCTGTTTCCTGATTTGCGATATCCGGACTGCGTGATACCACGAATTGATTTACGGGGTGATATGCCGTTTGTTGATACCCAGCGGGAGGGATATACCGATAAGTGGCATTCTGGCTAACTTAATGTAACAGAATCAGTTACATTTGAAGGCCGCTTGCAGCGTATATGTGGCTTCCGGGTCCCTTCGCCGTAAAAGAAATGTTATACGTACTTGGATTATTGTCCCATGAATCAGTCACCCTGGTGTCACATTAGATTGGGCCTGCTGTCACTTTTGGCTTCCGTTTCGGGCATTGTGTGGTGGATCTACGTAGCCGAATCAACTACCGGCGGACACGAAGAGAGGGTAGCGCGCTTCTTGGCTCCGTTTCCCGATTTCATGAGTAGTGCTATCATTGTCACTCTCGTCCAGCTGGCATTTTGTGGCCTAGCCAGTTTGTTGTTCTTCAAAGGACTCGATCAGAAAGGGGTATTCAGGCTCTTCAACCTTGCGGGGCTGTGTTTTTCGGGACTAATAGGATTCTGGCTACTGTTCTCGCTGATGTGATCGTGTCCAAGTACGTATAACAAGCGCATGTTGCGGACTCGCTTTTCTGTTTTGCTGATCTGAAACGATTACTTTCTGGGAGGTGAGCGTTAGCTCGCCGCAAATCCGCCAGCCGTTATGCGGCAAGGAATTACTAAAGCCCTTTTACAATGCGATTCGGAGTATCAGCAAGCGTCGGAAATACTTTATTGTGCCTAATTTTGATAGGATGTGATGTATCGGAGCAACTGGATACCCCCGATCTGGAAGGAAGTCGAGGAATGAGTACAGATATCTCGGGTCGCTGGGTGTCACCAGTGGATTCGGTTTCAGGCTCGTTCACGCAACGTGTAGATGTGTCTTACTCGCCGACGAATTCGGAGCCTGAAGTTCAGTATTCAGTGTGGGAGGTCGGTGTTTGGACAGAAGCTGAGTTCATGGTGGAGCAGGATTCAATTATTCTCCATCTTGAGATGCCGTATCAGGTCTCTGGTCAGGATTGGTATTTGCTAAACGTGCTTTCTTCCCGTCCAAATGAACCTACCACTGTTACTGGATTACATGGAAACATCGGGGGTGGATGGGACACTTGGAAGGGGATTCGGCCCGCATCGGGTTCAATCTTTGCTTTTACACATGACCGTCTTGAGGTTGAGTTGATTGCAGAGTTGGTGCAAGGAGGAATGCGGGTAAACTTACCAGCAGATATCCCATTCAAATTGGAAAGAATGTGCAACTGTATCCTGAAAGATGGTCAGTCAACATTGCTCAGTCACTCGCCGTTCTCAGAGCTTTTCAAGGCTGATTATTCTGTGTTTCTAACCAAGGCAGAGTAGTCCTGTAGGTAGCCTTGCCGCATAACAAGCGCATTTTGCGGGCTCGCATTGGGCTTGTAGTCGTC
>JAFMNH010000165.1 GCA_017859335.1 Rhodothermales bacterium | reverse complement strand
TATTTCCCCATCGGCACGAATTACGCCTACAGCCTGTGGAGTGAGCCGGATGATGTGATTGAAGAGGCCCTGGACAGGGAGATGACGCTGATGAAGGAGATGGGGGTCAATGCCATCCGGCAATATGTGGGTGTCCCACCCAGATGGGTGGAGCACATCCACCGGAACTACGGGATCTACACGGTCCTGAATCATCCCCTGGGTCGCTACGGTGTATCCGTGGACGGAGAGTGGATGGCAAATACCGATTATGCGGATCCAGCTGTACGCGAAGTCATCATGGCCGAGGTTATCGACATGGTCGAATCCTTCAAGGATACACCCGGCGTTCTCATGTGGCTGCTGGGCAACGAGAACAACTACGGTCTGGTTTGGTCATCGGCTGAAACCGAGAACCTGCCCGAAGAAGAACGGAATATCGCGCGGGCAACGCCCCTGTATACGCTGCTCGGAGAAACAGCAGAACGTATCAAGGAGATTGAACAGTACCGTCCCGTAGCCATGGCGAACGGGGATCTGGGCTATCTGGATCTGATTGCCCAACACGCACAGGCTGTCGATATCTTCGGAACCAATTCCTACCGCGGTGTGACGTTTACGGACCTGTTTGATCGTGTTCAGGCGGAGTTCAATCGACCGATAATCTTTACCGAATTCGGCGCAGATGCCTACAATTCGATTGAAGACCGCGAAGACCAGCTGAACCAAGCGCGCTACCTGGTAGAAAACTGGAAAGACATCTATCTCAATGCTGCCGGGATGGGTGGGGCAGACAATGCTGTCGGTGGACTGACATTCCAATGGTCCGACGGTTGGTGGAAATACGGACAGGAAACGAACCTCGATGTTCATGACACGAACGCATCCTGGCACAATGGCGGCTACCCCCACGACTACGTGGAAGGGCAGAACAACATGAGCGAGGAGTGGTTCGGCGTCGTGGCCAAGGGACCTACGCAGGCGCGAAACCAGTATGACCTTCTCCCTCGCATGGCGTACTTCACCTTGCAACGCGTCCACTCCCTGGACCCTTACGGCCCGTCAGTGGATCAGACCCGCATAGAGGTGCACTTCGCGGCCATCGACCCGTTCTAGACGTCGAGGTCTTCCACCTCATCCACGTTGTTCATGATGAACTCGAAGCGGGCTGAGGCATCCTTACCCATCAACTGGGAGATGGTCTGCTCGGTAATCAGGCGCTCTGCATCCGGAATGGTTACCTGCAGCAGTCTGCGCTTCTCAGGGTCCAATGTGGTGTCTTTGAGGGTCTGAGGCATCATCTCTCCGAGTCCCTTGAAGCGCTGCAGTTCGATCTTGGTACTCTTGTTCCGTTTCCTGATCTCGGCCATGATACGTTCGCGATCCTCATCATCGAGGGCCCAGTACGTCTGCTTGGCAGCGTCAATACGGTAGAGCGGCGGTTGCGCGATGAACACGAAGCCTTCCTCGATCAAGGGCTTCATGTACCGGTACAGAAAGGTTAGAAGGAGCGTGGAGATGTGGTGTCCGTCCGAATCGGCATCCATGAGGAGAATGACCTTGTGATAGCGGAGTTTGCCCAGGTCCAGCTGGTCTCCTATACCACAACCCAGTGCTTGAACAACATTGGATAACTCCTTGTTGTCCATAACTTTTTTAAGGGTGGCCTGCTCTGCGTTCAATACCTTCCCCCGAAGCGGAAGGATGGCCTGCGTTGCCCGCTCACGACCCTGCTTGGCCGAGCCACCGGCCGAGTCGCCCTCCACAATGAACAGTTCACTGTCCTCCGGTGTAGTCGACGCACAGTCAGCCAGCTTACCCGGCAGGTTCAGGCGATGACTGACACTCGTCTTCCGCCGCACTTTCGTGGCTGCAGCACGGCTGGCGTGGCGGGCTTTTGCGGCCTGTACAACGCGCGTTGCAATGGCATCACCCGTCGATGGATGTCGGTTCAGGAACTGCTCCAATTCGAGTCGCACCGCGCTTGACACGATCCCCTTGATCTCGGGGTTGTTCAGCTTCTCCTTGGTCTGTCCCTGGAATTGCGGATCGACCATGAACAGGTTGACGATACCGACCACGCCTTCCCGGATATCCTCGGCCGAGATCTCCAGCTTCTTGGGTAAGAGATCGTGCGTATCCATATAGGATCGCACAGCGGATCGGATGGCGTTCTTCAGACCCTGTTCGTGGGTTCCACCATCGGGCGTCGGAATGCCGTTGACGTAGGAGTGCAACGTTTCACGTGGCGATTCGGACCACTGCAAGGTCACTTCAACGCGGGCCCCATCCTGCATGGCCTCCTGTCGAAGCACGAACGGATCCAGGTGCACAGGTCTGATCCTGGCCTCAGCTACCTTATGGGCCAGAAACTCCTCGATGCCACCTTCATGGTGGTATTCATACTTCTCCCCGGTGGCTTCATTCTTGAACGCAATCCGCAGCGCACCATTGAGATAGGTCTTCGTCTCAAGGTTCTCGGCTATGATGCCGGCGTCGAAATCCACCGTTTCGAAGATATCTGCGTCTGGCCTGAAAAAGATGCACGTACCCGTGCCCCGCGTTGATGACGAGATCTTCTTCAGTGTTGTAACCGGCTTGCCTCGTTCGAAGCGCTGTTCCCACGTGGCCCCGTCGCGTTTGACGGTCGCAACCAACTCTTCGGACAGGGCATTGACGACCGAGGCACCTACTCCGTGCAGTCCGCCGGACGTGATATAGTTCGAACTGTCGAATTTGCCCCCTGCGTGCAACGTCGTCAGGATGACTTCCAACGTTGGAATCTTCTTGGTTGGATGCTTGTCGACCGGAATACCCCGACCGTTGTCCGTAACCGTTATGGAGCGTCCATCCTTGTGCAGGATAACGTCGATATGGGACGCATAGCCGTTCGTCGCTTCATCGACCGCGTTGTCAACTACCTCCCACAGAAGATGGTGAAGTCCCGGTTTGCCGGTGCCTCCGATGTACATCCCCGGTCGTTTCCGAACCGGCTCGAGGCCCTCGAGGACCTGGATACTTTCGCCTGTATAGTTCGATGAACTCAACGCTCCCTCTCCTCTTTAGTCGGACATGCCTTCCGTAATTTCTACTACT
>JAFMNH010000164.1 GCA_017859335.1 Rhodothermales bacterium | reverse complement strand
CGGAGCCATGCTCAATGCGTAGACATCGTGTCCGCCAGCGGCAAATCCGGAGAGGATGATGCCGCGAACATTCGTTGCTCCGATGCCGATACCCGCCACGTGAATCCCCCTGAGCGTACCCCCTGCGCCTGCAGCCACGCCACTGAGCGAGACGCCTGTCATATGCTGACCAGCGCCAACACCGACACCGGAGATGGCAATGCCCGTGATGTCGCGTCCGGCGCCGGCGCCTAACCCCGTGAAAACAATCCCCCTGATATCCTGCCCGGCGCCGGCGCCAAGCCCCGCGAGGACCATGCCGGTCAGCGACGAATCCACGCTGATACCAAGCAAACCCAAACCGATGCCAGAGAGGGCGCCTGAACCCGTCAGGGGGAGCCCCAGTGCCACGCCGTTCACCTTCCCGCCCGGCCGTTCCCGAGGTGTCCAGACCGTGGCGTTGATCCCGCGCACGCGCTGCATGGCCCGATCCCTGAAATTGATCCGCAGACCGGTCACTTCCTCCGAATCGCCGATCGAGATACCGGTATCGCGGACCGTGAGATCCAAGGATTGCGCCCCTGCGGGCAGAACCATCAGTAGGGCCAGCATGAGCATCCCACCGCGCAGAGAGGGGATGGGGTCTCGCAGGGGAGAAGGCATCGTCACGATCGGATAGTGTAGGTCATTTTGCTGTCGAAGCGCCCATGGTGCCGTTTTCTGCCAACGATCGTGCGTGCACCCACAACGGCTCCAGCTGTTCAATCATGGGATCGATGCTGTTGAAAACTGGATACCAGGCTTCGCTTCTGTAAAGCCGCTGTGCCATGCGGGCCTTCAGAACCACTTCCAGCGTGGCGCGGTAGGCCTCCAGATCGTCTGCGGTAAATGCCTTTCCATCGGCGGCCTCGTCAGCGGTATCCTTGAGGCCATGCTCCTCGGCGTAGGCCACGAATCCGTTCCAATGTGTCGGCTGAATCCTGAATTCGTTGAAGAAACGGTCGGGATGCTGCGCCCATTCCTGCCGCATGGCCATTCCCTCTGGCGTTTCGAGGAATTCCCTGGCATACAGGAACGCCCAGCCTCTGCGAGTAGAGACCTGTACGATGTCGGCATTCAGGTCAGAGGTTGAATCGGGCGGGATAACCACATCGGGCATGACGCCGCCACCCCCGAACACGACCCGGCCGTTGCGCGTGCTGTAGCGGAGGGAATCAGGAAAATGGGACAGATATTCCTCCGGACGGTAGGTGGCCTCTTCGTAATCGTCGTATTTGGTCACGTAGTAGTCGTCCAGATCCCCTGTTTCGTATGGTGTCTGGATGAGGCGACCGCTCGGCATGAAATACCGCGCCACCGTCATCTGCACAACGCTTCCATCACGAAGCTGAAAGGGTCGCTGCACCAGGCCCTTTCCGAAGGTGCGTCGACCCACAATGAGGGCACGGTCGTGGTCCTGGACGGCACCGGAAATGATTTCACTGCCCGAGGCTGTCTGTTCATCAACCAGGATGATGATGGGCTCCTCGGTCAGCAATCCGCCCGGCGAAATCCGGTCAATTTCGTTTTCACGCGGATCCCGACCCTCGGTTGTCACAATGACGCCCGATCCCGTCAGAAGCTCATCTGCAATCTGTACCGCTGTCATCTTTATACCGCCGGGATTTCCGCGCAGATCGATGATCAATTGTTGCATTCCGAGGCCTTTCAGCCGGGTAACGTGCTCCACGAACTCATCGTGGGTCGTCATGGCGAACCGACCAATGCGTACATACCCTGTCTCTTCGTCCATCATGTAAGAGGAGTCGACGGAGTAGAGTGGGATCGTATCCCGGGTGATCGTTACGTCGAACGGCTGCGACCTTCCAGGACGCTTGATGGAGATGACGACATCGGTGCCCACGGGACCCTTGATCAGGTTCTGTATCTGGATACTGCCCATACCGACAATCAGGGAGTCATCCACGGCAAACATGCGGTCTCCAGCCATGAGTCCAACGGCTTCTCCCGGGCCATCAGGAATGGTGGATGTGACCTTTGCCGTGTCTTCGGCGGGCGCTTCGAACCAGATGCCGATCCCCCCGAACGTTCCTCTGTAATCGTCCTGTACCCGTCCGATGGCCTCGGCATCAATGTAGGCCGAGTGCGGGTCGAGCTCGTCCAGCATGGCGCGGATGGCGGATTCCGCCAGCACAGCCGGATCCACATCTTCGACATACTGGCGATTTATGAGCAGGAACGTGTCCTCCATCTTTTGCAGCTGCTCATAGGTGTCCTCGGGTCCGAAGAAGGAATCAATGGTCAAACCGAGTCCCGTACCGATGGCCAGCACAAGCGAGAAGGGGAGGAAAAGGTGTTTGAATCCAGGAGTCATCAGATACGATGGGGGTTCGGTGGGAGTCCGTTGGCCAGGACTCGGTTGATCAGGAAAGAAGGGCGCACATCAGGATGGAGACGTGGTACTGATTCGGTCAACGACAGCTTTTGTTTCAGTTTCCCGTCCGGAAAGGCCGTTTATGCGGCTGCTGGGCATTTTTGGGGCACGCCTGGCGGGAGACGGATACGGCCATCTACCGAAACTACCCCATCCCCATTCCGTATGCAGCAGGCATCGTTTTTGAGAGGCATCCATCCACACGGAGAGACCATATGCGATCGGCACTTCTGATTGTTGGCACGTTGTTGCTCGTTATCGGGCTGGCCTTTTTTGCCGGTACCGGCACCTACAACGGACTGGTTACAGCCGACGAGTCCGTCCTGCAATCCTGGGCAGACGTGGAAACCCAGTACCAACGCCGGGCTGACCTGATTCCGAACCTGGTGAATACGGTGAGCGGTGCAGCCGATTTCGAGCAGGAAACGCTGACAGCGGTCACGGAGGCGCGTGCACGGGCAACGTCCATCAACTTGTCCGGCGCAGATCTGGGAGACCCTGCGCGTATGGAAGAATTCATGACGGCCCAGGAATCATTGGGTGGTGCCCTGGGGCGGTTGCTGGTCGTTTCTGAAAACTATCCGGCCCTCCGCGCTACCGATGCCTTCAGGGATCTTCAGGTCCAGCTGGAGGGCACGGAAAACCGCATCAATGTGGCCCGCCGAGACTACAACAGCGCCGTGGCAGCCTACAACGGCAAGGTTCGACGCTTTCCCGGCTCGATTGTAGCTTCGATCACAGGT
>JAFMNH010000067.1 GCA_017859335.1 Rhodothermales bacterium | reverse complement strand
TGGTCGCGCTCGGTCACCTTTTTCCCGAGCAGCAGATGGTACCACCGGCGGAGGGGCGTCCACAGGATGAGTCCTCATCCGAATCCAAGTCGTCAGAGGAGGCCCCCCGTGAGTTTTGAGGCGCTTGTAGTTCAGGATGGGGTGCAACGCGCCCGCGTGCGGCAACTCGATCTGGCTGACCTGCCACGCCATGGAGGTGTTCTGGTCCGCGTGGACTGGAGCAGTATCAATTACAAGGATGCAATGGCGGTGACCGGTAAGGGCAAGATCATCCGCGCACCCCTGCCATTCGTGCCCGGGATCGATATGGCAGGCACGGTGGTGCAGTCCGACCACCCTGAGTTTCCTGTCGGGTCTCCTGTTTTGTCTACGGGGTGGGGCGTGGGAGAGAGGACATGGGGAGGGTACAGCCGGTTTCAATGGATGTCCCCGAATTGGCTGGTTCCATTGCCGGAGGGCCTGACCCTTCGTGAGGCCATGATCGTGGGAACGGCAGGCTTCACGGCCATGCTGTCCCTGCAGGCCATCGAGCACTTCGGATTACCGATCGAGGAGGGCCCCGTACTGGTTACCGGGGCCACGGGCGGTGTCGGAAGTTTTTCGATCCTGCTCCTTGCCGCCGCGGGATACGATGTGGTGGCCGTAACCGGGAAGCCGGCTTCGGAGGACTACCTTCGGGCGCTGGGGGCCCATCGTATATGTGCGCGCTCCTCCTTTGAAGGAGGAGCGCGTCAGCCTCTGGACAGCAGCACATGGGCAGGGTGTGTCGATTCTGTTGGGTCCCGGGTCTTGGAGGCCATTCTGAGTCAGATCAAACCGCATGGTGTAGTTGCTGCATGCGGTCTTGCTGGTGGTCATGAGCTTTCCACAACCGTGTATCCCTTCATTCTGCGCGGTGTGCGTTTGATTGGAATCGATTCGAACACCTGCCCTCAGGGTCCGCGAAGACAGGCCTGGAAGGCCCTCACAGAGCTGCTGTCTACCGTCGATCTCGAGCGTATTGCCCGGGATGTGACGCTGAATGAGGTGCCGGAGGCCTGTGAGCAGCTCATGAGAGGGGGTATCCGTGGTCGCTTCGTGGTGGACTTGCGCACCGCCGGCTGATCCGAGGAAGTTGTCTCCGAGAGTTCGCGAAGGCACCTTTAGAGGAAATCTCTCTTGCCGATACCAGAGAAGACGCCGCATCCCGCGTCGTCAGAAAAGACTCCGGATATAAACCTGCAGGTCACAAGCGCACCGTGCTCAGTCGACTCCAATCGCGCAATCCATTACGAAAGAAAACCAGGAAGGCAGCCTTGATTGCCTTGCCTCTTGCCTCATCGGGAGGCGATGGTGCATCCGATCTCCTGGATCTGGATTTCATCCACGCAGGCGTCGAGGCGTGGCTTCGTGGTGAAGACTTCCCGGAAGAGGGCCCCGACGAGGGAGAGGAGGTACCTGAGGTAGTCCATTTGCTAGACGAGGTCACTGCCGAGGCTGAAAATCCCCACCGGATCCTTGATCCCGCCAAGGTGTCTGATGCAGCTACCGTATCAGACACGCAGGTCATGGACGCACTTCGGGAGGGCATTTCTGATAGAGGGGTAGATGCCAGCCAGGGTATGAATCGTCTCCCGGTAGAGGGGATGGATCGCGTGTTGGCCAAGGCGGTAACATCGCAGGTCATCACAAAACATGAACTGCAGCAATGGATGAATCAGCACGGTCTCACGAGTTGGCCTGCATGGCGGACCGTGTGTACCTGGCTGCCGGATCGGGCTCATGCCATTGAGCGTACGGCGGCAGCTGTTTTTGGATATCGCCCCGTACTGATCTGTCAGGTCAGCACCCTTATTCTGGCCGATATGCTTGCAGAGCGGGTGGCTGACGAACACTGGCAAAACATGATCAGCAGCGCCATCATTCCCGTAGTTGAGCATGGCCATGCGCCAACGCTCGAAGGTCGGATCGTCTGTGTGACCAATGACCCCTCAAGCGAGCAGGTCGCCTCCATTATTGACAGTATTCAGGCGTTCGAACCGGATCTGGCATACGCTGATATTCATCACGTCCGCGCGATGTCGGCCTTGTTGCAGGGGCGCCGCTCCACGTAATGACATGCGGGGGGAGCCGAGCCTGATCAGCGGGTTCTGCGGGTGTAGATGATCCACGCAGTAACCAGCAGGGCCAAATATCCTGCCATGGCCGTTGCCGCTGTGATTGCCGTATATGAAGCAGGGGCCCGGCGGGAGCTCGTGACCATCAACGAGTTGAAGATCCCAAAAGGCCTGCGAAAAAGGCACGAGGGTCGAGCGGAAGGCCAGTTCAGCGACGATCTGTTTCAGGGGAGGAACGATGGGACTGTCGGGTGAAGCGCTGGGTCGTGGTGACTGTACCGTGCAATATACTTTCGATTTCACATCTTGCCTCTGCAGGCATAACTTGCTGACCCACAATAACATACGTCTTTGGTGAGGTGTACCGTGACAAAAGCTGACATCATTGATCAGGTATCTGCAGGCACCGGTCTGACCAAATTGGAAACAGAGGCCGTGGTAAATGGCTTCATAAGTGTTGTCAAGGCAGAACTCATGCGCGGCGGACGGGTTGACCTGCGGGGATTCGGTTCGTTCTCGGTGCAGCACCGGGCAGCCCGAACGGCTCGTAATCCTCGTAAAAACGTTCCGGTGCATGTGCCAGCGGCGCATATCCCGGCATTCAAACCGTCCAAGGAATTCAAAAAGGAAGTGGACGATTCCGTTTCCTGATCCCCTCTTATGCCCTCTACGTGTGAAACCTGCGGCGCTCGTATCGACGCTGAGGAGACCGTTTGCAGTTTGTGTGGAACGCCCCTCGAAGAGGCGGCACCGTCATCTCCGTCACCCGATTCGCTCGGTGATGTGGATGAGGGAGCGCCAATCGAGGATCATGACGCGGAACAGACACTGACGCCGCAGTGCGATACCTGTGGTCAAGAGAACCCTGAGGGATCCCGCTTCTGTAACCGGTGCGGTGCCCGCCTCGTGCCGTCGGCAGCCAAGGACACCGGTGGCGTAAGGGCTGCAACCGTCCCCGCAGCACTCCGGACGGATTCGCCAGCGGAAGATTCGGAACGCAGCACGACTCGCAGCGGCATCACGGACCTGGATGCCTCCGATCGCGCCGTGGGCAAGCAGGTCATCATTGTTGTCAGCGCTGCGTTGCTACTGGTTGTTATCCTGTACGCTGTAACGGCCATGAGTGGGGGAGCGCAAGGCGATTTCTCCGTTGGTCAGGTGACGGAAACCGAGCAGGCAGTAGAGCCCCTGGCCTCACAATGGCAGGACCGGGAAGCAGAGCTCAAAGCGGAAGTCGATGACGCCTCGGGTCCGGATCAGATTGACGCCCGTCGGCGCCTGATTGATCTCTACTTTGCCGCGGACCGTCTGGACTTTGCCGCCGAACAGACGGCACTCATCGCGGAGGCTACGGGAGCGGAAGAGGACTGGATACGCACCGGTAACCTGTATTTTGACTGGATGCAACGGTCGGCCTCAAATGGCAAAGCACGCTGGGCCCAACAAGCTGTCGCAGCCTATCAGCGGGCACTCGATCTGAATCCGGAAAATCTGGATGTTCGCACGGATATGGCCATTGCCTACCTGTACGATCCACAGAACTCCATGATGGCCATTCAGGAAACCAACAAGGTGCTCTCGTCGGATTCCATGCACGTTCAGGCCAATTTCAACCGCGGCATCATGCTCAGTCAGATAAACCGGCTGGACGCGGCCATCGAGCAGTTTGAAAAGGTCAAGCGGATCGTGGGCAATCCGGATGACCCGGTGTATCAGCGAGCGGTGGACGCCATTACGCGGCTGTCAGAGCGGTAGCGCGGTAAAAGCCGCCGCTGTGGTGTCTTACCGAGTCGCTGCCGGGTGCCGGTACGTGGCGCCGAGGACCAGAAGGGCGCCAAGGATCAGGATGCCCGTAGCCAGGGTCGGGGCGGATCCGTGTAGGGCCTCCCAGAAAACAGACGTCCAGTCTGCCCCGGGTCGGATCTCAAGCTCCAGCTCCAGATTTTCCCTCACGTGCTGAATTGAGCCCACCATGGCGCTTAGCACGATGGCTCCCGACAACAGGCGTGCCCCCGTGATGCGTGCACGTGTCGGTTGAACGAGTACCCATCCAGCCGCAACCAACCCGAAGAAGCTTGCCACGAAAGGGACCAGCTGCAGCCACGTCTTGGTGTGCTCAAGGAGGAGCAACTCAACGGGAGTGAACAGGAACGTCAGAACGGCCAGGGAGCAGAGGATGGCTCGCAAGCCATCCTCTGCATCCTCTATTTCGGGTAAGCCCATCATTCGCCTGCCAGATACAGTCGGGCAAATTGCGCACTGATGCCTCCGGCAACCTCGCGTACTTTATCCAAGAAATCCGCTTGGGAGGCATATGGCCGTGCTGCAACGATCTGTTCAGCGCCCGCTTCATCCAGACCCAGGATCTGCGCAACGGTGGCCACGTCGGAGGTGTTGATATCGATGGGTACATAGACGTGATCTTCATAGCCAGTGATGGTGGCTTCATCCACGTATTTCCCCATCTCACGACGAAATTCGACAATACTGACATAGGGACGGTATTCGTCAAACTCGTGGGCCATCCGGTCGCCGACTCCGGGGATGGTCAGGAATTCTTCGATGGGCGCTTCATTGAGATTGATTTTCTCAGCCGTGACGGCCCGTTTTCCGGACTCGACCGCGGCGGCAGACTCAGTTGCTGTGTTGGATCCCTCATCGGAGGGCGAGCAGCCTGTCATCACGAGGACAGCCAACGCTGTAAAAAACAGGGAAAAGGTTCTCATCGGAGTCAAAACGGAAGGTTGATGGTATCGTATTGGTGATTCAGTAGCGTGCAGAGGCGGTTCCTGAGAGCACACTTTCACGTATGAACTCCCGTATGTCCTGATTGGAGGATACCAGATCTTCGTCCCTCAGGTACATCATGTGCCCACTGCGATATCCCTTGAAGGCCATGCGCTCCTGCATGTCTCCTGAGGGATCCATGTTCCACATGGTATATTTCGCATTGAAATAGTCGGTTCCCCCATCGAAGTAGCCGGCCTGAACCATCACGTGCAGGTAGGGATTTTGGGCCATGGCCTGTCTGAGTTGCTCGCCTGTGTTGTCTCCATCACGATTCCAGGGTGAAACAGGGCCGAAGACGTTGTATTTCAGCTCCGTCTCGTAGCCCAGCTCCTCGCGCAGGTAGTGATTGATGGCCGGGGCGAAGGCGTGGTTCCAGGCCGTCAGGGCAGGGTCGAAATCGTACCGGACGCCAGCATCCTGTCTGTCGATACCCCGGTAGCGTGAATCCAGTCTGCCAACGGTCAGCCCCTCGTCTCGAAGAAGATCCTTCCAGAAATAGGAGGTTGGCACCTGCAGGTTGTGCTGCAGGAAGTCCTCCGGATCCAGTCCGGCGTAGCGTGCCGCGATGCGCGCCACGTCTTCCCGCTGCGCAACTTCCAGGGCCCCACCGCGGGCGATGGCGGGCAAGAAGACATCCAGCGTCCAGGCCTCGACTTCGGGCAAGAGGTCATCCAGATCCCGACTCTGCAGGTCGGCATCCAACTGGCCATGATACCATGCTGTGGCGGCGTAGTAAGGTAGATAGTTGGCGGCGCGCACGGGTCCATCGCGATCCACACCCAGCCCGGTGGGAGAGACCAGGATGACACCGTTCAGGTACATCCAGTGGCTTCCCTGCAGCCGGCCAGCCAAGCCGCTTACCCTGGTCGTTCCGTATGATTCCCCAATCAGGAATTTGGGCGATGTCCACCGTCCGTGTCGCGTCACAAACGTATCAATCCAGTCGGCCAGGTAGGCTACATCTTCATTGACGCCAAAGAACTGTTCGGGCTCTACGCCTTCCGCAACGCGCGAAAACGCGACATTGACGGGGTTGACGAATACGATATCGGCTACGTCCAGGATGGAGTGTTCGTTGTCCCGGATCCCGTAGGGTTGGACCGGATAGCCTTCTGCGTCAATGATCAGGCGCTTGGGGCCCGTGTATCCGATGTGCATCCACACAGAGGCTGATCCTGGGCCTCCGTTGAAAGAAATCACCAGGGGCCGTTCGACATTCGGCGCGCCATTCGTGCGCTCGTAGAACGTGTAGAAGAGGCCGGCTGACATGTTGCCATCCTCGTCGTACACCGGCTGTTTGCCGAACGTGGCGGTGTATTCGACCAGTTCGCCCTTGATGCGGACCGCTCCTTCCACCGTCTGTTGGTGGTCATGGAGACTCAGCTCGTGCGCTTTCTGGGCTCTGAGACCGGTGTCCTGACGGGCTTCTGCCGGTCTGCCTGAAACCAGCAGGGCAACGAGCAGCAGGGTGAAGAAGGGAAGTCGTTTCATGGCGAAAACACGTCTGATGATACGAGGGACAACACCGGAGCACCCGGTGCGGGATCCGGTACGGTCCCCGAAGCACCCCGACAGGATAGCTCTACTGAATATACCCGTTCCGTCAGCCCGCTGCTTCCGCCTTGCGCGCCATATCGGCCCGCTTCCGCTCATGTGGATCCAGGTACCGCTTACGCAGGCGCAGGGACGTGGGGGTGATTTCAATCAACTCGTCGTCCCGGATGAACTCGATGCACTCCTCGAGTGACATGCGACGCGGCGGGATCAGCTTCTGGAACGCATCGGCGGATGCTGCGCGCATGTTGGTCAGCTTCTTTTCCTTGGTGATGTTGACCTCGAGGTCCGCATCACGGCTGTTCTCACCCACAAGCATTCCCGAGTACACGGCATCGGCAGGGCCCACGAAGAGCTCTCCGCGCTCCTGCAGGTTGATGATCGAGTATCCGGTCACTTTTCCCGAGCGATCGGCAACCAGTGCTCCTGTGGCGCGGTGGGCAATCTCTCCGGCCCATGGGCGGTACGTGTCGAAGAGGTGCGTCAGGATGCCTGTACCTTTCGTGTCGGTCAGGAATTCGTTCCGGTAGCCGATCAGGCCACGGGAAGGAATTTCGAATTCGAGACGCACCCGACCGGAGCCATGGTTGATCATCTTGGTCATGACGCCCTTGCGCGTACCAAGCTTCTGGACGACGGCGCCCATGTATTCCTCTGCGACATCGATCAGTGCCAGTTCATACGGCTCGTGACGCTTGCCGCCTATCTCCTTGGTGATGACGTTCGGCATGCCCACCGAAAACTCATAGCCTTCCCGGCGCATCTGTTCAATCAGGATGGCCATCTGGAGCTCGCCACGACCGTAGACCAGATGCGAGTCCGGAGAATCCGTTTCCTCGATCCGCATGGCCAGGTTGGTCTCAGCCTCTTTTGCCAGGCGGTCCTTCAGGTTACGGGACGTAACGTACTTGCCTTCCTTGCCGGCAAAAGGCGAGTCGTTGATACGGAACTCCATGGACATCGTAGGCTCGTCCACATGCAGGGGAGCCAATGGCTGCGGATCCTCGGCATCAGAAATACTTTCGCCCAGCCCGATGCCGGCCATGCCGCCAACGGCCATGATGTCTCCCGGGCCGACCTGATCGGTCTCCACGCGTTGCAGGCCTGCGTAGGTGAACAGCGCCGTGACCTGGGCATTTGTGAATGTCTTGTCACGATGGCACAGTTTGACGTGCTGACGGTTCTTGAGTGTTCCATTGACGACACGCCCGATGGCCAAGGGTCCCAGGTAGTTATCGGGAATGACGTTCGTGACCAGGACCTGTACCGTTTCCTCCGGATCGCCTTTGGGGGCTGGAATCGTATCGATGATGGCATCGAAAAGCGGCTTCAGATCGGTCAGTTCACCGCCGACCTCGGTCGTGCACTGGCCATCCCGAGCCACCGCAAAGATGACTGGGAATTCGATCTGCTCGTCCGAAGCGTCCAGGTCGATGAACAGGTCGTAGACTTCGTTCAGTACCTCTTCAGGGCGCGCATCCTCTCGATCGATCTTGTTGACGACGACGATGGCCGGAAGGTTCAATTCTAGCGCCTTGGACAACACGAAACGTGTCTGGGGAAGGGGCCCCTCGGCTGCGTCGACCAACAGCATGATGCCGTCCACCATTCGGAGGGTACGTTCCACTTCGCCTCCGAAGTCCGCGTGCCCCGGGGTATCGACGATGTTGATCTTGATGTCACCAAGCTGCACGGCCGTGTTCTTGGCCATGATGGTGATGCCTTTCTCACGCTCCAAGTCCATGGAGTCCATGACCCGCTCGGCCACCTCCTGGTTGTCGCGGAAAATGCCGCTCTGCCAGAGCATGGAGTCGACCAGGGTGGTCTTTCCGTGGTCCACGTGGGCCACGATGGCGATGTTGCGTAGGGTTTCAGACATGAAGGCGAGAAAAGTAAAGGGCGGGTAAAGGAGCCTGATCAAACTCCCGCGTGGTCAAACGTTCGTGCCGGGACGCAAAGAAAGCGCGAATACGGTGCGGACGGGGAAGGTCATTGTTCGGCAAGAGCGGAAGCGGCGGATTCCCGGTGTGAGCGACCGATGGGTAGGGTCTGGTCGCCTATATCAACCTCCGAGGCCGTAAACGAGGATACAGCACGCGCCCGGATCAGGTACGATCGATGGATCCTTACGAATCCCCGTCCTTCGACCTCCTGCTCGAACGTGGATAGCGTCATTTTCGTCATGAGCTTACCGTCCGTCGTGTGGATGAGCAGATAGTCCCGCTGACTTTCCACGAACAGGATATCGCTGAGGAGGATGTTCACATTGCGCCGGTCCACCCGCACGATTACGGAGGCGTTGCCGTCTTCCGCTCGGGCCAGTTCTTCCTGCATCTGCTCATTCTCCTGCAACAGCGACTCCCGATCCGAGCGGGTTCGTTGCCAGCGGCGCAGGGTATGCAGGGAGAGGGCACCGAAGACCACGATGTACATGCCGATCAGGACATCCATCAGGTCCACGAGGTTGGGCTCGACGAAAAGGGCCTGGTAGTCTGCTACCGTAATGTAGAGGCCTACGAGCAGGGAAAGCTCCAGATGGACGGACAGCAACAGGGAGTAGCCCAGGTAGAGTACGAAGCGTCCCAAACGCCCCGTCAGCAAATAACGTGGGACAAGCCAGTAGACCACGGCATAGGTGGTGCCCATCGTAATGGGCAGAAGCAGCGCCACGAAGAACAGACTCTGGCCGTAGTCATCCTGTCTACTTCCGAAATACACGGTGTAGAAGGCAAGAACCGCCGCCCAGAACAGGACGTGCTCAAGAAAGCGGTGCAGTACTGGATTCATCTGATGTGGCAATGGGGCAGGGAGCGGAGTCACCCCAAAATAGCGAATGGGTCGACCTGGTGAGGGGTTTTGAGGATTCCGTCGACAAACGACATGCCATCGTAGGCAAACAAAGGGGTACATTTTCCGGTAGGCGATCCGGACCGGATGATGTCCGTCGACACTCGAGCGGGATTGGTCGATACCCGTTTTGCAGGAAGTTGGAATGGCCGTAGCATGGGGTCAAGCCGGGCCCGACATCGCCCGTTCAATCCATCAACAAACAGCAGGACCATCATGGATACATTTGCAGCCGGGGGACCTTTCATGATTCCCATCACCATCATCGGTCTGATCATGCTTGGCCTTGGGGTCTACGTCATTGCCCGAGCGTTCAGCCGTCAGCAGCCCGCCAACATCCAAGCGCTCAAGGGACTTGTCCTGCAGCTGGGCGTGTTTGCCTTCTTCACAGGACTTATGAGCCAGGCCATCGGCCTCATGCAGGCCTTCCAGGCCATCCAGCAGATCGGTGATGTTTCGCCCGCCATCGTGGCCGGGGGGCTCTACGTATCGTTCATTGCCCCGGTTTGGGGGCTGATCCAGCTTTTGTTGGGCCTGGCACTCTACATGGTAGCTACGTACCGATTGGCTCACAGGAGCTGATCATACCCTGGGTTGCCTACCGCTCTTACCTACGTCCAGCAGATCAGATATCAGTTGGCCGAGCGCCGCGGCTCACGGCAACCCCGCCATTCGCGTGGCTGCCCCGTTCGCGGGTCGTTGGGCAGGACAGCCAGGTCCCGCTCGAAGCGGACAGGATCCTCGGAAGCCATGTAGGCCACCATGGCCGCCAGCGTGGCGTTCTCCGCCAGGTCATCGAACACGATCTTGTCATAGGTGTCCCGGTCCGTATGCCATGTGTACTGACGGTATTCGGGGTAGGGAGAGCGGAACCGGAAGCTCGGTATCTGAGCGCAGATGAATGAGGTGTGGTCGCTGCCCGCATTCGCCTGCGGACCCGGAACGGGCACGGCAATGTGCTCCGTAATCTCCGTCGGTACGACCGACAACCATTTGGGGAGATGTATGCGCGAATTCAGGAAACCCTGCCCCTCGAGCTCGATGATGCGCCACGTACCGTTGTCCTGGTTGAAGGCGGCCTGCATGCCTTCCATGATCTCCGGATTGTCTTCGCGGAAGGCGCCCGACCCGACAAGACCCTGCTCCTCTGCGCCCCAGTGACCCACCAGGATAGTGCGGCGCGGGTTCGGGTACGTCTTCTTGAGGATGCGCATGGCCTCGAGCATCATCACGGAGCCCGTTCCATTATCCGTGGCACCCGTGGCGGCATGCCAAGAATCCAGGTGGGCCCCCAAGAGGACATATTCGTTGGGCAACTCGGTGCCTTCGATCTTGCCGACGATATTGAACTGGGGCTTATCGTCCAGGAATGTTGCCTCGGCATTGACCCGCAGGCGGGGCGTGTTGCCACTCTCGGCCAGGCGGGCCAAAAGGCCATAGTCTTCACACGACAGGTCGAGGGAAACAGCTTCCCGGCTGGACGCGGAGAACACCTTATTCACACCCCACCCGCCGGACCAGCGGCTGCTCAGGTAGCCTGCTACACCGGCGGCATCGAGCGTGGAAGTCCTCGAACGGAAATCTCCGACGTGGCTCAAGCGCTCGTTCCACTCCTGTGCGAGGGCACGCCGCTCGGCGTCAAGGCGTTCCACGGTTTCAGGACGTGCTCCAGCCTCCAGTTCCTGCTGGGCCCGGCACATGATTTCCGGGGGCGACATCATGATGAACTTGCCCCGGATACTGTCCAGCCAGGTCTGCACGTTCTCGGCGTTCAGATCCGCTGGCGGAATGGCAACATCACCTTCCACCGGACCGTCGGTACCGGGACTCCAGGCCAGGAGTTCACCTTTGAGACTGGTGATCCGGGGTTCAACCATATCCACGTGCAGGATGCCCTGCTCCCAGCCGGTCCACGTGCCGTACTGTTCTTTCCAGGCCTCGATTCCCCAGGATCCGTACAGATCGATGAGCCAGTCCTGCGCCTGTTCGAGTCCGGCCGTTCCGGTCAGGCGCGGACCGATGACATCCACCAGCTGGTGGGCCAATTCCTTGGTCTGGGAGTTCTCGATGCCTTCCTCCCACATGGCTTTCACGATGGGGTCGTCGACGGGGAAGGTCTGTGCCCCAACCTTCGGCGGCTGCGAAAGCCAGATGATGCCAGCCAGCAGGAGGAGGGAAGCGGTACGGGAATTCACGGGTATAACGTGTCGTTTATCGATTGAATGAGCCATCCTGGCGGCTCGGACTGGATGGACGCGACTAACGAGTCGGAGATTCCTTGAGTCGTTGTGCCAAGGCATCTCCGATCTCGCGGGCACGGGTGGCCAACAGGTCCACGTCTTCAAGGCGGGTTCGAGGATTGACATAGCAGGGGCGAATGGCCAGTTTTCCATCCAGGATGGTCGAGGACGGTACCAGATCGCCCTCGGCGCGAAGCGCTGCCATCAGTTGCCGGTTCAGCTCGTTGAGCTGGCTCTCGTCAAGATCAGGATGGACATAGCGAAAGCAACATATGGACAGGACGACAGGTGCCAACTGCTCAAGGTAGGGGTCCTTTTCAACCAGGGCTGAAAGATGCCGTGCGAACCCGTTGTGCCGCTTGACTCTGTCGGTCATCCCGGATTTGCCTATTTCACGAAGGATGGCCCAAACCTGAACGCCCCTCGATGGTGCTGACTGATCCAGGTTGAACTCGTGCAGGATCTCCCCGAACCCATCAAAAGGCGATGCCACCACTTCATCCTGCTGCCCCATGCTACCTTCCAGATAGGCTGCCGGCTCGAGTGTGAAGGCCCGCCCCATGAGGTCTCTGTCCCTGACCATGGCTACGCCGTTCCCGACGGGTGCGGCCATCCATTTGTGTGGGTCGAGCGCGACAGAGTCGGCCTCCGCCACGCCATCGTATCGTTCGCGTACCCTGTCGTCGAGTATGCCGAACATGCCATAGGCGCCGTCCACGTGAAGCCACGTCGATTCCTCATCCGCAATGGCTCGCAAGCGACTAATAGGATCTATAGCGCCCGTATTGACCGTTCCGGCTGTGGCTATGATAGCCATGGGCAAGAATCCTTCCTTCCGGTCCGCAGCTATACGCTGCTGAAGCGCGTCGGGGTCAATCTCACCCGCGCTGTTGACGGGCACACCGATGACGTTTCGCCGCCCGATACCCAATACGGCTGCGGCCCGGTTGACAACGTGGTGTACCTCGGAACTGGCGTAGATGCGCCATTTCAGGTGGGCGGGCAGACCCGTCATGGACGGATCGAATCCCTGCTGTTCCACGGCCCACTGACGGGCAGCTCCAAGCGCAATGAGGTTGGCCGAGGAGCCTCCCGTAGTGTACGTGCCATGCCAGTTCTCCGGAAAACCCAGCAACTGTTTGAGCCAGTCAAGACTCAGTTTTTCCAGGTAGTTGAATGTGTGTATCCAGACCCGTTGCGAGCCGGCCACGGTAGAGGCCAGGGCAGCGGCCGTGCCGGAAGTGGTCGGAGATGTGGTCACCCACCCACTGAATCCCGGATGGCCGTTGCGCAAGCCATTGGGCACAATCCACTTCCGCAGGTCCTCCAGCACCGCTTCCAGACCAGCGCCTTCCTGCGGCAACCGGGTGCCCAGGTGTTCGGTCCAGGCCGCCCGGTTTCTGCCGGCAGGGTCGGGACCCTCAAAGGCATTGAATCGATCGAGTTCTTCAGTCAGGCGCGCCAGGACGGACAGGTCGCCGAAAGCGGCAGCATCCGGATAGGGCATGGGCAGATCGGATAGGTAATGATGAGTGGAGACTGAGACGTCCGAGTGTTGAAGTGCTTCCCGTCAACAAAGTACGCCAGCCGAAAGTGCATCGCGAGGTCGGGCTGCTGCTTGGCGCCTACGACCCTCGCAATGGTACGAAACGTGACCACCGACATGACGTATATCCCCATCCATCTTCATTCCGACCCATGAGCGCCACACACCTTTTCAGCGAAGCCGACCGCCAGCGTATTTCGGATGCCGTGGAGCGTGCGGAGTCCCGCACGTCCGGCGAAATTGTGCCGGTTGTCGTGGCGCGCTCCGGTTCCTATCCATCGGCGTTGTGGAAGGCGGCGTTGATCGGAGTAATCCCCGGTCTACTGATCCATGAATGGTTGGTCCTGGGTGCTGATGACTGGGGCATGTCGGTGTGGTCGGCACAGCTCATGCCAATGACCATGATTGCCGGCGCCCTTTTGTTGGCTGGGGCAGCCCATTTCATTCCCGCGGTGCAACGAATCCTGATCCCAGCCCCCCGTCTGATCGAGTCGGTCCATAAACGTGCTCAGCAGGCGTTTCTTGAGAATGAGGTTTTCCAGACACGCGATCGGACGGGCATCCTGATCCTGGTATCGCTTTTCGAGCATCGTGTGGAAGTCCTGGGAGATTCTGGCATCAATGCCAAGGTGGATCCTGATGACTGGGCTGATGTGGTAACGGATATCGTTTCCGGCATCAAGGCGGGCAAGCCTACCGATGGTCTGGTGTCCGCCATTGACCGGTGTGGCCGACTGCTTGAACAGGCGGGTGTAAAGCGGCGCGATGACGACACGGACGAACTCTCGAATGCTCCGCGGATCCATTGATTGATGGCCCTCATGTTCGGACATCTCCCCGAGCCACACCACCTTTCCTGCCTGGCATTCACCCGGTGTGAGGTATTCCCCGCTTGACAAATGCACCCGGGGAGGTGACCTTCCAAACCCGTCCGCCTGCCGGCCCCTCCAAGGGGTAGCATGTTGCGGTTACTGATTACCAATCCAGATGCATCATGTCACCGCATACCCCCCGTACGACCGGCCCATTTCTGCATGTCGTACGCCGTCTGTCCATCCTTGTTGTTGCCTTCTTGATGGCGCTTCCCCGGCCGTCGCACGCCCAGCAGCTGAGCGATGACGACTATGCTTGGGCCGAAGGCTTCCTTTCTTCCTACACGTCGTCCCTCGTTGTCGGCGATGAGGTCCGTGTTTCATGGCTGGATGATGACCGATTCTGGTATTCGGTCGATGTGAGTGACGGCACGGAATATTTCATGGTGGATGCGCGGCGAGGAGAGAAGGAACACGCCTTTGATCATGCCGCACTGGCCCGAGCGGTCTCCGAAGTAGCCGATGAGACCTACACAGCCCACAACATTCCCATTTCAAACCTCGAATGGTTGGACGGAAACCGCATCACGTTCCAGGGCGAGGGCAGGACATTTACCTGTGATATTCGGCGCTACCGCTGCGAAGCGGAAGAGGCGGCCCGAGGTGGGGGTGCAGGCGGCTTCGGGTGGCGCTTCGGCACCGACATTCCGTCACCGGACGGACGCTGGGAAGCCTTTATTCGTGACCATAACCTGTGGGTTCGCAACACGGAGTCGGATGAGGAAAAGGCCCTGACCGATGACGGGGTGGAATACTTCGGCTACGCCACCAACAATGCGGGTTGGACGAAGAGCGATCGCCCCGTCCTGGAGTGGTCCCCGGACTCGCGCAAGATTGCCACGTTCCAGCATGACGGTCGCGGTGTCGGTTTCATGCACCTGGTCAATACACAGGTGGGTCACCCTGAATTGGAGTCTTGGCAGTATCCGATGCCGGGCGACAGCGTCATTTTCCGCATTGAGCGTGTGATCCTGGATGTGGAGTCGGGCGAGATGGTACGCCTGGACATGCCAGCCGACCAGCATCGCTCAACGATTACCGACCATGTGG